>NZ_JBAURZ010000272.1:0-22975 GCF_049581445.1 Paraburkholderia sp. | reverse complement strand
GTGCCGGTGCGCTGGCACCGGCGCGTACTCACGCTGGCCGTTCCGATTGTTCTGGCCAACCTGACCCAGCCGATTCTCGGCGCCGTCGACACCGCTGTCGCCGGCCATCTGGAAGACGCGTCGTATCTCGGCGGCGTGGCGCTCGGCGGCCTGTTCTTCAGCTTCGTGTTCTGGGGTTTCGGATTCTTGCGCATGGGCACGACCGGACTCGTCGCCCAGGCGTGGGGCGCCCACGATCACACCGGTCTGCGGGATAACCTCGTACGCGCGTTGGTGCTCGCGCTGGCAATCGGCGCGGCCGTGTTGCTGCTGCAGATGCCACTGATCGACTACGCGTTGGGGGTGATCGGCGGCAGCGCCGCAGTCCAGCACCAGGCACAGGTCTACTGTCACGCGCGCATCTGGGCCGCACCGCTCGCGCTTGCCAACTATGTCGTGCTGGGCTGGCTGCTCGGCACGCAGCGCGTGAGGCTCGCGCTGGCTACCCAGGTGTTCATCAACAGCGTCAATATCGTCGCCGTGCTGGCGTACGTCTACGCGTTCCACTGGGGCATTGCCGGGATCGGCGCTGCAACGGCAACCGCTGACGCGCTCGGTTTCGTGCTCGGTGCCGCGTTGCTTTGGCATCTGCGGCCACGCGGCGTCGTGCCGCTCCAGCGCGCAGCTCTATTCCACGGCGCGGCTCTGAAGCGCCTGTTCGCCCTGAACCGCGACATTTTCCTGCGCACGCTGTGTGTAATCGGCTCGTTTGGCTGGTTCGCCCATCTGGGCGCGCGGCAAGGCGACACGGTGCTCGCCGCCAACGCGCTCCTGCTCAACTTCCAGACCTTTATGGCCTACGGGCTCGACGGCTTCGCGCACGCGGCCGAAGCCCTGGTGGGCGCCGCCATCGGGGCGCGCGACCGGCACGCGTTTCGCCAGGCGGTCAAGGTAACGATGTTCTGGTCCGCACTCGGCGCGCTCGGGTTTGCGCTCGTCTACTGGAGCACGGGGAACTGGATCATCGAACGCCTGACCGACCAGGCAGCCGTGCGCGCAACGGCTGAGGCGTATCTGCCATGGGCAGCCCTCTCCCCTGTGATTTCCGTATGGGGATTTCTGCTGGACGGCGTGTTCATTGGCGCGACCCGCACGCGCGAGTTGATGGTGTCGATGGCGATCTCGCTCGCCGTGTTCCTCGCGGCTTCGTGGGCGTTTATGCCGGTGCAGGGCAACCAGGGACTGTGGGCGGCGCTGCTGGTGTTCATGGCCGTGCGCGGTGCCACGCTGATGCGTCTGCTGCCGCGCATCGTAGAGACCATCCCGGCGGCAAGTGCGCCTCAGGGCTGACGATTGACGCGGCAGAGGACGGCTCCGCCGCGGATGCCATGCATTCCAGTTACCGCTTGAAACAAGCGCACACAAGTCTCACAGGCCACTCCTCCTAGAATCAGGACAGCCCGCGCACTCCGCGCGAACAGTATGCGCGGGTCAGAGGCTCCGGCGTGCCCGCGCCGGAGCTTCGCCTTTTCAGCGCCCTTTCAACGGGTTTTCGGCGACTTTGCGGCGCGACAGGCCCCAATGCGGCTGTCTGGGCAGAATAAAGCGCGCACACCCACCCGCGTTTTATTGCGGTTTGGCTTGCGGCGCTGCCTGAGGGTCAGCTTCGTTGAGCATGGAAGGCGGCCGGTCGTCGGTCGGCACGCCGTGATAGTCGGCCGGATCTTTCGGGGGCGCATGGTGACCGGAAGCGGGATCGTTCGAGCAGCCGCACAGGGCCGCCGCAAGGCAGGAAATCAGCAAAAGGCGATTCATAGACTCTCTAAGGGAAACAAAACAACGTCAGACGCGAGGAGAGTCTACCCGCAAAGCATGCCGCACCGCCGCAACGCTTGCATTTCGCCTGCATGCTGCGCTTGCGCGCGAGTCCCCTGCGTTTTTTTCCGCGGACTGACCTACTATGTATGCATGGCTGCGGTCGTCAAAGGAGGCTGCCATGGATGCTGAACAGGTAGCAGGATTCATCGGACTCGGTGTGGGTCTGCTGGTACTGGTGGGGCTATCGATTTTCGAATCGCGCACCTACCGTCGCGAGCACAACGGTGAAGGCATGATGCACCACTGGTTGTCCGAGCATCACGTGCTCAACCGGATCCGGCGCAGACACTGACCTCAGAGCCCATCGCGGCGGTTAAGCCGCGCGTCTCGTCCTATTTGACGTTTCCTGCTGCGAGGCGGTGCTCGCCTCACAGCATGGATGAGCGTTGGCTGACAACGGTAGACGATGTGCGGCGCGCTGAGCGCGTTATCAAGCCGCCGTCGGCGAGCCGTTACACCCCCGCCTTTGCCAACACCACAATCGACACGCCCAGCGCCTCCCGCTGAGGATCCTCATTGCGGTACGAATGCGGCACATGACCGGGGAAGGCCAGCACGTCACCCGTTGCTAGTCCATGCCTTTCACCCGCGACGAAAATCGCGACGCGCCCTGCAATGCAGGTGAAATATTCACGCGTGCCCGGCAAATGCGGCGTGCCACGCATGTAGCCGCCGGGCGCGAACGACATGGTCTCGAGGATGCCATCGGGCATCGGCTCCGGGACCAGCGGCCGGATCGTCAAGCCATTGCCGCGATTCTGCGCGGAGATATCGTCAATCGACCACTTGCGCACCTTGGCACGCGGCGACGCAAGCAGTTCATCGAGCGGCGCACCGAGTGCACCCGCCACCTTCATCAACACTGCCAGCGACGGATTGCCCTCGCCCGACTCCAGATTCGCCACCGTCGAGCGTGGCACCCCCGAGGCTTTCGCCAGTCCCTCCTGCGTCAGCGCCCGCGCATGCCGCAACGCCACCAGGTTGCGCGCCAGGTGCTGGGCGGCATGCGAGGCATCGTGGGCGGTATCCGGCGCATTCTCGGCAGCGGGTGCTTGAGCGTGTTCTGGAGTTGATTCGTCCATCGTATCGACTTTCTGACAAGGAGTTGGACATCGCACTCGGCCGTGCGGCGTGGGCTTCCTATTATCGGGCCATTGGAGAGACGCAGGGCACGCAGCCTCTTCCTGAAGTCACCTTCAGTCAACTCAGGTGGCCCCAGTCACTCCCGAGTGACACCCCGAAATGGAGAATCCAAATGGTCCCCAACAATGCAAACCTGCAGGGCGTACGCGTCGCACTCACCGGTGGCACCTCGGGACTCGGCCTCGCATTGCTCGATGAATTGCTGGCGCGCGGCGCGCGCGTTGCGTTCGTCGCGCGCGATTCACGACCCGTGGCCAAGGTGGCCGCCAGTCGATCCAAGGCGGTGGGTCTCGTCGGCGATGTGTCCTGCAAGAACGATATTTACCCATTGGCGATGCAGATCAGCGGCCTGCTCGGCGGAGTCGACGTGCTGGTGAACAACGCCTCGACCCTCGGGCCCGTGCCGCTCGCGCAGCTTGCCGATACCGAATGCGAAGACTTCGAAACCGCACTCGCCACCAATCTGCTCGGCCCTTTCCGCCTTACCCGCGCGTTGCTCGGCTCGCTCACCGCGGCCGCACGTGAACACGGCGGCGCGCTGGTGCTCAACGTATCCAGCGATGCCGCCATCGAACCATATCCCACGTGGGGCGCCTACGGGGCGAGCAAGGCCGGACTGCGGCACCTGAGCCGCATCTGGGACCTCGAACTGGCCGCCCAGCGCGTGCGCGTGCTGTCACTCGATCCAGGCGATATGGACACGCCGCTGCACGCGCTCGCCGTGCCCGACGCTGATCCCGCTAGTCTGAAACGCCCCGCCACTGCGGCACGCGAATTCGCCGACGCGATTGCGGCCGCGTTGTACGCGCTGCGCCAACCGGTGAGTCTCGAAGGAGAACAAGTATGAGCTTGCGTGCCGCCACTCTGCCGCTTCAACGTCCTCGCGATGCGCGCCTGCTGGTGATCGATCCGCGCGGTCACATCGAGCATCGTCCGCGTACCGCGTTTATCGAATTGCTTCGTGAGGGCGATTGCGTGATTGCAAACGACGCCGCGACCTTGCCCGCGAGCCTGCCTGGCATCCATCGACGCAGCGGCGCGCAAATCGAAGTGAGGCTTGCGGGGCGCGCCTCGCTCGATCCGCAGGACGTGAAACGCTTTAGCGCCGTGGTGTTCGGCACCGGCGATTTTCATACGCCGACCGAAGCACGGCCAATGCCGCCCGCGCTCGCACCTCGCGACCGGCTCACGCTCGGGACCATTGACGCAACCATCGTGCGCTTGCTTGAGCATCCTCGGCTCGTCGAACTGCAATTCGATGGCGACGCCACAGCGATCTGGCGTGCCCTCGCTCAACAGGGTCGGCCAGTCCAGTATGCCCATATGCAGCAAGCGCTCGCGCTCTGGGATGTATGGACGCCCATCGCCGCTCAACCGGTCGCGTTCGAACCGCCGTCGGCGGCCTTCGTGCTCGACTGGCACAGCATCGACGTCATGCGCGCACGCGGGATTGGCTTTGCCACGCTAACGCACGCCGCTGGGCTGTCATCTACCGGCGATGAGGCACTCGATCGACATCTGCCGTTTGACGAGCCGTATCGCATTCCGGCAGGCACCGCTGCGCTGATCGCAGCGACGCGTGCGCGGCATGGGCGCGTGGTCGCCATCGGCACGACGGTCGTGCGGGCGCTCGAACATGCGGCGAGCGTGACTGCTGGCATCGTGCCGGCGGGGGAAGGCCTGGCGACACAGCGGATCGGTCCGCACTCTGCGTTACGGATCGTCGATGTGATCGTGTCCGGCACGCACGAACCGGATACCAGCCACTACGCATTACTGCGCGCCTTCACCGATACGCTGACATTGCAGTGTGCATCCGAGGAACTCGACGCGCATCGCTACCGGACCCATGAGTTCGGCGACTCAGTGTGGATCGAACGACGCGCGTGTGCGTTGCGCGAACAATGCCTCGATGCAGTCAGCGCCCGCGAAGGCTGTGTGACGTGCTAGACCCTTGTGCCGAGCCCAGGAGTTAAACGCCGACGTTAAGCGGGACGGGGAAACGAAGCAGAGAAGAAAGCGCCCCAACGCCTATGTGAAGATTTTTCGCATTTCGACATTGACGCTGTGGAGTAAAGGCAGATAGAATCTTGGATTCGTTCGGAGCGTAGCGCAGCCTGGTAGCGCATCTGATTTGGGATCAGAGGGTCGTAGGTTCGAATCCTATCGCTCCGACCAGTAGATTCAAAGGGTTACAGGCTTCGGCCTGTAACCCTTTTTTCTTTTCCGCGTTGCGCAGAACCGCGGCCGCCGACGTGAATCCGACTCCGTTCGAGAATCGATCTGTGCGCAAATTCATATCGCTCATCCTCGTCGCGGCCTTTGCCGCCACACTTGCGCCCGTTACCGCTGAGGCGCATCCGCGTGTGGTATGCAAACGGGTCTGGTATCGAGGCCATCTCGTGCGCCGTTGCCGCCAGGTGCCGCCGCCGCGCCACCATCATCACCGGCCTCCGCAGCATCGTCCGAACTACGTCTGACGTACTCGTCGATCTCCACCAGCAACGTTCACGCCGACACCTTTGCGCATTCCCTACTGCGAAAGCTGTGCCCTTCAATCTCCGGGTGCGAAACCTCCACAAAGCGTTCTGGCGAGATCAATTACCTAACCATCATTTGTAGCACCCAGTTTTTCTCGAAGGACGCCTGGCACTACGAACTATAGATTCGAACGGTCAAGACACGCGTGCAAGGCGAACCGAGAACCCTAAAGCAAATTGGCCCGTTATCGCGCATTGCAGCGGTAACGGGCCAACACAATAAAACGAGTGCGCGCAATGGGTACAGCGCGCTCAACCGGCAATGTCAGCGATCGGATAAATCGCCAACGGCTCGCCAATCTGACTGGTTAGTGACCAAAGTAAACCGAACGGGGGCCGGTAGCCGCAGACACTGCGACGGCGCCAGATTGCGACGATCCGCCAACCACACCACCAACGCCGCTAGTCGAGCCATTCTCAGCAGCTACTCGTGCCTCGGCTGCCTGGAGGTCGGCCGGATAGTACGGGTCCCGACCGCTGCGGCCAGGGTTGTAGCCAGCGGCCTCCAGCTGAACGAGCTCGGCCTTGACTTGCGCACGGGTCACCGGCTGATTCGCTTGCGCGAACGATGCAACGGGAGCGGCGAGAACAACAGCAAGAGCGACAGCCTTGATGAGCGATTTCATGATTACTACCTCCGAAGATTGTTTTGAACTGCGCTGCAAGCGGTCTTGTTTGCAGCCGGTGAAGACAGTCTAAGGAGACGATGCGTCAGGGTAAATACCTAATTCCCGAAATCACTATTCTCAAAAATCTGACAATGCAAGCCAGGCCAATCACAGGCGGCGACGGCGCAGACCAAGGTATCCCATGATGGCGCCAGCGATCCCTGTAATCGCACCTACGAGGCCCGCAACGACTCCCACATAGTTGGTCCAGTTAGCCTGAGGGGCTGCGGCAGGCGCTAATGTGACGCCAGGCGAAGGTGTGCCGACAGAAACGTGAGCCGCAGAAGGTTCAGGCGGAGGCGGCGGCGTGGTGACTGGAGACGGTAGCGGCGACGCGGTGACCGTCGGCGTGACCACGGGCGAGACCGATGCCGATTGTCCCGGCGTCGCATACAAACCTTGCGCGAGAGCCATTGATGCAGCAGGTGTATCACGCGCAATATCACCCGCCAGCGCGCCCGCGCAATGCAGCGAGAAAAGCAGCGCTGCCGCGCGCGTAAGCCGATACGTCGTCACGTACCGCGCTGAACGGCGGTCCTGCGCTTGTAGATCTGCGGGTGTTAAGGCTTCGGATGAGAGGCGGGCAACAATCGACAGGCTGGACATCCAGTCACTCCGTCTGAGATTCGATCAGACGATTGTAGCGACAGACGACCACTTTGATGGGCCGCGCACGCCTGCCCCGGTCCGCGTCCGTGATAGCGCTCGGTGTCGAGCTGGTGGCGCCGTAAAGGACCGGGTCAACGGGAGACAGCGTTTTCACTGCAACCGGCAGCTGTACTGCCCGCTGAGGTGGCCGTCGCTACATCGTTGACACATGTACTGCGGACAACCGGTCACACCTTGATTCGGCAAGAAGCACTTGGCTACGACGCTGCCGTCCGCGACCAGGCCATCCGGACCCTCACAAGCGCCAGCAGGCTTAACAGCGGCTGTCTGATCGGGTTGTGACGCGGGGTTGTTCACATTGGCGCAAGCCGCGAGGACGCAGAACATCCCGAGCACCGTCAATAGTTTCAAGCATCGATTCGAGGACATCGCGCACCTCGCCACAGGCGTTGTAACGAACCGGACCAGAAGCGTCGCTAACGTTCAGTTCGCTGTGCGCTCATGTTACCCCGCATCTGGCATTTGGCGCAGCCGGTCTGGCCAGTCGAATCAGCACCGGCGCCGTGTCGCAACCCGCGCGTCGCACGAATCACGTTTAACCGGCGTCGCCCATGATTGCGCTGCGGTTAGTGCTTCGGTACGTTGAGATCATAAAGACGGCGTTGTTGCATGTCGCCAATCACGCGGTTGCGCAGACGCTCGCGTCGGTAATGTCCAATCGCAAATACTCCGGCGATCACCAGGACCGTCAACCCGATTGCCGTGCCCAACACCGTCGCGTCCATCGCAGCCTCTCATCAGATGATGCAGCAACCACCAGTGGCGCTTCACGTCCAAAGACATCAGAAGCGTCGAGCACCGGGCCGAAGCGGCCACGCGCGCCTGTCATGCACCAGTGTCTCGTCACCGAAACACTGAGCGATGCCCCGCACTTAACCACGAAGTTCGAAGCTCGCACGGCCATATGGCCAGATTGGCAAAACAGGCCAGCATCCTCAGCGAGAGATGCGGCCTGCTTTGTGATGCCGGATGCCGGACCCTGAGCCGTGCGCAAAGGCGCTAGCTTGCAGGTCGTAGCCCGTCATGTTTCTTGCCCGGCGCACCGGTCGAACTCGCGGCCCATTCAATGGACCCGGTTCGTAACCGCCGCGCCGCATACTAAAATCTGAACGGCCAACCGGCATCCGATCACGTCAACGGTGAAACCCGTTGCCGGATTAGTTGCCAGCTTGCGACGCGCCGTTGCTGCCCGAGCCATAACCGCTGGCGCCAGCTTGTTTTTCAGCAGCGATACGCGATTCAGCTGCCTGGATGTTTTCCGGGTAGTGAATCCAGTCGTTCGGGTTGTAGCCAGCCTTTTCAACCTGAACCAGATCGGCACGCACTTGTGCGCGGGTCAGCGGTTGCTCGGATTGAGCAACTGCGGCGAGCGGTGCAGAGATAAGAGCGGCGATGGCAACAGCTTCGAGCAGCGACTTCATCATAACGACCTCCAAGGATTGTTCTTTCCGGTGTCGCAAACACCTGGGTTTGCGACCGATGAACCGCACTCTACCCGCCCCAACGATTAGGGTAAATACCTAGATTCTGAATAGACTGTTGTCAAAAACGTCACAATCCGGCGCAAAGGCCGGTGCAAGCCGACGCGCCCGCCCGCCTTGCTGTCACTCCTCTCCCATGCGACAGTGGAACAAACCAGCGGCGCCGATGCTTAGGCCCCGCCGACAAAACCTGGAGACACGCATGAATCTGATCCTCTGGCGCCATGCTGAAGCTGAAGACATCGCCCCCACCGATCTGGCCCGTCAGCTCACCACCCGAGGCCGCAAACAGGCGCAAAGCGTCGCGAAGTGGTTGCGCGCCCGCCTTGACGACGACGCCGTGATCCTCGCCAGCCCTGCGATACGCACGATCCAAACCGTCGAGAGCCTGACTGACCAGTACCGGGTGGTCCGGGAACTGGCGCCCGGTGGCAGCGCCGCCCAGGTACTCAGCGCGGCCGGCTGGCCGGAAGGCATCGCGCCTACCGTGGTGATCGTCGGCCATCAGCCCACGCTCGGCCAGGTGGCGGCGCAACTGCTCGCCAACAGCGATTCAAGCTGGCCGCTAAAGAAAGCGGGGCTGTGGTGGCTAGCCAATCGCGAGCGCGAGGGCGACGAGCAGGTTGTGTTGCGCGCGGCCATCAGTCCTGATCTGTTGTAAATCGCTCACACCACGCCAGGCCTGCGGGCCGGATGCGCGCATTGCTTCACGCCCAGGCGCAGATCGCGCATCACCCGGCCCGCACAAGCGTCGGCCGCTCACAACTTGCGTTCGTATTGCGTCGCGCTTACGGACCTGCATCGAACCGGCTTACGGACCGTCATGCAACGGTCACTGCATTGCCATGCGAGCGTCACCAGGCGTTACTACATTGGCGGAAAAAAAGACCCTCCACCTTTTCCACCAGGAACGCCACAATGCAAGATCTGCCGACGTCCTCCCCTCCGCTCGCTAGCAGTCTGGATTCCCGCCGCGGTCTGCCGCGCGCCGCTGAAACCGTCACTGAACAGCACCGGTTACAAGTGGCCTGGGCACGTAGCGACGAAGAGCTTCGCGAAGCTCAGCGCCTGCGTTATCGCGTCTTCGCCGACGAGATGGGTGCACGCCTGACGGGCCCCGCGGGCCTCGACGTCGATGCGTTCGATATGTATTGCGATCACCTGCTGGTGCGCGACCTCGACACGCTGAAAGTGGTTGGCACGTATCGCGCGTTGCCGCCGCATCAGGCGGCGCGCATTGGGCGTCTCTACGCCGAAAGCGAGTTCGACGTCTCGCGTCTCACGCATCTGCGCGCGAAGATGGTAGAGGTAGGCCGCTCGTGCGTGCACCCGGACTATCGCAGCGGCGCGGTGATCATGTCGCTGTGGGGTGGCCTCGCGTCGTACATGCTGCACAACGGCTATGAAACGATGCTCGGTTGCGCAAGCGTGGCGATGGCCGATGGCGGCCACTACGCGGCGAACCTGTATTGCGCGCTGCGCGAGAATGCAATGACCGCGCAGGAGTACCACGCCTTTCCGCACACGCCGCTGCCCGTCGATGAACTGCAAACGGGCGCAGCGGTCACACCGCCGCCGCTCATCAAAGGTTATCTGCGACTCGGCGCGAAAATTTGCGGTGCACCCGCCTGGGATCCTGACTTCAATACGGCCGATTTCCTGACGTTGCTGCGTTTGTCGGAAATCAATGCGCGCTACGCACGTCATTTCCTCGGCGACGCATCGCCAGTCTGATTCGAGCAACGCGCTTGCTAAAAAGCACACAGCCCGGCAGAGCGACTCTGCCGGGCTGTGTGCCTTAAGCGTCAGACGTGCTTGATGCGCAACGCCGCCAGCCTGAATATTTCGTCAGTCGTCCGTATAAACCACCCGATACGGGATGCCAACCTTCTCCCACTCCGCCGCTTCCTGAATCAGGCTGTAGTCGGTCAGCGGATTCTTCGCCACCCACTCATTCGGCAGACGCACTTCGTACCCGTTGTTCACACGGGCGACGAAAATGCCCGGCAAGCCGACATCGGCGCGGCGCCGGCACAGTAACGCGGCAAGCCGCAGACAGAACAGCAGCGGCCACTCCACCTCACGCGTTTGCGACAGTTTGCCAAGCTTGCCGGCGTGCCCCAGCACGAGCGCCGCCAGCCGCGCCTGATCGGTGCGCGAGAAGCCCGGCATGTCAGCGTTGCTGGCAATATAGGCCGAATGCTTGTGATACGCGCTGTGCGAAATGGACAGGCCAATCTCATGCAGCGACGCCGCCCAGCTCAGGAACATACGGTTTTCCGCGCGACGCTCGGGATCGGCTTCTTCGAACTGGTCGTAGAACCTGACCGCCAGTTCGCCGATCCGCGTCGCCTGCGGACGATCCACGCCATAGCGGCGCATGAAGCCCTCCGCCGTGACCGTGCGCATGTCTTCATGCTGCGAACGTCCCAGCAGGTCATACAGCACGCCTAAACGCAAGGCGCCGTCGGTGGTATCGACGTAATCGACACCCAACTCCTCGAAGACCGCCAGCATGATCGACAGTCCACCTGCGAGCACCGGAATCCGGTCGGCCTTGAGTGCGACCAGCTTCAGCCGGTTGACGTTCTCCGCCTTGATCAAGGCACGCTTGAGCCGTTCGAGACCGCCACGCGAAATGCCGTGCGTCACGCCCGGGTCGTTAAAGCCATTCGCTTCCACCAGCTCGGCAAGCGCGCGCGCCGTGCCCGACGAGCCAATGGCCTGCTCCCAACCGGTTTTCTTGTACTCGTGCGAGATGATCTGGATTTCGCGGCTCGCGGCCAGCTCGGCCTGGCGCATCGTGTATTCGTCTACGTTGCCCGCTGGGAAGAAGGCCCGGCTATGGCTCACACAGCCGATATACAGGCTCTCCATCTTGATCGGCGTGTAGTGCGAGCCAATGATGAATTCGGTTGACCCACCGCCAATATCGACCACAAGCCGCTTGCCCGGGCTCGCGGGCACTGAGTGTGCAGCGCCGGCATAAATCAGACGTGCTTCTTCGCGGCCAGCGATCACTTCAATCGGGAAACCGAGCGCGGCCTGCGCCTCGCCGAGAAATTCGCCGGCGTTCTTCGCGATGCGCAGCGTATTGGTGGCGACAGCGCGCACATGATCGGGATGGAAATCGCGCAACCGTTCGCCAAAGCGCTTGAGTGCGTCCCAGCCGCGCACCTGCGACGCGCGATCGAGCATCTTGTCGCTCGATAGCCCGGCGGCGAGGCGCACGGACTCACGCAGCGCATCGACCTGATAGATCTGGCTGCCTGCGTCGGTCTCCTCGACCCGGCCCACGATTAGCCGGAAGCTGTTGGAGCCGAGATCGACTGCGGCGAGAAGTTGGGGCGTGTTGACCATCGAGTGAGCGGACTCCATTCGTGCGAACGTGGCCAGATTGGTCCTGACCCCGCTGTTCAAAGTCGCCATTTTAAGCGTCCCGGACCTCACGATGTCACCTTAGCGGTTATGACGTGCGTTATGGTCCCATAGGCACTGCGTCATTTATACGACACAACGCCAATAAAGCGTAGAATTTATGACAATTCGAATGTCATAAGAACGTCATCATACTGTGAGAATTTCCGAGCGTCTCTCCCCTTCTCTTCCTGCCATTCCTGTCCCGCTGCCGATGTCCATCCGCTACCCCCTGCTGAATCGCGAACTGGGCATCCTGGGTTTCAACGAGCGTGTGCTTGCGCAAGCAGCCGATCCCGCCGTGCCCTTGCTCGAACGCTTGCGTTTCATCTGTATTACCAGCAGCAACCTCGACGAATTCTTCGAAGTCCGCATGGCCGGACTGCAGGAACAGATGCGCGACAATCCTGGCGCATTGTCGCCGGACGGCATGTCGCTGCAGCACGTGTACGACCTCGTGGTCGAGCGCGCGCAGAAACTCGTGCATCGCCAGTACACGATGTTGCACGACACCGTGCTCTCGGCGCTCGAACACGAAGGCATCTATTTTCACGGCACCGAAGCGTGGAACGAAGTGCAAACCGAATGGGCGCGCAATTATTTCTTCGACGAACTGCTGCCCGTGCTCACGCCGATCGGGCTTGATCCCGCGCATCCGTTCCCGCGCGTACTCAACAAGAGTCTGAACTTCGTGGTCGAACTGGAAGGCAAGGATGCCTTCGGTCGTCAGGCGCTGATGGGCATCGTCCAGGCGCCGCGCGCACTACCCCGACTCGTGCGCATGCCGCAGGAACTATCGGGCTATCCGCACGGTTTTGTGCTGCTTAGCTCGCTGCTGCAACGCTTCGTGGGCGAATTGTTTCCGAGTCTCGTGGTGCGCAGCTGTAATCAGTTCCGCATCACGCGCAATAGCGAACTCTTCGTCGACGAAGACGAAATCACCAATTTGCGCGTCGCGCTACAAGGTGAGTTGCCCGCGCGGCATTTGGGCAACGCCGTGCGGCTCGAAGTGTCGGCGGATACGCCGGCGCATCTGGTGCGGCGCCTGCTCGACGAAAGCAGCCTGTCCGAGAAGGACTGCTACTTTGTCGACGGTCCCGTCAATCTCGTGCGGCTAATGCAGTTGCCGGAGATGGTCGACCGTCCCGATCTGAAATTCGTGCCGCATATTCCGTCGATTCCGTCGCAGGTCAGCAATAGCGCGAGCCTGTTCGACGTGATCGACCACGGCGACGTGCTGCTGCATCACCCGTACGAAAGCTTCCAGCCGGTGCTGGAACTTCTGCTGCAGGCCGCCAAAGATCCGAACGTGATGGCCATCAAGCAGACCATCTACCGTACCGGCACGGATTCGCCGTTGATGGACGCCTTGATGCAAGCCGCGCGCAACGGCAAGGAAGTCACAGTGGTGGTGGAACTGCTGGCGCGCTTCGATGAAGAAACCAATATCAACTGGGCGTCGCAGCTCGAGGCGGTGGGCGCGCACGTCGTGTATGGCGTGGTAGGCCACAAGTGCCACGCGAAGATGATGCTGATCGTGCGGCGCGTGTCGCACAACGGCAAGATGACGCTCAAGCGCTACTGTCACCTGGGGACCGGCAACTATCACCCGCGCACAGCACGTCTTTATACCGACTTCGGGCTGATGACGGCCGACCAGAAGATCTGCGAAGACGTGCACCATGTGTTCCAGCAACTCACTGGCATTGGTGGCGAGCTAAAGCTGCACGAGTTGTGGCAATCGCCCTTCACGCTGCACCCCAAGC
This sequence comes from Paraburkholderia sp., assembly GCF_049581445.1. Taxonomy (GTDB): domain Bacteria; phylum Pseudomonadota; class Gammaproteobacteria; order Burkholderiales; family Burkholderiaceae; genus Paraburkholderia. The sequence goes on along the minus strand of NZ_JBAURZ010000272.1, from coordinate 9,434 downwards.
TTGTCGACGCCATTCGCGCCGAAGCTGAGCATGCCAAAGCCGGCAAGAAGGCGCGCATTGTCGCCAAGATGAATGCGCTGCTTGAGCCCACTGTGATCGCCGAGCTGTACGAAGCGTCACAGGCGGGCGTGAAGATCGACCTGATCGTACGCGGCGTATGCGCGTTGCAGCCGGGCGTGCCGGGGCTGTCGGAAAACATCACGGTGCGTTCGATCGTGGGCCGCTTTCTTGAGCATCATCGGATCTATTACTTCTACGATGACGGCAAGGAGCAGGTCTATCTTTCGAGCGCCGATTGGATGGACCGCAATTTCTTCCGGCGTGTGGAAGTGGCGTTTCCGATCAACAATCGCCGCCTGAAGCGCCGCGTGATCGCCGAAGGCCTGTCAGCGTTTCTCGGCGACAACACGGCCGCGTGGCTCATGCAAAGCGACGGACACTATCGACGCCGCAGGCCCGGCAAGTCCTCACGCAACGCACAGATGAGCCTGTTAGGGAAGTTTTGCCCCTGAGTCTCTGAGTTTGCTGTGTGTGGCAAGAGTGGGCTGCGAGACCCCCGCAGCGCGCCATATAAGAAGCCCGCCTGAAACACCGGCGGGCTTTCTTTTTGTCTCGACCTTTGTGTCTCGACCCGTCGTGTCCGGATCGAAGTTCAGACCGCAGCCGGCAGGCAGCGCGCGCTGCGGTAAGTGGGGAAACGCACCATGAACGTGCTGCCCCGGCCCTCTTCACTCTTCACATCGAGCTGCGCATCGTGCCGCTGCAGCACATGCTTGACGATGGCAAGACCCAGCCCCGTGCCACCGGTATCGCGCGAACGGCTGCGGTCAACCCGGTAGAAACGTTCGGTGAGCCGCGGAATTTCCGCTGCGGGAATGCCCAGGCCGCTGTCCGCCACTGAAAATACCGCCTGGCCTCCGTTCATGTGCCAGGTCACGTGAATCTTGCCGCCGTCCGGCGTGTAGCGGATCGCGTTGGTCACGAGATTGCCGAGCGCACTCAGAATCTCCGTCTCGGCGCCCGTGACCGTGAGGCCCTCGTCGGTGTCGAAGGTAATACGGTGGTGGTCGCTCGACAGATTGTCCGCGTCGTCGCGCAGATGCCTGAGCACGGCGTGCATGTCGATCATCTGGTCGCTCGGCGGCTTGTTGTTGCCTTCAAGCGTGGCGAGCACCAGCAGGTCGTTCACAATATGCCGCATCCGCGATGCCTGCTGTTCCATCAATTCCAGGTATCGGGCGCGTTCGGTTTCTGCGAGCGGCAACTCGCGCATCGTTTCCAGAAAACCCGACAACACGGTGAGCGGCGTCTTCAACTCGTGCGAGACGTTGGCCACGAAGTCACGTCGCATTGCGTCCGTGCGCTCGAGTTCGGTAATGTCCTGCGACAGCACCAGCTTGCGATTCTCGCCATACGGAAACACCTGCACCGACAGCACGTTCTGGCGCTTCTCGCCCATGCCCCGCATGATCAGCATCTGTTCGTAGTGCTGCGAGTTCAGATAGCGCACGAAGTCGGGCTGGCGCACGAGATGCGTGATGTGCTGCCGTAGATCGCGTTTCGCATCGAGGCCGAAGTGCAACTCGGAGATGGCGTTACACCATTCGATCTGGTCGTGATCGTCCAGCATCGCGACGCCGTTCGGCGACGCCTGGATAGCCTGAATGAAACGGGAATGCTGCTGCTCCACCTGGCGCACCTGGGCATGCCAGCGCTTGGCGAGCTTGTGCAAGCGGTAGTAGATTTCGCCCCAGATACCCGGCGCGCTAGGCACTTCGCCGTAGACGGGCGCATCGAGCAAACGCCACAGACGTTGTTTATGGAAGGTGCCAAAGAGGCTTTGTGCCAGGAGCACGACGACCGCGACGATCAGTGCACTTTTGACGCTGACGAACACGCCAAGCAACGCGCACAGAACAGCAAGCAGCACGATCGACACAATGGAGCGCGCCCAGATGATGTTCATGTTCTAGTGATCGAAGAGAGGACAATGCGCGCGACGCTTGAGCGCGCAGCGCGGTAGTGAAGCGGGCTCATCCCCGCCGGTCACGTGACGTAACGCGTCCTGCATAGACACCGGCGTAGGCCGTGAGGCCTGCTGGTCTGATATCCCTAAAGGCTCCGACCGCACCTTTCGCCTGGCCGGTACGAAGCCTCAGTTAAGCGCCCGGATCAAGCGCTTTTCGCGAGCCGGTAACCACTGCCCCGAACCGTTTCAATCATAGCATCGCACCCTGCCGGCTTGAGCGCGGCGCGCAGACGCTTGATATGCACATCCACGGTACGCTCTTCGACGAACACGTGGTCGCCCCACACCTGATCGAGCAATTGCGTGCGGCTATGCACGCGCTCCGGGTGCGTCATGAAGAAGTGCAGCAGACGGAACTCCGTCGGCCCCAGATCGAGCTTGATCTCGCTGCCTTCGGCGTGCGCCGCGACGCGATGAGTTGCCGGATCGAGTTTCAAGCCATTGATCGCCACCACGTCTTCGGTCAACTGGGGAGCGCGCCGGCGCAACACCGCCTTGATCCGCGCCATCAGTTCCTTCGGCGAAAACGGCTTGGTAACGTAGTCGTCCGCGCCGATTTCGAGACCCAGCACCTTGTCCTGTTCATCGCCACGTGCAGTCAGCATGATGATCGGAATATGCTTGGTGCGTTCGTTGTTGCGCAAATCACGCGCGAACGCGATACCCGATTTACCCGGGAGCATCCAGTCGAGCAGGACGAGGTCGGGCAGCACATCGCTGATCAGGTTCTGCGCCTGCTCCGCGTTATAGGCGCGGATCGGGCAGTGGCCCGCGTGCTGAAGATTGACCGAAATCAGTTCGGAAATGGCGGGCTCGTCTTCGATGACGAGAATGCTGCTAGGCATCGGCACCTCTTGACCTTTATACGGGGGTTAACTGAGTGCTTCGCGTTCAAGCGCGTCGCGTGACTTGTGACGCACGTCGGTGCCCTTGACGATGTAGATGATGAATTCAGCGATGTTCTTCGCGTGGTCGCCAATCCGTTCGATCGCCTTGGCGATGAACAGGAAATCCAGACCGACGGAAATCGAACGCGGATCTTCCGTCATGTACGAAATCAGCTTGCGCACGAAGGCGCGGAATTCTTCGTCGATCGCCTTGTCGTCGCGCACGATCTGCGCAGCGGCCACCGTATCGAGACGCGCAAACGCGTCGAGCGCGCGGCGCAGGATCGACACTGCCATCTCGCCCGACAGTTTGATCTCGGCGATATTGATGGTGCGCGACGCGCCATCTTCCATCAGACGCTTGGTGCGCTTGGCGATTTTTTCGGCTTCGTCGCCAGCGCGCTCGAGATTCGTGATGGTCTTCGAAATCGCGATCAACAGACGCAGATCACGTGCAGCCGGCTGACGGCGCGCGATGATGTTGCTGCATTCTTCGTCGATGTCGACTTCCATCTTGTTCAGGCGCTCTTCGGCGGCAATCACCTGTTCGCACAGGTCCAGATCGAAGTTATTCAGCGCGTTCATCGCGGTGACGATCTGCGACTCAACCAGACCGCCCATTTCCAGGACCTTCGAGGAAACGAGATTCAGATCGGCGTCGAACTGGCTGGAGAGGTGTTTATCGGACATGTCGTGCTCCCTGTGTGGTGGGGCGTCGGCTTAACCGAAGCGGCCGGTAATGTAGTCCTCAGTTTCCTTGCGGACCGGCTTGATAAAGATCTTTTCGGTGTCCCCGAATTCGATCAGCTCGCCGAGGTACATGTACGCAGTGTAGTCCGAACAACGTGCGGCCTGTTGCATGTTGTGGGTGACGATCACCACCGTGTAATCGCTCTTCAGTTCCGCGATCAGTTCTTCAATACGGCCCGTCGAAATCGGATCGAGTGCCGAGCACGGTTCGTCGAGCAACAGCACTTCCGGACGGATCGCAATGCCGCGTGCGATGCACAGACGCTGCTGCTGACCACCGGAGAGGCCGTAGCCGCTCTGCCCCAGTTTGTCCTTCACTTCGTTCCACAACGCGGCCTTGGTCAGCGCCCATTCGACGCGGTCGTCCATCTCCGAGCGCGACAGCGTTTCGAACATCTTCACGCCAAACGCGATGTTGTCGTAGATCGACATCGGGAACGGCGTCGGTTTCTGGAACACCATGCCGATCCGTGCGCGCAGCAGCGAAATATCGCGCTTGGACGTAAGCAGGTTTTCGCCGTCCATCAGGATCTCGCCTTCGGCGCGCTGCTCCGGATAGAGCGCATACATCTTGTTGAACGTGCGCAGCAGCGTGGACTTGCCGCAACCCGACGGGCCGATGAACGCGGTCACCTTGCCTGCGGGAATGCGCAGATTGATGTTCTTCAGCGCGTGGTATTTGCCGTAGAAGAAGTTCAGATCATTGACTTCGATTTTCGGCTGCGCCGACGCTTGCGCGTGCTCGCTCTGGGCGGGGTCGAAACCAGCGGGCGCCGTCGGGCGCGCAGTCGGGTTAAGTTGAGTTTCTGCCATGTTCATCGGATTACTCCGCCCTTACTTTGTCGAGAAGATCGAACGCGCGAGGATGTTCAAACCGAGCACCCCAAGCGTGATCAGGAAGACGCCGGCCCACGCAAGCGATTGCCACTGCGGGAAGGCGCTCATCGCAAACTGATAGATCGTGACCGGCAGATTGGCGACCGGCTGATTCATGTTCAACGAGAAGAACTGGTTGGACATCGCGGTGAACAGCAGCGGCGCCGTTTCGCCGGCAATCCGCGCGACACCCAGCAGCACGCCCGTGATGATGCCCGCTACCGACGCTTTCAGCGTAATCGACAGGACCATCTTCCACTTCGGCGTGCCGAGTGCGAAGGCGGCCTCACGCAACGCGTTCGGCACCAGCTTCAGCATGTTTTCCGTGGTGCGGATCACGATTGGAATCTGCAGCAAAGCCAGGCCGAACGCTCCGGCCCATCCGCTGAAGTGACCCATCTTCGCCACTACCAACGCGTACACGAAGAGGCCCACCACGATCGACGGCGCCGACAACAGAATGTCGTTGATAAAACGCGTGACGCTCGCGAGCCATCCCTTCTGACCATATTCGGCGAGATACACGCCGGCCAGAATGCCGATTGGCGTGCCGACGAGCGTCGCCACGCCGATCAGCATCAGGCTGCCGACGATGGCGTTAGCGAGACCACCGCCATCGGTATTCGGCGGCGGCGTCGATTGCGTGAACAACTCGATCGACAAGCCACCGATGCCCAGGCGCAAGGTCGTAAACAGAATCCACACGAGCCAGATCAGGCCGAAGATCATTGCCGCCAGCGAGAGCGTCAGTGCAATCGCGTTGGTCACGCGACGGCGGCCCTGCAGGCGATTGCGCATCGCCTCGAGGGCGACTGCGTCGTCCGAACCCGGCATGTTCAAGGTGGGCTGGCTCATTTCGCGCCCTCCCCTTTTTCGAGGCGAAGCAGCATGATCTTCGATATCGCGAGCACGATGAAAGTAATCACAAAGAGGATCAGGCCGAGTTCCATCAACGCGGACGTGTGCAGGCCAGGCTCCGCTTCCGCGAATTCGTTGGCGAGCGCCGACGTGATGCTGTTACCCGGCGAAAACAGTGAGACGTTGTCCAGCAGGTTGGTGTTGCCGATCACGAAGGTCACGGCCATCGTTTCGCCAAGCGCCCGACCCAAGCCGAGCATGACACCGCCGATCACGCCGCTCTTGGTAAACGGCAAGACGACCTTCCACATCACTTCCCAGGTCGTGCAGCCGATGCCGTACGCCGATTCCTTCAACAGGACAGGCGTGACTTCGAACACGTCACGCATCACCGAGGCGATGTACGGAATGATCATGATGGCGAGGATCACGCCAGCGCAGAGAATGCCGATACCGATGGGCGGCCCCTGGAACAACGCGCCGACGAACGGCACGCTGCCGAGCACGACGCCAAGCGGCTTTTCGAACCAGGTTGCAAAGATCGGCGCGAATACCAGCAGGCCCCACATACCGTAGACGATCGAAGGGATCGCAGCCAGCAACTCGATCGCGATGCCGAGCGGCCGGCGCAGCCACGCGGGCGCCAGTTCAGTGAGGAACAGGGCGATGCCGAAACTGACCGGCACCGCAATGACGAGCGCAATGATCGACGTGGCGATCGTGCCATAGATAGGCACGAGCGCACCGAACTTATTGCTTGGTGGATCCCAGTCGGAAGTCCACAGGAATGAGAGGCCGAATTGCTTGATCGACGGCAGCGAAGCGACGATCAGCGAGACGATGATGCCGCCGAGCAGCAGCAGCGTGACAATCGCCGCGAGCCGCGCGAGGCCGCCAAAAATGACATCGCCAGAGCGGCTGGGCGCCTTTTGCTGCCCTGCGCTGAGGGATGAGCTCGACACGATTTGGATGTCGGACATGGGAACCTATGTGCCTGATACCAGAAGCTGCACGACACAACGCCATGCAACCAGTACTACAGCCGCCCAGCCTCACATGAGGCTGGGCGGCTTCTTACTACTTCGCGACGCTTACTCGGCGATAGCCTTGCCCGATGCGTCCTTTACTTTTTCCTTCCACTGCGTCTTGATTTCAGTCACAACCGATTCCGGCAGCGAGATGTAATCCAGGCTGTCAGCGGCCGGCGAACCATTCTTGAACGCCCAGTCGAAGAACTTCAGCGTTTCGGCACCTTGCGGTGCCTTGTCTTGCGTCGTGTGCAGCAGCACGAACGTTGCGCCGACGATCGGCCATGCGTCCTTGCCCGGCTCGTTGGTCAGGATCTGGTAGAACGACTTCGACCAGTCTGCGCCAGCAGCGGCTGCCTTGAACGTTTCCGTCTTCGGCTCGACCACCGTGCCTGCCGTGTTCTTCATGTCCACGTAGACCATATGGTTTTGCTTCGCATAGGCCCATTCGACGTAACCGATCGCGCCCGGCAGACGTTGCACGAAGGCTGCGACGCCGTCGTTGCCCTTGCCGCCCGTGCCCGTCGGCCAGCTGACCGTTGCGCCTTCACCGACCTTCGACTTCCAGTCAGCGTTGACCTTCGACAGGTAGTTCGTCCAGATGAAGCTGGTGCCCGAACCGTCAGCACGGCGCACCACGGCGATGTCCGTATCCGGCAGCTTTGCCTTCGGATTCAGAGCGGCGACCGCCGGGTCGTTCCACTTCTTGATCTTGCCCAGGTAGATGTCGCCGAGCACCTGGCCCGACAGTACCAGGTCACCCGGCTTCACGCCCGGGATGTTCACCACCGGCACCACGCCACCGACAACCGTCGGGAACTGGAACAGGCCGTCCTTGGCCAGCTCATCGTCCTTCAGCGGAGCGTCCGAACCTGCGAAATCGACCGTCTTGGCGATGATCTGCTTGATGCCGCCCGACGAACCGATACCTTGGTAGTTCACCTTGCCGCCGCCGGACTTCTGATAGGCGTCAGCCCATTTCGTGTAGATCGGTGCTGCAAAGGTGCTGCCCGCGCCGGTGATGTCGGCGGCTTGCGCTGCGATCGCGAAGAGCGCGCCAGCCATGCCAGCGAACGCGGTTTGCATCAATTTCATGAGACCTCCAGTGGTGTGAGCGGATTACACGACACCGCGAAGAATAGGGTCTCTTTATGACACTAACGTGACTAACGGTGAAAATCGCGTGACAGTAGCATTACTGCGATGAAAGGCGGGAACGGCGGTTTTGTAGCGCTGCGGAGAACGGTTTCGCTGTGTCTGTACAGATTAGGCGAAAATTGTGCGGGGTGAACGTTTGCGTGTGGGGAATGGGGGCGACGCTGGAGGGTGCGTGCTGGAGGAAACGTGGGGCCGTGACGCCGGAGGCTACCTGCTGGAGAAACCTTCGGCGATGGGCGATGCGCCGAAAGAACCGGCCCGCGCGGCAGGACCGCCCTTCTTGCTCGAAAATTTCAGATATGAGTGAAGGGCTGCCCCCGGCTTCACATCTCGCCGTGGAGCGCCCCCTGGTCGCCCTGATCAGGCGGTAGCCTGCTTGACCACACTCGCGATTGCCTCTGCATGCCCCACCGCCTCGTTCACGCCCTGGGCTTCCACCATCACGCGCAGCACCGGCTCCGTACCGGACGCGCGGATCAGCACTCGGCCGTGTCCTTCGAGCGCCTTTTCGGCAGCACTGATAGCGCGGCGGATCGCGTCGCTCGCTTTCCAGTCCGCGCCTGGTTGCATCCGGACATTGATCAGCTTTTGCGGAAATAGCGTCACGCCTTCGAGCAGTTGCGCAAGCGTCTTCTCGCTGCGCTTCATGGCCGCGAGGACCAGCAGCGACGACACGATGCCGTCCCCGGTCGAGTGGCGATCAAGCGACAGAATGTGCCCCGAACCCTCCGCGCCAAGCTGCCAACCGTGCTCACGCAATTGTTCGAGCACGTAGCGGTCGCCGACCGCGGCCCGTACGAAGTTCACACCCGAGCGTTGCAGCGCAACTTCCACCGCCATATTGGTCATCAGCGTGCCGACGGCGCCCTCGACCTTGCCGTCAGTGGCGATACGGTCCTTGACCAGCACATACAGCAATTCGTCGCCGTTATAGAGCCGCCCTGCCGCGTCGACCACCTGAAGACGGTCGGCGTCGCCGTCCAGCGCAATGCCGAGGTCAGCGTGATTCGCCCGCACCGCACGCACTAGCGCGTCCGGCGCCGTCGCACCCACACCGTCGTTGATGTTGAAGCCGTTCGGCGCGACGCCAATCGGAATCACGTCAGCACCCAGTTCGTGGAACACGTGCGGCGCGATGTCGTAAGCGGCACCGTGCGCGCAGTCGATCACCAGCTTCATGCCGCGCAGGTCGAACGCCGCCGGGAACGTGCTCTTGCAGAATTCGATATAGCGGCCCGCCGCGTCATCGAGGCGGCGCGCCTTGCCGAGTTGCTCGGACGCCGCGCAATCCAGCGGCAGATCCAGCTGTTCTTCGATCTTAAGTTCGACGTCGTCTGGCAGCTTGTCGCCATATGCCGAGAAGAACTTGATACCGTTGTCGTAGTAGGGGTTGTGCGATGCGCTGATCACGACGCCGGCCGCGAGCCGCAGCGCACGCGTGAGGTAGGCGATGCCCGGCGTGGGCATCGGACCGGCCAGCATCACGTCGACCCCAGCTGCCGAGAAGCCCGCTTCGAGCGCTGCTTCGAGCATGTAGCCCGAAACGCGCGTGTCCTTGCCGATCAACACGGTGGGACGCTGGCCCGTATTGGTCCAGCGGTCTCCGCCCGCCAGCACCTTGCCGGCCGCGTAACCGAGCCGCAATACAAAATCCGGTGTGATCGGCGCATCACCGACCTTGCCGCGAATACCATCAGTACCAAAAAAGCGACGTGCCATCTTGTAGTTTTCCTCTTCTTACAAAGGTCAGCTGCGACGCGCTGCGTCGCGCATGGCTGCCCAGACTTTTAATGCATCAACCGTTTGTGCGACATCGTGGACACGCAGTATCGCCGCCCCGCGCCCAGC
>NZ_JBAURZ010000271.1:0-2759 GCF_049581445.1 Paraburkholderia sp. | reverse complement strand
CGCATCGGCCGCCCGCGCAGCAGAGGCGCAACTGCCGTGATTTTGCGCTGGCCGGATGCGCCACTGCCCCGCGCGGTGGACGTTCGGCGCGGCGTCGCGGTACAATTAGGCCGATTTTTTTGGCCTGCGTGGCAACCCTAGAAGAAAGAATGGCGCAGGCCGTTGCCTTTTCGGGCGCCCGTTTCCCCTCAAGCCAGGTTACATGCTATGAATAAATTCGTCGGCAAACACGTCGTGATCGCTGCGCTGTCGGTGCTAGCGGGTTACGCGGCCAGTGCGCAGGCAGCGGATGTCGTTGGCAACGCGAAGGCAGGGCAAGGCAAGGTCGCGATGTGCATTGGTTGCCACGGCATTCCTGACTACCGCACGGCGTACCCCGAGGTGTACCGGGTGCCTATCCTCGGTGGCCAGAATCAGCAGTACCTGGAAAACGCGCTGCACGCGTACCAGAAGGGCGACCGCCACTTCGCTACCATGCACGCCATCACCGCGTCGCTGTCGGATCAGGACATTGCCGACATCGCGGCATACTATGCGACGCAGACCCCCTCTTCGAAGAACAATCCCGACAAGTGATCGGCCGCGAGCATCCATCCAGTCACTTGGCTAATTAATCTCGCGGGATAGGAGAATTCATGAAGAAGCCCCAACAGGCACTCCACACGGTATTCAAGGCTGCATGCGCAACGGCAGCGTTGATCGGTCTGGCCGCAGCGAACGTGGCCCACGCCGCCGACGCCGGCAACGGCAAGGTGCTGGTCGAGGCGCACAACTGCGCCGCGTGCCACGGTGCCAACCTCAACAAGCCGGTGAGCCCGGAATATCCGAGACTCGCCGGGCAGCACTCCGACTACATTTATTGGGCGCTGCGTCAGTATCAGATGGGTAACGGCAATCCCCACTTTGGTCGCAACAACGCGATCATGCAGGCGCAGGTGCAAACCCTGTCGCAAGGTGACATGAAGGATATCGCGGCGTACATCGAATCGCTGGACGGCGATCTGGTCGAAAAGAAATAAGCGTGTCGCGGCGGCTTTGGGCTGCTGCCCAAGGCACGGTTTGATATGCAAAACACCCCGCCGAGGCGGGGTGTTTTGCGTTTACCCCGGGGGCTTCTGAGGGAAGCGGTCCCCGGTTGGGCCAGCGTTTTAGTCGCGCGACGCGCGGCGCTCGATACGTTGCAAGTAGGCGTCCGTGTCGGGCGGCGTGCCGGTGCGCTGCGCTTCCCAGATGGTCTCGCCCAGGCACTCCATGATGGCGTGCTGCGCGTCGTGGGTGGAGCCCAGGCGGGCCGCCAGGCGCTCATGGGCGGCGCGGATGCCGGGCGGCTGATCGATCGACAGTTGCTCGCTGATCGCCAGATGCATCGACAGATGCAGGAACGGGTTGGTCTGGCCGCGCTCGGGCGAATAGTCCTGGGCCGACGCGGTTTCAGCGTCGCCGAGTTCGGCGTGGTATTCGGGGTGCTCGACGATCCAGTCGGCAGCGATCGCCTCGAGTGGTGTGAGGATCGTACCCGCGCGCTGCTTGCGCCAGGTCTCAGTGAAAAAGCTTCGGACTTCGTCGCGGCTGGGATTGAACATCTTGGGCTGAATGCAGTGGTGAGAGGTGCGCGCATGCGAGCGTGGCCCGACGCGCAACGGCAAGAGCCCATTTTACGCCGGGGGCGCTCGCTACGCAGGCACGCAGGCACGCAGGCACGCAGGCACGCAGGCACGCACGCAGCCAAGGCAGACGGTGGCACCCAGGACAGGACTGTGGGCAGGCGCGCTCATGAACATCGAGCGGCATGGCCGCTTGATGAGAAGCAACCGGGCAAGGGTCGCCTATAGATCCGGCGGCGGCGTCTTCGGCCTGAACTCGCACAGCGGCTCAATCGCGCAATGCCAGCATTCTGGCCGGCGTGCCTTGCAGACATAGCGGCCGTGCAAAATCAGCCAGTGATGTGCATCCTGCACGAACTCGGCTGGCGTGAACTTTTCCAGCGCGGTTTCGACGGCGCGCACGTCCTTGCCGGGCGCAAGCCCGGTTCGATTCGCAACCCGAAAGATGTGCGTATCGACAGCGATAGTCGGGTGGCCAAACGCGATGTTCAACACGACGTTGGCGGTCTTACGACCCACGCCGGGCAGGCTTTCCAACGCCTCGCGATCGGCCGGCACCTCGCCGCCATATTGATCGAGCAGGATGCGCGAGGCCGCAACCGCGTTCTTCGCCTTGGTCCGGTAGAGGCCGATGGTCTTGATGTAATCCGCCACGCGCTCCTCGCCGAGCGCGACGACCTGTTGCGGCGTGTTGGCAACCGGAAACATCTTGCGCATCGCCTTGTTGACCGACACGTCAGTGGCTTGCGCGGACAGCATCACCGCGATCAGCAATTCGTAAGGCGTGCTGTATTCCAGTTCGGTCCTGGGATGCGGGTCGAGGCTCTGCAAGGTCTCGAAGATGGCGCGGCGTTTGTTCGCGTTCATGCGGGGAGAGGGCGCTCAGGGTTTGGACGGAGGGACGTCACGACCAGGCGTTGGCGCCTGCGTCGCTTCATCGGCTTCGATGCCCAGGCGCCGGCGGCGCGCTTCGGCGGCGTCGATCTGGGCCTGCACGTCGGCGCTCACCTGCTCCACGTTTTGCGGTCCTGCGCCTTTCGCGGCCAACTCTTCCTTCTTTTTGCGCGCGCGTTCGAGAGCCGCCTGGATGATCGCGCGTTTCCTGGCTTCAGCGTCGTCGGCGACGGGCGCGGGTGTGCCTTGCGCCACGTCTGC
>NZ_JBAURZ010000270.1:0-6787 GCF_049581445.1 Paraburkholderia sp. | reverse complement strand
ACGTGCTGCAGATCCTGCAGCAGTCGTTCAACCTGCCGATCTGGCTGACCGAGTGGGGCTTCAACATGTACGACACCTCCGCACAGCAGGGCAGCTACGTGTCGAGCGCGATGGCCGAGTACTACTCGCTGCGTGAGCAGTACAACGTGCAGTCGATCATGATGTATGAACTGATCGACATGGCGACCACCGACGAGTACGGGCTGATCGAAGCCGACGGCGCGACCCACAAGGCGTGCTACGCATCGTACAAGGCCTTCACTGCGGGCAATACGCCCTGAGGTTGACAAAGAGGGCATCAGAGTTCGCAGCGGCGCTTCGTGTGAAGCGTCGCTGTAGTTTCGAGGCCCTCATGCGCAGGATTCATCCACGCTGCCAATGCGCTAGCTGCCAATCACAACATACACAATGGCCAGCGGCGTTTTCGAGCCGTCCGGCACCGCAGCGCGCAGCGGCACGCCAAACGTGCCGCGTACATTGACGAAGCGTGAGACCTGAAAGCGCAAACCCGCCCCCACGCTGATGAGCGAACCATTGTTCTGCTCAGTGGGCTCGTCGATCCGGTTCCATGCGTGTCCAGCGTCAAGGAACAGGAAGGGCTGCAGCGCGACGCTCGTCGAGCCGAACATTAGCGGCGGCGTACGCAGTTCGGTCTGCAGATTCCACCCTCGATCACCCTCCACGACATACGGATCGTAGCCACGCACGCTGCCATCGCCGCCAAGACCGAGCTCTTCGCTCGGCAGAAGCGTGTCGGGGGTCCACTGAAACAGACCGCGCGCCCACAGCGAGAAGCCTGCCGGCAGCGCCGCATCGTGCTGGCCGGCTAGCTGCATATACGTGTAACGCGCGCTCGCGCCGAGCCGTGCCGTATTGAAGGCCGCGTCGTTGTCGTCGCCGTCCATATAACCCGGACTGACGATGACGGTCGCGCTGGCGCTGGCCTGCCCGAGCGTGTCGCGTCCGTTTGCGTCGTAAGCGACGACAAACTGATGAATGTGTGTGTTCGAATTGAACACCTGAAAGCCGCCGAATTCGAGGTCGTTGTTCGAGCGCTTGAAGTCATAGCCCAACTGTATCTGTTGCTGCCACGCGCCGAGTGGGACAAGCCGCCAGTCGTAGCGAAAACTCAGTTGTGCAGAGATTCCGGTTTGACCGAAACTGTCTGGAACGTTGGGCGTGCTCTGCGCATACATGCCGAACAGTTCGACCCGGTCGAGCCATGGCAGCGGCGCACTGTAGTTGAACGAATGCGCAACAAAGCGCGGGCGATTCGGACCACCAGTGATGTCGGGATTACCGTCGAACACATCGGTGTTGGTCGTGAGCTGATAGCTGATCTCCTGATCGAGACCGAACAGGTTGCCATAGTCGATACCGGCAAACACGCGGTCGCGGCCGAGTTGGCTGACGCCATCATTGTCGTAACCGGCGGTCACGCGCAAGGGTAGACGGTCCTGCGTTTCCAGAATCACGTCGGTGGAGTCTTCGGCGTCACCAGGGGCGTATACCACGTCCACCGTTCGGTACGGATTCAGATTGAGCAGCGCGAGGCCCGAGGAGACATCGGCTTCGTGGATCAACGCGCCGCTCGTCAGCGGCATTTCACCGACTAGCAGGCGATCCGAGAAATAGCGGTTGCCGCGCGCCATGACTTTTCCCAAACGGTAATTCGCCACCGTAATCCGCACTACGCCATTCGTCACGTCCTGCTCGGGCAGATACACATCAACGAGCGGTTGCCCCGCGTCACGATAGCGCTGCACGACTGCGCGGCGTATCTCGGCGAGTCGGCCGAAGGTGATCGGTTTACCAATATCCGCTGCGAAACCGGCGAGAAATGATGCGTCGAGCAATGGCAGACCCTTCGCGGTGATCGCGCCGTCTGCGGCTTCATTAAGCGGAGATTCCGCGTGACTGTCAGCGGTGAACGTCAAACCGTGCAGCGTTTGAACGGCCACTTGCGTTGCATTGTCGGCCTGCCCGGCAGGCTTGGGTGCCTCTGGGGGCCGCGCCGACGCGGGCGGCGCCGAGGGCGTCACATCGCGATACGATTGCGCCGCGACTCCCGTCGCAAGCGCAAACAATGCGGCGCCCACACTTAAGCGCGCCAAGCCGCCGGCGCGCTTAAGGCCGTGCACATGCCCGACCCCCAACGTGCCGTGCGGCAATCCAGGGTATGGATTGGTCAAGGCTCAACTTGCCATCGCAGCAGAGGATACGACGCACCGGCTGCTATGACCCAGGTGCCGTTGGCGCTGAAATCCCAGCTTGATCCATAGCTGGCGGGGTTGACCATTTGGGCGGAGGTTAATCCATTGGCGGCGGATATCGGTGTTCCGATCGCGACACCGGGAACCGGCATATTGCTGCCGGCAATGTATGCCCCGGTCTGAGCGTTCCAGAATACGTTGTTCGCAATCGTGCCGGTATTTTGCTCAGCGATCGCCCCGAACGCTATGGTCGGCGAAACCGCAACAGGCGCTGGCGCTGCGGCGAACGATTCTTCGATTAATCCGGCATTGCTGCCGACCAGACCGCCGCCCTGGAAATTCGGAGTAACCTGGCCCACCGCGTACGACTGATCAATCACCCCCGTGGATGTGTTCTCACCTGCAAGGCCGCCAGGGATGCCGTGAGAGCCGACAAATATGCTGCCTGTCGCGTACGATTGCAGGATCAATCCGTTATTGATGCCGACCAGACCGCCCACCGCGGTCTGGTCGCCGACTTGCGCGCTGCTCCACGATCGCTCGATCGTGCCGTCGTTCTGCCCGACCAGTCCGCCGCCGGAGCCCTGTCCGAAAGATCCGGCGGTGACCATCCCCGTGGTGTACGAGTTTACGATCAGGCCGAAGTTGTCTCCGGCAAGGATGCCCGAAGCGCCAAACAGACTTCCGGAGATCGCGTTCACGATGCCGAGGTTACGCACGACGCCGGTCGGTCCGATTGTCGGAAAGAAGCCCGCGAGCGAATACGGTGAGGCACTCGTGAAACCGAGGTTGCTAATGGTATGCCCCATGCCGTCGAACTGACCGGTAAATGACGCGGTGGTCGAGTTGCCGATTGTCGAGTACGGCACTGTTGACGTGGCCGTCAGATCGGTGCCGAGCGCGTATATGCCGGCCATATTCAGCGCGACGTTGCTCAGGTCCGCGAAGGAATTGATCAGCTGATAGGCGGTGACCTGGGTCACGAGACCGCTGAACGGTGCGGCACTCCATGCTGCGTTACTGTGGATCGTGCCAGGCTGCCAGCTCCCGTTCATGTCGTATAGCGCGGAGACGATGCCTGTGCTCTTCGACCAGTCAATCGTCCCTTGATTGGTGACGCTACCACCGTTGTCGATGGCGTTTGCGTCGGCACGCAAGGTCAGATTGCCGGTGCCGTGGTTGGCGAGTGTCACGTTTGGCCCGACCGTGATCGAGTGATACGCGTCGAGGGTGAGCGATGCAGCACCACGCCAGCGGATGTTCGAAAGGACACTCAGGTCGCCGCTCGCGCCACCGGCGCCGGTCGTTGTGACGTTCACCGAGGTATCGTGCGACAGGTTGCGTTCGAGCGTGCGCGCAGTGGCCGCATCAATCGTAAATACAGGGGCTGTGAGATTCCATAGCGCGGCGTCGACCGTCGCGCTACTTACGCGCAGTGTGTTCGCACTCATATCGACGGTGCCGCCGCTGCCGTCCGCGTTTTGCGCGTCGATGGTGCCGTGTGCGTCTATTGTGCCGCCATCGGCGACGAGCCAGACGTGACCATCACGCGTGGCGGTGCCCGTAGCACGCAGCGCGCTGTTGCGTCCCGCCAGCGCATACACGTTGCCATCTGCGGCTTCCAGATTGATCTGTGCTGCGCGCACCGTGCCTGCATTGAGCACCTGTCCGTTGCTGCCGCTTTGCACGAAGACCTGCTGCCCGGACGATGAATCTTGCAGCAGAATCTGGTTGCCTGCGGCAAACTCGGCAGTGCCTTCAGGCGCGCTGACCTTCCCCAGGTTCGCCACGGCCTTGCGTGAAATCAGGAATACGTCACCGCCTGTGGAGCTGATCTTGCCAAGATTGATCACGCTGCCATTGCCAGTGCCGCTCAGTGTCAACGAACCGCCCTGCATGAACGCGGTATTGTCGGCATCGAGCGTGGAAGCGACAAAGCGCCCACCAGTGTTGATCACGCCACCTGGGCCCACCAGCACGCCTTGCGGATTGATCAGATACACACTGCCGGTCGCGTTGAGCATACCGCTGATGAGCGACGGATCAGCGCCGGTGACTCGATTTAGCGTTGCACCCGAACCGTTGTCGATGGTGACGCGATTCCCGGCGCCGATCGAAAAGCTGTTCCAGTCAATGACCCCGCGCGAACTCGTCTGCGCGATGGTGAGCCGCGAACCTGCCTCGGCAATCGACCCTTGGCCCGCAACGAATTGACCGCCTTGCGGAAGAGGCGGCGCCGCTCGCGCGACCGAGAGCAAGCCCGCTTGCATCATCAGTAAAACCAGTAGCTGTTGACGTTGTTTGCGTGAAGCGAGACGCGGCCGGCTCACCAGCGGGCGAGGGTGACTCGCATCGATGCAAACGGAGTGATGGGTGGCAAAAGGGACAGCCGACGAGGTTGCTCGAGTGGAAACGATTTGCTTCATACGCACCTCCAGGGGAACGCACAACAGCGCGGTTGTATTCGCGGCAACCGGGAAAATCGCAGGGCTTTCGGTAAAAATGTCTTGGATCGCTAAATCAGTGGGGAAGGGCTGACGGCGTATTCCATCTGATTATTGGCCGGCGAAACGTGCGGTTTACCACTTATGTTCTCGCGGCGCGAAGCGATGGTCAGATGGAGGTTCTGATTGAGCGGGTGGATGAGCGGTTTTTCGAAGGGTGCACGCCGTGGGGCGTCATGCAGAGACTAAACAAAAACGCGGCTCGTTAAACGAGCCGCGTTTCAATCAGGTTTTCGAGGGCTTATCGGCGTCGTCGCCGCTGCTCCCGTTACCGCCCTGCTTCGGTCGCCGCACGGCTCGCACCTTGCCGCTGTTTCCGCCACCACAAAAGAATCGCTCATCGCCATCGGATTCGAGCCCCGACACGCCCGCGCCGGGCGGCATCTCAAGCCGCTCCACGACTTCGCCTGTGCGCGGATCGATCCGGCGCAACTCACTTTCGTCGCCTTCCCAGGTGGCGTGCCACAGCTCATTGCCAACCCACGTGACCCCTGTGACAAAACGATTGGACTCGATGGTCCGTAAAATCGCACCGGTTTCAGGATCCACCTGATGGATCTTGCGTTCGCGGTACTGTCCCACCCAGAGCGTGCCCTCGGCCCACGCAAGTCCCGAATCACCGCCACCGCCTGGCGCCGGGATTGTGGCAAGCACATCGCCGGTTTGCGGATCGATCTTCTGGATCCGGTCCTCAGCGATCTGAAACAGATGCTGACCGTCGAAGGCGGTTCCAGCATGCGCGGCCACGTCGATTGAACGCAGCATTTTGCCGCTCGCGGGATCGAGTGCCTTTAGCGCATCGCCAGCGGCTAACCACACGTTCTGTCCGTCATAGGTGACGCCACCCACACGTTCGACACCCGGGAAGGGCCCATATTCATGGATGATTTCAGCTGCGGATCGTTTCATGCTTCCTCCCTCGTCACATTCGCCATGTCCCATGCTAATCGCCCGGTAGCGGAGCGGGGAGTAACAAGGTCGTCGTGAATCCAGGCATGGGCGGGGTCATCCAGCGGCGTGCCCGTCCCTGACCGAACGATTGCACCTTGCCAGCCTCCGCCAGCGTGTCAAGTACCCGCTGCGCGGTCCGCTGACTGGAGCCGAGCGCGATGGCCAGCGCTGAACTCGACCACGACTCGCCGTCGGCGAGAAACGCGAGCACTGCGGCGTGCTTTTCTTCGACGGGCCGGGCCAGCACGACCACTTCGCGTGCCTCGTTAGGCACTAGTGCAAACCCTTGCTTCGTCGCGTTCACGCTGGCAAGTGGCGCCAGCATTGCGCGCAGTCGCCCGACTTCGACCCGCAAGCGGGCCCGATGCGATTCATCGGCATGTTTGCCGCGGAAGGCCAGCGCGACGAGCGTGTCTCGCGGCATGTCTTGCGGCCACGATTCCGCCAGCGCGCGTGCGAGCACGAACAGGACGGGACGCCTCGCGAGAGAAATCACCGTAGTCGCATGACACACTGCATGACGGCATGCATCCACCACGAGCGCCTTTGACGCGAGTAGCGCTTCGACTTCGTCAAGCAAAAGCGGGCGTGCCTCGCCGCGCGCAATCAGGCGCGCCGCCGGCGAGTTCAATACCAGGGATGCGCTTGCGATTTCCGCAGACAGCGCAGGAATAGCAGCGTGGCGCGCGGCTTGCTCAGCGCGGACGAGTGCGGCACGTGCAGCCTGCGCACGCAGGCGCCGCATGGCGAGCCCGGCCACCATCAATTCGTGGGCAGCCCTAAGTGCAGGTGGGAAAGGCGCGGGGTCGAGCAAGCCGAGCGCAGTTTCGGCTTCGTCGAGACGTCCGATCAGCAGCAGTCGCCGGATCGCGAGATAACGCGCGTGGGCAGCGTTGACATGGTCGCCGTGGGCTTCGAGCGTGGCCCGCGCAGCGTCGAGCGCCCTGGTTGGCCAACTGAGGTCACGCGCGGCGAGCGCAATTTCCGCCTCAGCGACGATGCAACGCGCGCGTGACACGGCCTCTTTAGGACCGAAAGCGCGTGCCGCACTGCGAACGAGTGCCTTCGCGCGCACCAGATCGCCAAGCTGAGCCATGGCGATACCGCGCAGCGCGAGGG
>NZ_JBAURZ010000269.1:0-1882 GCF_049581445.1 Paraburkholderia sp. | reverse complement strand
GGCCGACGCCGGGCGCACCGGCGCCCGGCTGCGCGCCGGCGAGGCCCATGCGGGCGTCGGGGTTGATCAACGAGTTGGCTGACGAATCCATGCGTCGGGTATCTCCGGGGGATGCCTGGGGTCCTGCCCGCCGCTACGCCGGGATCGGCGAGGCGCATGGACAGAGACTTTCACGATTGGAATTATGCTTAGCCCCGGACAAGCCGATTGCTCGAATAGAGCGGGGTTTCCCCCCTACTTTCGCGGCTTTCGAAAATACCCCGCTGCTATGCTTTCGTTCAGATCGGCGGGGCACGCCTCGCCGGTTGACCTTCCTCTGGAGAGAACATGACAATGCCCGTGAACGCGCTCTCGTCGGCGCTGCAGCAGATGCAGTCAATGGCAGCGCAGGCAGCCGGCGGCACCGAAACCGTCGCGGATCAGTCCGGCGCCGCGAGTTCGAGCGGTTTCGCGGCGGCGCTCAAGGCGTCGCTCGACAAGATCAGCGACGATCAGCAACACGCGGTCGGCGAGGCGAAGGCATTCGAAGTCGGTGCGCCCAACGTTTCCCTGAACGACGTGATGATTGACGGGCAGAAGGCCAATCTGGGCTTCCAGTTCGGTCTGCAGGTGCGCAACAAGCTGGTGTCCGCCTACAACGACATCATGCAGATGTCGGTTTGAGTGCGTGAGGGCGGCCGGCTGTGCCTGCAGGTGGGCGGCCGCTGCCCTGGCACGACCTTGGTTCGTCAACCGTCCTGATGCACGCCAGTTGGCCGGACTGCCAATTATTCACCCGTATCGCCTTAAACCTCCTTACAGCGGCCTAAAGCTTTCCGTCTGCCTATCCGATAACACGGATACAGGCAGAAATCCGAACGCGAAAGCGCGTCCCGGATGCCATCTCACACTTTCCGAATTCGCAAGACAGGAGAAGCGCCGATGTTTTCCCCCGGACACGCTGGAGCCAACGCATACGCACGTGTCGGCGTCGAGACAGGGGTGCTGGGCGCGAGCCCGCATCGTCTGATCGTGATGCTGTACCAGGGGGCGCGGCAGGCTATCGCTCAGGCTCGCATGCATTTGCAGCAGAACGGCCCGAGGTCGGTGGCGGCGCGCGGCGAGGCGATCAGCAAGGCGATCCGCATTATTGAAAGCGGCCTGCAGTCGTCGCTCAATATCGAGGCGGGTGGAGAGGTCGGAGAGCGTCTTCATGCGCTTTACGGCTACATGGCGCGGCGGCTGTTCGAAGCCAATGTAAAGCAGAGCGAAGCCATGCTGGTCGAAGTCGACGGCTTGCTGGCCACGCTCGAAGAGGCCTGGATCGGGATAGCCCCGGAGATCGCGCGGATGGCGGCACAGCCATCCGCGGAAAGTATGAGATGACTTCGAACACAGAATATTTTGCCCGCTACGAGGCAATCGCAGCGATTTCCGCACGCATGCTAACGGTAGCGCGCCGCTCCCTGTGGAACGATCTGGTGTCGTTGCAAGACGAGTACCGGCACCTGGTCGATGCACTCAAGGAGGCGGAATGCGGCGTGAGGCTCAATGAGCTGGAACGCGCACGCAAATTCGACCTGATTCGCCAGATCCTCGCGGACGACGCGGCGATCCGCGATCTCGCGAATCCGCGCATGGCGACGCTCTCGGCACTGTTCGCCGGGCGTCAGGCGCGCGTGCTCAAGGAACTGTACGGCGCGGGCTAAGCGTATTGACCGCTGATTGCGGGGCGGAAAACCTGGGGCGGCCCCAGGGTTTTCTAACAAGGAATTGGCATGAACGGAATCGACACGGCCATCGCTTCGCTGCTAGCGAGCCGGGTCGACAGTCTGCTCAATATTACGCCCGGCGCGCCGAGCACGGCGCAGGCCGGCGCGTCTGCGCTGGGCGTGGATACGCC
>NZ_JBAURZ010000268.1:0-1586 GCF_049581445.1 Paraburkholderia sp. | reverse complement strand
GCACCCAACCCCGCCGACACCGCCGACACCGCGGCGCGCGGACGTGGCTACGGCAATCTGCTGATCCTCGTGGAGTTGAAAGGCGGCAACGACGGACTGAACACGGTGATTCCGTATGCCGATCCCACTTACTACACGCTGCGCAAGAACATCGGCATCAAGCGCGAGCAGGTGATCCAGCTCGACGAGCGCACCGCCTTGCACCCGTCGTTGCAGCCGCTGATGCCGATCTGGCAGAGCCAGCAACTAGCGATCGTGCAAGGCGTCAGCTATGCGCAACCGAACCTCTCGCATTTCCGCTCGATCGAGATCTGGGACACCGCGTCGCGTTCCGATCAATATCTGCGTGAAGGATGGCTGACCCGGGCGTTCGCCCAGCACGCGGTCCCGCCAGGTTTCGCCGCCGACGGCGTGGTGATTGGCAGCGCGGAAATGGGCCCGCTCGCCAATGGCGCGCGAGCGATCGCGCTGGTCAATCCGGCGCAGTTCATCAAGGCTTCGAGGCTTGCAACGCCTGTCTCACTGCACGAACGCAATCCCGAACTCGCACATATCCTTGATGTCGAGAATGACATCGTCAAGGCGGCAGACCGGCTGCGCCCGCATGAAGGGCAATTCCCGCTGAAGACCGCTTTTGCGCCCGGCGCGTTCGGTGCTTCGATCAAGACCGCAATGCAGGTGCTCGCTGCCGGAGATACGCCACAGGGCGCGCCGCTCAACGGTCAGGGCGTGGCCGTGATCCGGCTGACCTTGAGCGGCTTCGATACGCATCAGAATCAGCCTGGCCAGCAGGCCGCGCTGCTCAAGCAATTGGCGGATGGATTTGCGTCGATGAAAGCGGCGCTTATCGAGCTTGGCCGCTGGGACGATACGCTCGTGATGACCTACGCGGAGTTTGGAAGACGGCCACGCGAGAACCAGAGTAACGGCACCGATCACGGCACGGTTGCGCCGCACTTCGTCATGGGTGGCCGCGTGCGCGGTGGCCTGTACGGTGTGCCGCCGGTGCTGGCGCAGCTCGACGGCAGCGGCAATCTGCCGGTCGGCGTCGATTTCCGTCGGCTGTATGCAACGGTTCTCGGCCCGTGGTGGGGGCTTGATTCAACAGCGGTGCTGCAGCAGCGGTTCGAACCGCTGCCTTTGCTGCGCGCCTGAGCGTCGCTATGACGCGTGCACGCGCGCTGCTTTGGGCGAATGCTGTTTGATTGCCTAACGTTGACGCGCGGCGCGCCACGCAATCCAAAGTTTGCGGATTGGCGTGAGTGCGATGCGCTGATGTAGCACGTGATAGCCGTCCCGTTCGATTTCATCAAGAAGCGCCAGCGCGAGCGCGCCTAGTGCCCGCAAGGTGCGCTGCGTACGCCGCTCGGCCGGCGGTATGCCGGCGAGGGCGGTGCTGAGCGCGTCGCGCGCGCGCTTCGTCTGAAAGCGCATCAGCTCGGTGAACGCGTCGCTGTATTTGCGGTTGATCACATCGGCGGCGGTTACATTGAACCGCTGCATTTCGTCGATCGGAAGATAGATGCGGCCGTGACGTGCGTCGTTACCGAGTTCGGCGATGAGCTGGGCCTGCAGCAGCGCTTCGC
>NZ_JBAURZ010000267.1:0-17736 GCF_049581445.1 Paraburkholderia sp. | reverse complement strand
GCGTCAGACCGCTCAGACAACCGCTCCAGGCGCCGCCAAGGCGGTCGCGAAGCCCACTGCAAAATCGGCGCTGACGCCGGCATTGAAACCCGCTGCGAAGCCCGCGGTGACGCCCGCTTTAAAGCCGGCCGCAAAATCTGCTGTGCCCACCGCTTTGAAGCCCGCGGTCAAAATGACTGTGAAGCCGGCGAACCAGACGCCGCTCAAGCAGGCAGCCATACTGGCAAACCGCCCATCGTCTGCACCCGTCGGTTCCCCAGCACGGCCGAATAGCAAACCTGCCGAACGCAGCGCGGTGCCGAACGTGCCGTTGAACGGCTCGCTCGCGCTCACCTCGGAACGGGTTCGCGAACGGATGGTCGAACGCCTGCGGGCAAACGGCATCACCGATCAGCGTGTGATTCACGCCATGTCGGTAGTGCCGCGCCATATGTTCGTCGATCCGGGTCTCGCGACCCAGGCTTACGAGGATGCGGCGCTGCCGATCGGCCATCACCAGACGATCTCAAAACCTTCCGTGGTGGCACGGATGATTGAACTGGCTGCGGTGGGCCGGCCGCTCGCTAACGTGCTGGAAATCGGCACGGGCTGCGGTTATCAGGCAGCCGTGTTAAGCCAGGTCGCACGCGACGTTTATTCGATTGAACGCATCAAACCGCTTTACGAACGCGCCAAGACCAACCTGCGTCCGCTGCGCATTCCGAACATCCGTCTGCACTACGGCGACGGCCGGCTCGGTCTGCCCTCGGTCGCACCGTTCGACGCAATCGTGATCGCCGCTGCTGGACTCGACGTGCCGCAGGCGTTGCTCGAGCAACTCGCCATTGGCGGGCGCCTCGTCGCGCCAGTCGGCGCGCAGGACGGTCAGACTCAGGTGCTCACGCTCGTGGAACGTACCGGCCCCGCGCAATGGCGCGAGTCGCGGCTTGATCGCGTTTTCTTTGTACCCTTAAAATCCGGAGTGATCTGAAACCGATGACCATGAGCAAGTTGCGCGTGATACCAAGAACCAGCCTTAATGTCCCTCTGACCGCAGCCCAGCGTAGCGTGTGCGTGGTCGCACTCTCCTTGTTGACGGCCTGTGCGACACGGCTCGATAACGCGCCGGTCGTCGACAAATCCGGCACCCTTAGCACCCAGAGTTCCCAGGCCATTCCGGGACAACCGCTGCCGCCGGTCCCGCTCGGGCCGCCGCCTCCGGGTTATTACCGGGTGAAGCCGGGCGACACGCTGTACCGGATCGCGCTTGAGAACGGCCAGAACTATCGCGACATCGCGACCTGGAACAACCTGACTAACCCGAACCAGATCGAGGTCGATCAATTGCTGCGCGTGGCGCCGCCGGGTGCAAACGTCGCGGCCATCACGCCGGGCGTGGCCACCTCGCCGATCGCCGGCGGTGGCGTGCAGACTGCACCGCTCGCGAGCCCGGGTGCACCGGTTGCGGGCACCGCTGGTGGTGTCGTCGGCGGTATCGCATCGGCGCCGCCGGTTTATGGTTCGGCGTCCAACGCCGCCACAATCCCGCCGCAAACCGCCGCGAGCGATACCGGCGCCGCAGCAGCCAGCAATATCGCGTTTGCGTGGCCGGTGCGCGGTCCAATTCTTGGCACCTTTGACGACTCCAGCAACAAGGGCGTCAATATCGGCGGGGCTGCCGGCGATCCGGTGAAAGCCGCTGCCGATGGACGTGTGGTTTACGCTGGAAATGGGCTGCGCGGTTACGGCAATCTCATTATCATCAAACATGATGCAACTTTTCTGACGGCTTATGCACACAACCGCGCTTTGATGGTAAAAGAGGGGGACGCGGTGACCAAGGGGCAGAAGATCGCCGAAATGGGCAATAGCGATTCGGACCGTGTGATGTTGCATTTCGAAGTTCGCCGGCAGGGCAAACCTGTCGACCCACTGAAGTATTTGCCGCCGCAATAAGCGATACGACCATGCCGAAACCGAAGCGCCGCCCGCCGCAAGCCGAATCTGAGAACATCAGTCGCGCCACGCATGTTACGGTGGAGGACGGTGGTGCTTCGGAGGTCGAGGACGATAACGTCGAAGACCTTGACGGTGCACGGGACTCTGACGAGCGTCAAAACGGTGCAGAAGAGTCCGGCGACGCGCGCGAGAGCGCAAACGATAGCGCGCCCGACGCCGACGATTTTCGCGCGTTGCTGCAGGCCGAACTGACAGCTGACACGATTCAGCATTACCTGAACCGAATCAGCGTCAAGCCGCTTTTGACTGTTGAAGAAGAGCAGCGTTACTCGCGTCTGGCCAAGGCTGGCGAATTCGAGGCGCGTCAGGTAATGATCGAGCGCAATCTGCGACTCGTCGTCAGTATCGCCAAAGGGTATCTGAATCGCGGTGTGCCGCTGCTCGATCTGATCGAAGAGGGCAACCTCGGCCTGATGCACGCAATCGAAAAGTTCGACCCGACCCGCGGTTTTCGCTTCTCCACTTATGCGACGTGGTGGATTCGGCAGAGTATCGAGCGCGCCATCATGAACCAGGCGCGCACCGTGCGTTTGCCGGTGCACGTGATCCGCGAGTTGAACCAGGTGCTGCGCGCGAAGCGCCATCTGGAAAAGAATTCGATGAATTCGGGTGAAGCGGCCGATCGCCGCGACGCCAGCATTGACGACATCGCCTATCTGACCGGTAAAACGACCGACGAAGTCACCGACATCCTCGCGCTGAACGAGCACACAGCGTCTCTGGATGCACCGCTCGATCTGGATCCGGCGAGCAGTCTGCTTGATCTGCTGTCGGACGACCAGAGTCAGTCGCCCGATGCCGAAGTGCAACACCGCGAACTGGAAACGCTGACGCGCGCGTGGCTTGCACGCCTGTCGGACAAGCACCGTCACGTGATCGAGCGCCGTTTCGGTCTCAATCATATCGAGCCGGCCACGCTTGAAGAGCTGGCCGATGAAATGGGCCTCACGCGCGAGCGTGTGCGCCAGATCCAGCAGGAAGCGCTGGTACGGCTGAAGCGCTTCTTTGCATCCAACGGTGTACGCAAGGACGCCGTTTTATAACCCAATGACACCGATTCTTGTTTTCGACATCGAGACGATTCCCGATGTCGCCGGCATTCGCCGCCTCGAAGATCTCCCTGCCACGTTAAGCGACGCCGAAGTCGCCGAGCACGCGTTCGCCGCGCGCCGCGAAAAGACTGGCAGCGATTTTTTACCGCACCACCTGCAACGGATTGCCGCCATCTCCTGCGTGTTTCGCGACAACACCGGGTTTCGCGTGCGCTCGCTCGGTACGCCGGAGGACGGTGAAGCGGCGCTCGTGCAGTCGTTCTACCGGGTGATCGAGAAGTACACGCCGCAACTGGTGTCGTGGAACGGCGGCGGCTTCGATTTGCCGGTGCTGAACTACCGGGCGCTGGTCAACGGCATTCCGGCCAGCCGCTTCTGGGACCTGGGCGAGGACGACCGCGAGTTCAAGTGGAACAACTACATCAGCCGTTACCATGCGCGCCATACTGACCTGATGGACGTGCTGGCCATGTATCAAACTCGCGCGAACGCGCCACTCGACGCACTCGCGAAACTGTGCGGCTTTCCAGGCAAGCTGGGGATGGATGGCGGCCAGGTGTGGCACGCGTTCCGGGACGGCCGCATCGAAGAAATTCGCAATTATTGCGAGACGGACGTCGTCAACACCTACTTGCTGTATTGCCGCTTCCAGTTGATGCGCGGCGGCTTCTCGGCAGAAGAGTATGCGGACGAAATCGCCCTCGTCAAAAATTCGCTCGCGCAAGAGCAGGCAGCGCATTGGGCTGAGTATCTGGCCGCGTTCGATCAGTGATCGTTTGTGGCTCAGCAGCGCCACAGGGGCTCACGGTGACCCACAGCGGCTTACCGTGGCTCACAGCAGCTGACGCAGCGTATGAAGAAGGCGGCCTAACGAAGGCCGCCTGACGAGGCCCACTGGGGCATCCGTCCGCGCGTTTCGTCAAATCGCCGCCGCCGGATGCGCTTCGTCTACAATCTCGCCTTCCCCCCACACAGTCTGTCAGGAAGCCGCAGGTGTCTCAGATCGACCCAGATCGCGCACAAGATCGCGCCCCAAATCGTGCCAAGGGGCGCTCCTCCAATCGCAAGTCGAACCGTTCGTCGCGCGGCAAGAGAAAAGCGTCCGTCGAACCGAGGGCTTCCACTGCGCCTGTCGTTGCGCCGGTTCTGGAGGTCGCATCGCTCGACATGGAAGCGCGCGGCGTGGGCCGTACCGTCAACGAGGACGGCACGCCGGGCAAGGTGATCTTCGTTGAGGGCGCATTGCCTGGCGAACGCGTCACCTATGCGAGCTACCGTAGAAAACCGAGTTTCGAGCAGGCCGAGATGGTCGAGGTGTTGCGCGAAAGCGTGATGCGCACCAAGCCGCAGTGTCAGTACTTCGGCACTTGCGGCGGCTGTTCGATGCAGCATCTGGACGTGCGCGCGCAGATCGCCGTCAAGCAGCGCGTGCTCGAAGACAACCTCGTCCATCTGGCGAAGCTGCGTCCTGAGACCGTATTCCGTCCGATCCACGGCCCCTCCTGGGGTTATCGCTACCGGGCGCGGCTCACCGTGCGACTCGTAGCGAAGACGGGCGGCATACTGGTCGGTTTCCACGAGCGCAAAAGCGGTTTCATTGTCGACATGACGAGTTGCGAGGTGCTGCCGCCGCATATGTCGGCGATGCTGGTGCCGCTGCGTCGGCTGGTCGAGGGCCTGTCGATTTGCGCGCGCGTGCCGCAGATCGAAGTCGCGGTGGGTGCGTCCGTAACGGCGCTGGTGCTGCGCATCCTGGAACCGACCAGGGCTGCCGACGAGCAATTGCTGCGCGAATTCGCGGATCAGCACAACGTCCAGTTCTGGTTGCAGCCGAAGGGGCCTGAAACCGTCACGCCGTTTTATCCGCTCGACGCGCGCCTCGACTACACGCTGCCGGAATACGACATCCGCATGCCGTTCAAGCCGACCGACTTTACCCA
The DNA here is from genome assembly GCF_049581445.1 of Paraburkholderia sp. GTDB lineage: Bacteria > Pseudomonadota > Gammaproteobacteria > Burkholderiales > Burkholderiaceae > Paraburkholderia. Next base: position 12,746 of record NZ_JBAURZ010000267.1, on the reverse strand, counting down.
GGTGAACCACCAGATCAACCGCGTACTGGTGGCCCGGGCGTTGCGTCTGCTGGCGCCGTCGCGTACCGATCGCGTCCTCGACCTCTTTTGCGGGATTGGCAATTTCACGCTGCCGCTCGCGCGGATTTCGAGGGAAGTGGTGGGCATCGAAGGCAGCGAGGTATTAACCACGCGTGCGCTCGCCAACGCCGAAGAAAATGGGGTGGCCGGCCATACGTCATTCGCCTGCCGCAACCTTTTCGAAGTGACCGCGGATGATATGCGCGCCCTCGGCCACTTCGACAAGTTCCTCGTCGATCCACCGCGCGAAGGAGCGCTGGCGGTGTCGAAAGCGCTGGCCGAGATCGCGCAGAGCGGCAAGGGTCCGCTGCCCAAACGCATCGTCTATGTCTCCTGCAATCCGGCGACGCTCGCGCGCGATGCCGATCTGCTGGTGCACGAGGCAGGCTACCGTCTGAAGGGCGCGGGCGTGGTCAACATGTTCCCGCACACGTCTCACGTGGAATCAATCGCGCTGTTTGAGCGTGACTAAACGAGAGCGGTTAACTGAGAGCCGCTAGATAAGCAGGACTGAGTGGGTCGAGTGCGGGGCGTGGCGTGCTAACGCCTCGGCCACCCTGCGCACCACCACTCGCCTCCATCGCGCCAGCCAAAAAAAACGCCACGACTTTGCAGTTGTGGCGTTTTTGTTTATGAGCGCTGCGATGGATCAGGCAGCGCGTCATTCCAACGTGGTCAGGCCTAGAACTGCCACCACGATTTTTCCGTACCCGGTCGCGCGCGACCCGTGATGTACGGGCTGTCCGGGAACGTGCCGGCTAGCACACGCTTCGTGTCGTCGGCCAATTGCGGCTGGTTCAGCTTCTCATACGACAGCATCATAATATGCAGCGCGTCTTCGATTGCCGGTGCATTCCGGTAATCCTTGATGGCGAGCTGCGCGCGGTTGATGGCAGCCACGTAGGCGCCACGGCGGTAGTAGTAATCCGCCGCATGGACTTCGTGCGAAGCCAGCGCGTTGACGATGTAGCGTTGGCGCGCGGCGGCGTCCGGTGCGTACTTGCTGTTCGGATACTTGTCGACCACCACCTTGAACGCGTCATACGCTTCGCGCAGCGACTTCGGATCACGCTCGCTCATGTCCTGGCCGGAGAAGCGGCCGAGCAGTCCGAGGTCGTCGTTGAAGTTGATCATGCCCTTCAGGTAGTACGCGTAAGCGATGTCCGGGTGATCCGGATGCAACTGGATGAAGCGGTCGATAGCCTGGTTGGCGGCGTCATTCTCGCTATCTTTCCAGTTACAGTAGGCAACGTTGATCTGCGCCTGTTGAGCGTAGTGGCCGAACGGATCGCGGCCCTCAAGCATTTCGAAATATTTCGCGCACTTGCTCCAGTCGCCAGCGGACAGAGAGTCCTGCGCCTCCGTATATAATTTGTTGTTGGCCCAGGTTGCCGTTTCATCGGTTTTTTCCGGCAGGCCGTGGCAGGCCGCCACAATGGCGATGGCCGCCGCACAGGCGAAATATCTAGCCACTTTCCCGGCCGTCTTTCGCGCCGCGGACTTCAGGGCTGCCGTCTTAAGGGCCGCTTTGATAATGGTATTCAAGGCTCGCATTTTCCAGTCTAGCTTTACGTCCAGGTGACCCAGACTCAATGACCCGTTCAAATAATCCGGTTTCCTCAACTGGTACCCGGAATAGCAACAAAGATTATAGCCCAAGCGCTGACCCCGCCGACGCGTTGGGTAGTGATTCGTTAGATGACGATCTCGACAGCGAGGCCGTTGTGCCTCAGGAAGCGCCGGTCGGCGTGCCGACCGTTGCCAGCAAGGCCGTGGACAATTCGCCCCGGATCGTCAGCGTGCCCGACGATCTGGCCGGCGAGCGGCTCGACAAGGTGCTCGCCAAGGTTTTTCCGGAGTTCTCGCGCAACCGGCTGCAAAGCTGGATCGAAGCCGAGCGGGTGCGGGTGGATGGCGCCCCGGCCAAGATCCGCCAGCCGGTGCCGCTTGGCGCGACGATCGAACTCGTGCCCGACCTGCTGCCCGAGCAGCTTGCCTTCACACCCGAGCCGGTGCCGCTCGAGATCGTCTACGAAGACGACACCCTGGTGGTGATCAACAAGCCGGCCGGCATGGTGGTGCATCCGGCGGCCGGCAACTGGAGCGGCACGGTGCTCAACGGGCTCCTGCATCGCTATGGCGAGGCGGCGGCCGGCTTGCCGCGCGCTGGCATCGTGCACCGCCTCGACAAAGAAACCTCCGGGCTGATGGTGGTCGCCCGCACGCTTGAGGCGCAGACCGATCTCGTGCGGCAATTGCAGGCCCGTACCGTCAAGCGCCGGTATCTCGCGCTGGTGTGGGGCAACATGCCCGATGAGGGCACCATCGACGCACCCATCGGCCGCGATCCGCGCGAACGGACCCGCATGGCGGTGGTCAAGAGCGCCTCGGGCAAGCCCGCGCGCACGCATTTTCGCCGCGTCGATTCGGCGATCTGGCAACGCCAGCCCGTCTCAGCAATCCACTGCGACCTGGAGACCGGGCGCACCCACCAGATTCGCGTCCATTGCGCCCATATCGGTCACCCGTTGCTGGGCGACCCGGTGTATGGCCGGGCACGCGGCAAGCGCTCGGTTACGCCGCTGCCCGACGGTTTCGCGCGCCAGGCGCTGCATGCGTGGCGTCTCGGCCTGATTCATCCGCAGACGGGCCGTGAGATGCAATGGCGCGCCGAGGTGCCGGACGACATGGCGGCCCTCTCGGCGGCGCTCGGGTTAGGTCGCGACGAGGCAGGCGAGTTCGACGAGGCATATTACGAAGACGAGGAAGCGGAAGGTTACGAACTCGACGACGACGATGCGCTCGACGCAGATGATGATGATCAGGAAGACGATGGCGCCGACGAGCACGACCCCGACGAGGACGAGCGCGCATGAGCCTGCCTGAGTTGACCCCTGGCGACGTGTTACAACCTGCGTGGCGCGTCTCGCCACGCGTGCGTGCGATCGTCAGCACGCGCAATGGCGGTGTGAGCCTGCCGCCGTTTGGCCGCTGGCAGGCGGGCGTGGATCAGCCGGGCGGTCTGAATCTCGGCTTTCTGTCCGGCGACGATCCGGACAGCGTAGTGCAGAACCGCGCGCGGCTGATGGCGTTCACTGGCGTCTCAAACGCGGCCTGGCTGAAGCAGGTTCACGGCGCTGAAGTGGTCGATGCGAGCGACGTGCTGGCCAAAGCGCGTGGGGGCGCCTCAGTCGTCGAGGCAGACGCTTGCGTGACCAGCGAGGCCGGCACCATCTGCGTGGTGATGATCGCGGACTGCATGCCGGTGCTGCTGTGTGATGCCGCCGGTCGCGCGGTGGGCGCGGCGCATGCCGGATGGCGCGGACTTGCCGCGGGCGTCATCGAGAAGACGGCGCAACGCGTAGCGGAACTGGCAGGCACGTCGGCGGACTCGCTGCATGCGTACCTCGGACCGTCAATCGGACCGGACGCGTTCGAGGTCGGGGCAGACGTGCGTGACGCCTTCATGAATCGCGTTGACGGTGTTGAAGTCGCACAACGGCAAGCCACCGCGGACGCATTTATCCCGCGCGAGGATGCACCCGGTAAATATCTCGCCAATCTGCCGGCACTTGCTCGCCTGCGTTTGCAGGGTATTGGCGTGACCCAGATTAGTGGCGGCGATGCATGCACGGTCACTCAACGCGAACGTTTTTATTCATATCGGCGCGATCGCGTCACAGGCCGTATGGCCGCGATGATCTGGCTGGCCGATTAAACTGATCTGAATTCGCCAGGGTCAACACGTAGTCCTGGGCGGCAGCCCCGTCGCACGGGGCTTATCAGGGTTTGTTCGGGGGCGGGGCAGGTATTTTTGTTGCAGCGCCAAAACGCGCGCTTCGGGCGCCTGGCTGATTCGAAAATCGGCGCCATTAGAAGCCTTAAATACGAAAAAAGCCTCTGTAATTATAGGCCTTTTACATTTTGCTGATTTCGTTCAGGGCGCGCGCAATAACGCCGTGAAATACATGGGGAAAACGATAATTAAAAAAATATCGCACTGCGGCAAAATCGGGAACAAGCATTGACATGCCTCGCGATGGGGAGCAAGAATGTTCCTCACCCATGGGCAGGGCGTGACGAGGTCGCGAGCAATCGCCCACGCGCGTCAGAAGCCTGCCTCTCAACCGTCCGCGAGGACTCACCGGTCAAAAGCAGGTATGGCAGCATCACAACACTCCTCCACCTCCTCAAGCACGGACTCCTCGACGGAGCGTTCCCAGCAGCAAACCGGCCCCGCCGGAGCGCAGCAGTTATTCGACGCCTGGATGAATGCGTGGCGCTCGCTCGGCGTGCCGGGCGCGGGCAATGGCACGCCTTTCGCCATGCCGCAGATGCCGGCCATGCCAGCCATGCCCGACTTTGCCAACGCCGCTGCAGCCATGTCGCCGTTCGCCGGGTTCAAGCTGCCCACGGCCGCGATCCCCTCTGAACGGTTGCAGAAACTGCAGAGCGATTATTCGCGTGAAGCGCTGGCGCTGTTACAGCAATCTTCGGATGGCTCGCCGAAGCTGCCTGAACTCAAGGACCGTCGTTTCAGCGCGGAGGCATGGACCTCTGCGCCGGGCTATGCGTTTACCGCTGCCTGGTATCTGCTGAACGCCCGTTATCTGCAGGAACTGGTTGACGCGCTCGACACCGAGCCCAAGATTCGCGAGCGGATACGTTTCGCCGTCCAGCAGTGGACGGCGGCGACCTCGCCGAGCAACTTCTTCGCGCTGAATCCCGAGGCGCAGAAGACCTTGCTGGAAAGCCGCGGCGAGAGCCTGCGTCAGGGAGTGACGAACCTGCTGAGCGATCTGCAGCGTGGCAAGATTTCGCAGACTGACGAGTCACGCTTCGTGGTCGGCAAGAATCTCGCAACGACTGAAGGCTCGATCGTCTTCGAAAACGATCTGATCCAGTTGATCCAGTACAAACCGCGCACGGCGACCGTGCGCGAGCGGCCGCTGCTGATCGTGCCACCTTGCATCAACAAGTACTACATCCTCGATCTGCAACCGGAGAATTCGCTGGTCGCACATGGCCTCGAGTCCGGTCACCAGGTGTTCCTGATTTCGTGGCGCAATGCCGATGCATCGGTCGCTCACAAGACGTGGGACGACTATACCGACGAAGGCGTCCTGACGGCGATCGACACCGTGCGGAAGATCAGTGGACGCGAGCAGATCAACACGCTGGGTTTTTGCGTAGGCGGCACGATGCTCGCCACCGCGCTCGCCGTCGCAGCGGCGCGCGGCGAACACCCGGCCGCCTCGATGACGCTGCTCACTGCCATGCTCGATTTCTCGGACACGGGCGTGCTCGACGTGTTCGTCGACGAGGCCCATGTGCAGATGCGCGAGCAGACTATCGGCGGCAAGAACGGCACGCCTGCGGGCCTGATGCGCGGCGTCGAATTTGCCAATGCGTTCTCGTTCCTGCGCCCGAACGATCTGGTGTGGAACTATGTCGTCGATAACTATCTAAAGGGTCGCACGCCGACGCCGTTCGACCTGCTGTACTGGAACAGCGATTCGACCAGTCTGCCCGGTCCAATGTACGTGTGGTACCTGCGCAATACCTATCTCGAGAACCGCCTGCGCGAGCCGAATGCGCTGACCGTGTGCGGCGAAAAGGTGGACCTGTCGCTGGTCGACGTGCCGACCTTCATCTACGGTTCGCGCGAGGATCACATCGTGCCGTGGCATACGGCGTATGCATCGGTGCCGTTGCTCAGCGGCCCGATCGAATTCGTGCTCGGCGCGTCGGGGCATATTGCCGGTGTGATCAATCCGCCGGCCAAGAACAAGCGCAACTACTGGGTACTCCAGGGCGAAGACAGGCAGCTGCCGAAAAGTCCGGACGACTGGCTTGGCGAAGCCACCGAAGTGCCCGGCAGCTGGTGGCCCGAATGGACCCGCTGGCTCGATCAGGTCGGCGGCAAGAAGGTCAAGCCGCGTGCTCAAGCCGGCTCTGCGGACTTTCCCGTGATCGAGGCCGCGCCAGGTCGCTACGTCTTGCAGCGCGAATAACGCGAATATCGCGAATAACAGGTGTCGCGACACTGAGCAGGTGTATGGATGTTTAACTTGAGAGTTGGCGGAGCGGCTGGCCGCGAAGTCCGGAGGAAATTGAAATGACTGATGTAGTGATCGTATCGGCCGCGCGTACGGCAGTGGGCAAATTTGGTGGGTCGCTGGCGAAAACCGCCGCACCCGAACTTGGCGCCATCGTGATTCGTGCCGCGCTTGAACGCGCGGGCGTGAAACCCGATCAGGTCAGTGAAGTCATCATGGGGCAGGTGTTGACGGCCGGCTCGGGTCAGAACCCGGCGCGTCAGGCACTGATCAAGGCGGGTCTACCGATGGCGGTGCCCGGCATGACGATCAACAAGGTCTGCGGCTCGGGTCTGAAAGCCGTGATGCTGGCGGCCAACGCGATCATCGCGGGCGACGCGGATATCGTCGTGGCAGGCGGTCAGGAAAACATGAGCGCCGCGCCGCACGTGCTGCCGGGTTCGCGTGACGGCTTCCGTATGGGCGACGCCAAGCTGATCGACAGCATGATCGTGGATGGCCTGTGGGACGTGTACAACCAGTATCACATGGGCGTGACTGCGGAAAACGTTGCGAAGGAATACGGCATTACGCGTGAACAGCAGGACGCGTTTGCTGCGCTGTCGCAGAACAAGGCGGAGGCCGCGCAGAAGTCGGGGCGTTTTAACGACGAAATCGTGCCGGTCGAAATTCCGCAACGCAAGGGCGAGCCGCTGCGCTTTACCACTGACGAATTCGTGCGTCATGGCGTGACCGCAGAGTCGCTGGCAGGTTTGAAGCCGGCCTTCTCGAAGGAAGGCACGGTGACGGCAGCCAACGCGTCGGGCCTGAACGACGGCGCTGCCGCGTTTGTGGTGATGTCGGCGAAGAAGGCCGAGGCGCTGGGTCTCACGCCGCTCGCGCGCATCAAGGCCTACGCCAACGCCGGCGTCGATCCGAAGGTAATGGGCATGGGCCCGGTGCCGGCCTCGCGTCGCTGCCTGGAACGTGCAGGCTGGACACCCGCGGATCTCGACCTGATGGAAATCAACGAAGCCTTCGCCGCTCAGGCGCTGGCCGTGCATCAGCAAATGGGCTGGGACACGTCGAAGGTCAACGTGAACGGCGGGGCAATTGCGATCGGCCATCCGATCGGCGCGTCCGGCGCCCGGATTCTCGTCACGTTGCTGTATGAAATGCAGAAGCGCGATGCAAAGAAGGGTTTGGCCTCGCTGTGTATTGGCGGTGGCATGGGCGTGGCGCTCGCAGTCGAGCGCGCCTGATAGAAGTCTTGCCGCGCGCGGTGTTCTCCTTCAGGGGGAATACAGCGCGGCGAGTGGTAAGTGGCGTGTGGTGCCTCGCCGGCCGGTCGCCCGGCGGCAGCGGAGATAAAGCAGTAAAGGCGAGGATAGAGGTGGCCGGTCGGCGCCTCGGAATAACGATAATGGAGTGTGGTTTATGGCACAGCGAATTGCGTATGTAACGGGCGGGATGGGCGGAATCGGCACGAGCATCTGCCAGCGACTTCACAAGGAAGGCTTCAAGGTCGTCGCCGGCTGTGGCCCGAACTCCCCGCGCCGCGTCAAGTGGCTCGAAGAGCAAAAGACGCTCGGCTTCGACTTCATCGCCTCGGAAGGCAATGTCGGCGACTGGGATTCGACCAAGGCCGCGTTCGAAAAGGTGAAAGCCGAAGTCGGCGAGATCGATGTGCTGGTGAACAATGCCGGTATCACGCGCGACGTCGTGTTCCGCAAGATGACTCATGAAGACTGGACGGCGGTGATCGACACCAACCTGACGAGCCTGTTCAACGTCACCAAGCAGGTGATCGATGGCATGGTCGAGCGGGGCTGGGGCCGAGTCATCAACATCTCGTCGGTGAACGGCCAGAAGGGCCAGTTCGGGCAAACCAACTATTCGACCGCCAAGGCCGGCATTCACGGCTTTTCGATGTCACTGGCCCAGGAAGTGGCAACCAAGGGCGTGACGGTCAACACGGTTTCGCCGGGCTACATCGGCACAGATATGGTCAAGTCGATTCGCCCTGACGTGCTGGAAAAGATCGTCGCGACGATTCCGGTGCGCCGCCTCGGCCATCCGGATGAAATCGGTTCGATCGTGGCGTGGCTCGCGTCGGACGAATCGGGCTTTTCCACGGGAGCCGATTTCTCGCTGAACGGCGGTCTGCATATGGGCTGATCCGTGTCGCGCCCCGCGGCAAAGGGGGCGCTTCATGGTTCAGGTGTTTCCGGCGGCGTCTCGCCCGTGCAATCGAAGGCCCGATTGCGCGTGCGACAGGACGCCGTTTCTGCGCTTCAATGGCGCTCAAAGGCGTTAAATGACCACTACTACAAAGAAAACTGCCGAACGACTCATCAAGAAATATCCGAACCGTCGGCTTTATGACACCGAGACCAGCACGTACATCACGCTGACGGACGTCAAACAGCTCGTATTGGATCAGGAAGATTTCAAGGTCATCGATGCGAAGAGCAACGAGGATCTGACGCGCGCCATTCTGTTGCAGATCATTCTGGAAGAAGAGAGCGGCGGCCTGCCGATGTTTTCGTCGTCGATGCTCTCGCAGATCATCCGTTTTTACGGACACGCGATGCAGGGGATGATGGGCACGTATCTGGAGAAGAACATCCAGGCGTTCATCGACATTCAGGCCAAGCTCGCCGACCAGTCGAAGAACCTGTATGAAGGCAAGGCCATGAATCCCGAGGTCTGGTCACAGTTCATGAACATGCAGGCGCCGATGATGCAGGGCATGATGACCAGCTATATCGAGCAGTCGAAGAACATGTTCGTGCAGATGCAGGAGCAGATGCAGAACCAGGCGAAGAACATGTTCAGCACGTTCCCGTTCACGCCGGCCAATCCGCAGACGCCGGCCAATCCGCAGACGCCGGCCAATCCGCAGACGAATCCGCAGACGGATCCGGAACCGGCGAAGAAGTAAGGATGTGACGTGGGGCGACGGTGAGTCCGTCGGAGCGCGGGATTGCGTTGGGCCGCCGACCTGGCTGAGGCACGGCGGCGCAGTACGGGGCGCAACCAAGTGGGGAAGTTCGGAATGTCGCCGGTGCGCTATGGCACGGCGTCAGGCTGGCGGCCCGGGCAGGCGAGATCGGCTCGGGGCGCGGTACAATGGCGGGTTGCGTGGCGGGGCGTACATCTGAGCGCCCCGCGCACGCTGTGCAGCGGCTTTTACGGCCGGTTGCCGCGCTTGAGCGCACCTGCCTGTCCTATCGTCGCCACTGTCATCGCTATTCTTCGCCGGATCTTTATCCTTATGTCGCAGACCACTTCCCCCGCCGTGCCGACGCCTTCGGCTCCTTTGCCGCTTGCACCGAAGGTCGGGTTCGTTTCCCTCGGCTGTCCGAAAGCCCTGGTCGACTCTGAGCAGATCATCACGCAACTGCGCGCCGAGGGTTACGAAATCTCCGGCACTTATGACGGCGCGGACCTGGTGGTCGTCAATACCTGCGGTTTCATCGACGAAGCCGTGCAGGAAAGTCTAGACGCCATTGGCGAAGCGCTCACCGAAAACGGTAAGGTGATCGTCACCGGCTGTCTGGGCGCGAAGAAGAGCGCGAGCGGTACGGGTCTGATCCAGGAAGTGCATCCGAAAGTGCTCGCCGTGACCGGCCCGCACGCACTAGGCGAAGTGATGCAGGCGGTGCATAACCACCTGCCGAAGCCGCACGATCCGTTCGTCGATCTGGTACCCGCTGCAGGCGTGAAACTCACGCCGCGCCATTACGCGTATCTGAAGATTTCTGAAGGCTGCAACCATCGCTGCACGTTCTGCATCATCCCGTCCATGCGCGGCGACCTGGTCTCGCGCGCGGTTGCGGAAGTCATGCTCGAAGCAGAAAACCTCTTCAAATCCGGCGTGAAAGAACTGCTGGTGATTTCGCAGGACACCAGCGCGTATGGTGTCGACGTGAAATATCGCACCGGTTTCTGGAACGGCAAGCCGATCAAGACTCGCATGACCGACCTCGTCGGCGCGCTCGGCGAACTCGCCGCGCAGTATGGCGCCTGGGTGCGTCTGCATTATGTGTATCCGTATCCGAGCGTCGACGAAGTGATTCCGATGATGGCGGAAGGCCCGTTCAAGGGTCACGTGCTGCCGTATCTCGACGTGCCGTTCCAGCACGCTCATCCCGAAGTCCTCAAACGCATGAAGCGCCCGGCCAACGCCGAGAAGGTGCTGGAGCGTGTGCGTGCGTGGCGCGAGATCTGCCCGGACCTGACGATTCGCAGCACTTTTATCGCCGGCTTCCCTGGTGAGACGGAAGAACAATTCGAGACGCTGCTCGACTTTATCCGCGAGGCGGAACTGGACCGTGTCGGCTGTTTTGCGTACTCGCCTGTCGAAGGCGCGAGCGCCAACGAACTCGAGGGCGCATTGCCCGACGAAGTGCGCGAAGCACGCCGCGCACGCTTTATGGAAGTGGCCGAAGAAGTCTCGGCGAAGCGTATCGCGCGCAAGGTCGGCAAGACGTTGAAGGTGCTGGTCGATGAAATCAATGTCGACGGCGGTATCGGCCGCACGGCCGCCGATGCACCGGAGATCGACGGGGTCGTGTATATCGCGCCGGCCACCAGGGCGTCGAAGCGCTATAAGGTTGGCGATTTCGTGTCGGTGAAGATCACGGGCGCCGACGGTCACGATCTGTGGGGCGAGGTTTAAATAATGACACTGCCGGTAGCCGAGACAACGACTCCGGCCATCCTCGCGCTTGGCGAGGCAATGGTCGAATTCAACCAGTCGGCCAAGGACCAGCCGAATTACCTCCAGGGATTCGGCGGCGACACGTCGAACTTCTGTGTCGCCGCTGCGCGCCAGGGGGCATCGAGCGGCTTCTTGTCGGCCGTGGGCAACGATCATTTTGGGCGCCTGCTGCTCGATCTGCTGGAGTGCGAATCGGTGGAGACCGCCTGGGTCAAGGTCGACAGCCAGGCGCCGACCGGCGTGTATTTTGTGTCGCATGGCCCCGATGGGCACCAGTTCGATTATCTGCGCGCGGGTTCTGCCGCGAGCCGCTACGCGCCGACCGATCTTCCGCTCAACGCGATCAAATCAGCCCGCGTCTTGCATCTGTCCGGCATCAGCCTCGCGATCAGCGTAAGCGCCTGCGACGCAGCGCTCGCCGCGATCACCCATGCCCGAGCGCACGGCGTGCAGGTGAGTTTCGACACCAATCTGCGGCTCAAGCTGTGGCCGCTGGCGCGTGCCCGCGCGGTGATGCTCGACGCCATCCGCCATACTGATATTTGCCTGCCGAGCTGGGAAGATGTCACCCAGTTGACTGGTCTTACTGGCCGTGACGAGATTGTCGATTTTCTGCTGGCGCTCGGGCCGCGCGTTGTTGCGCTCAAGCTCGGCAAGCAGGGCGCTTACGTCGCGACGCCGGATGAGCGCCACATGGTGCCCGCATATGTGGTGAATGCAGTGGACGCAACCGGCGCTGGCGATTGCTTCGGCGGGGCGTTTATCGCGCGTATCGTGGCGGGCGACGACCCATTCGTCGCGGCGCGTTATGCCAATGTGGCGGCGGCGCTGTCCACGCAAGGCTTTGGCGCGGTTGCGCCGATTCCCGACCGTGCCGCCGTCGAAAAGGTCCTGGCTGGTTGAAGGCGCTTTAGCGTTTGAGCCGCGTGGCCGTGCGGCTGCGCGCATACTGCACAGCGGGCCTGCATGCTGAACCAGACCTCCTGCGCGGCCCACTTGTAAGGCGGCCAGCAAGCGATGGCCAGCAAGCGATGCCAGCAAGCGATGCCAGCAAGCGATGCCAGCAAGCAATGGCCAGCAAGCACGACGTGGGCAGATTCATCGAGATTGCATTCAGAGCATGAGAGGAGCGAACCATGGAACGGGAAGTCGTAGTGGTCAGCGGTGTGCGTACGGCAATCGGCGATTTCGGCGGCAGCCTGAAGGACTTTTCGCCGACCGATCTCGGTGCGCGCGTTGTGCGCGAAGTGTTGTCACGCGCGCAAGTGGCGGGTGACGAAGTCGGTCACGTGGTGTTCGGCAATGTCGTCCACACCGAACCGAAGGACATGTATCTGGCCCGCGTCGCGGCACTGAACGGCGGCGTCGCGCAACACGCGCCTGCGCTAACGGTGAACCGGCTGTGCGGCTCGGGCCTGCAGGCCATCGTTTCCGCCGCGCAGGGCATTCTGCTCGGAGATGCGGATATCGCCATTGGCGGTGGCGCGGAGAACATGAGCCGTGCGCCCTACATCATGCCCGCTGCGCGCTTCGGCCAACGCATGGGCGACGCGCGGCTCGTCGACATGATGCTCGGCGCGCTGAACGATCCGTTCCAGAGCATTCACATGGGCGTGACGGCCGAGAACGTCGCGAAAAAATACGATATCTCTCGCGACGCGCAGGACGCCCTCGCGCTCGAATCCCATCGCCGCGCGGCCCACGCGATCTCCAGCGGTTATTTCAAGGAACAGATTCTGCCGATCACGCTGGCCTCGAAGAAAGGCGACGTCGTGTTCGAGCATGACGAACACGTGCGGATGAACCCGACCGCGGAAGACTTCTCAAAGCTTAAGCCCGTGTTCGCGAAGGAAAACGGCACGGTCACGGCGGGCAATGCGTCTGGGATCAACGACGCGGCCGCAGCCGTCGTGCTGATGGAG
>NZ_JBAURZ010000266.1:0-24636 GCF_049581445.1 Paraburkholderia sp. | reverse complement strand
GCCCCTGCCCCTGCTCCGCTGGCCGGCGCCACGGCAGGCACCGACAAGGATTGGGAAACGTTCTAAGCCGGAACATAACAGTAAGGATGGTCAGGGACGAGACCACGGTTGCGCGTGCAACCGTGGTCTTTTTTCGTTATCGCCCTGTTAAGGGTCCCGATTCGACCCGTGTTCCGGTACATTGACGTGCGCGAACCCGGGTTGTAGTCGCGCCCCGTCCATGCCTCTTGCCATCTACCCCATGCGCCAGCCAGAAAGGACCGACATGACGCCATACGACCTCGCGCATCGCCTCGTTCAGGCGCGCCAGCAGCATCGCCTGACCGACGCGCCACCGCCCGATAGCTTGCCCCCTGACGCGGCCACCGCCTATGCGATCCAGCAGGCCGTGATTACCGGGCTCGGCGAGTCGACCGGCGGGTGGAAGATCGGCGCGAGGGCGCCGGGCGCGGCCGCTTCTGGCGCGCCAATTCCCGCTTCGCTGGTGCTCGAGTCGCCGGCAAGGCTTGCCCATGCCGGCTTCTTTCGCGTCTTTCTGGAGCTGGAAGTGGCGTTTCGCTTCAGCGAGGCCATCGAGCCGCGCCGCGAAGCCTATGCGCGTGACGAGGTGCTTGCACGGGTCGGCGTGGTGTTGCCGGCCATCGAACTCGTGGACAGCCGCTTTACCGAGTGGCCCGATGTCGCGCCGCTTGCACAACTGGCCGATGCCCAGAATAACGGTGCGCTCGTGACTGGCCATCCCGTGGCGTATGCGGGATTCGCGCGCACGTTCGATTTTGTCTCGCCGCACCTGGCCCTGACCTTTGATGGCGAGTCGCTGGTGCCGGAAGCGACCGGCAACCCGGTGGGCGATCCACGCGAATTGCTCGTATGGTTCGTCAATCATTGCGCGGCAATGGGTATTACGATCGAACCCGACTGGACAATTACCACTGGTTCGTACGTTGGCGCGCACAAGGCCGGCAAGCCTGGCCGGGTACATGGTCATATTGACGGCCTGGGTGGCGTCGAGATCGACCTGACCTGACCTGCTCACTACAACCTGCGCCCGGAAGCGCCTGCGCCCAGCGCGTTGGCGGGCGCTCATGCACCACGTGACGCGCAACGCTCCAGGTGCCCACACCTTGTCATCCAGCACGACGGGTCGCCATGACCCGGCCGCCGCATCCGCGGATCGACCCTAGCCGTATACACCTATGCAAGCCGGTGTGCGCGCAACCGACATACCTCTTATAGATGCATGGACACTGTGATAAGCGGCTCACTGACCCTTCCGGCAAAGTGGATATCCGCTTGCGCGCTCTCTGTGTGATTACGCGCATTTCGGTGTGAACGAAATCTGTCGTGCAGTGACGAATCACTAGAAGACCATGGTGTGATGAAGCACGAGCCAAGATGTAACACTCGATCACGGCTGTAGTCGAAATGCTCAACCCATGCGTTGAGCAAAAAAGCGGTAGAGAATCGGGAGCATTGGGCAGATCGAGCAGCTTGAGCGATGCACTGCTGGAACGCTCGTGCATGCTGCACGTATGGATGTTTCGCGCATCACAGCAGTGAAGATGGCTGTGATCTGGACGGAAGATTGTAGGTGACCGAATTCACGTTTCCAAGTGAGGTTTGTGGGGAGCGCACCACGGCACGATTTTCATCACGTAGTCCGTGAAAAAAAATTTAAAAGGGTTTAGGATGAATTCGAGCGATGTCGTTTCCGATTAGCGCGCCGCGCACGACATCGGTCTAGACTTTGGCGAGGAGGTAGCATGGATATCTACAGCAGTTTCGCGACCCGCTTCGAGAAAACGCGAGAAGATGAACTCTCGCTCGAGGAGTATCTCGCGCTCTGCAAAGACAATCCCGCCGCGTACGCTACGGCTGGCGAACGCATGTTGACGGCAATCGGAGAACCGGAACAGATCGACACTCGCAACGATCCGCGCACGTCGCGTATCTTCGCGAACAAGGTCATCAAGGTATACCCCGCGTTCCGTGAGTTCTACGGAATGGAAGACGTGATCGAGCAGGTGGTCGCGTACTTCAGGCATTCGGCCCAGGGGCTCGAAGAAAAGAAACAGATTCTGTATCTGTTGGGCCCGGTCGGTGGTGGCAAGTCGTCGATCGCGGAGCGTTTGAAGCAACTCATGGAACGCGTGCCGTTCTATGCGATCAAGGGCTCGCCGGTGAACGAATCGCCGCTAGGGCTTTTCGATTATGACGAGGACGGTCCGATCCTCGAAGAGCAGTACGGCATTCCACGCCGCTACCTGAAAAGCATCCTGAGTCCGTGGGCCGTCAAACGCCTGCATGAATACAACGGCGACATTCGCAAGTTCCGCGTCGTGCGTCGCTATCCCTCCATCTTGCGGCAGATCGGTATCGCCAAGACGGAACCGGGTGACGAAAACAATCAGGATATTTCGTCCCTGGTTGGTAAGGTCGACATTCGCAAGCTCGAGCAATATGCACAAGATGACGCCGATGCGTACAGCTACTCCGGTGGCCTGTGCCTCGCGAATCAGGGCCTGCTCGAATTCGTCGAAATGTTCAAGGCGCCAATTAAAGTGTTGCACCCGCTGCTTACCGCTACCCAGGAAGGTAACTTCAAGGGCACGGAAGGCTTCGGCGCGATTCCGTTTGATGGCGTGATTCTCGCTCACTCGAACGAGTCGGAATGGAAGGCATTCCGCAATAACCGCAATAATGAAGCACTGCTTGACCGGATTTTCGTAGTCAAGGTGCCGTATTGCCTGCGTTATGGGGAAGAGATCAAGATCTACGAGAAGCTGTTGCGCAACTCGTCGCTGGCAAGCGCGGTGTGCGCACCTGGCACCTTGAAGATGATGGCGCAGATGTCGGTGTTGACGCGGTTGCAGGAGCCGGAAAATTCGAGCCTCTTCTCGAAGATGCAGGTGTATGACGGTGAGAACCTGAAGGACACCGACCCGAAGGCCAAGTCATATCAGGAATACCGCGACTTTGCCGGTGTCGATGAAGGGATGACCGGCGTGTCGACCCGCTTCGCGTTCAAGATCCTCTCACGCGTGTTCAACTTCGATTCAACCGAAGTCGCCGCCAACCCGGTGCATCTGATGTATGTGCTCGAACAGCAGATCGAGCGCGAGCAGTTCCCACCGGAGACCGAGCAGAAGTATCTGTCGTTTGTTAAGGACGTGCTCGCGTCGCGTTATGCGGAATTTATCGGTAAGGAGATTCAGACCGCTTATCTGGAGTCCTATTCGGAGTACGGGCAAAACATCTTCGATCGTTATGTGACGTATGCCGACTTCTGGATTCAGGATCAGGAGTTCCGCGATCACGATACCGGCGAGAGTTTCGACCGTGCATCGTTGAATGCAGAGCTGGAGAAGATCGAGAAGCCTGCCGGCATCAGCAACCCGAAGGACTTCCGCAACGAGATCGTCAACTTCGTGCTGCGCGCGCGTGCTGCAAACGCAGGCAAGAATCCGGCGTGGATCAGCTATGAAAAGCTGCGCGTCGTGATTGAGAAGAAGATGTTCTCCAACACGGAAGAACTTTTGCCGGTGATCTCGTTCAACGCTAAAGGCTCGGCCGAGGAACAGCGCAAGCACGAAGACTTCGTCAACCGGATGGTCGCAAAGGGCTACACGCCCAAGCAGGTGCGGCTGCTGTGCGACTGGTATCTGCGTGTGCGCAAGTCGTCATGATTGGCTTGGCGTGCCGCTCGCGCGGCCTGAGGTTGGAGTCCGCGCGGGCACCTTGCGAGACGCGTGTTGCATGGACATGACGTTGCAATGATGCCGACACGGGAGACCGGATGTGCTTCATCAAATCATCGACCGCAGGTTAGCTGGCAAGAACAAAAGCATTGCAAACCGCGAACGCTTTTTGCGTCGCGTCAAAAACTACATTCGTCGCGCCGTCTCGGAAGCGGTACGCGACCGGAGCATCAAGGACATCCAGAACACCCAGAGCATCACGATTCCGCGCAAGGACATTGCGGAGCCTTCGTTCCGGCATGGTCCGGGCGGCAAGCGCGAAATGGTGCACCCGGGTAACTCGGATTACATTCGCGGCGACAAGATTCCGCGTCCGCAGGGCGGTGGCGGTGGTGGTGGCGGCAACCAGGCCAGCAATGAAGGCGACGGTCAGGACGACTTCGTGTTCGAGTTGAGCCGCGAAGAATTCATGCAGTATTTCTTCGACGACCTCGAGTTGCCTCGCCTCGTCAAAACCCATTTGCTGGCAGTCCCTACCTGGAAGAGCATTCGCGCGGGTTGGGCGGCTGAAGGCACGCCGAACAATATCGACGTGGTCCGTTCATTGCGCAGTGCGCTTGGCCGGCGCATTGCGCTTGGCGCACCGCTCGTCAATGAACTGCATGAACTCGAGCGGCAACTCGAAATCATGAAGGCGGACCACGACGACCGCCGCGAAGATATCAAGGTACTCGAAGAGGAAATCCATCACCTGCGTGGCCGTATCTGGCGCATTCCGTTTATCGATCCGTTCGATCTGCGTTACGTGAACCGCGTAAAGCAGCCGACGCCGTCCAGCCAGGCCGTGATGTTCTGTCTGATGGATGTCTCGGGTTCGATGGACGAGCAGCGCAAGGATCTGGCCAAGCGCTTCTTTATCCTGCTGTACCTGTTTCTCAAGCGCAATTACGAGCGTATCGAGGTGGTGTTCATTCGTCACCATACGCGCGCCGAGGAAGTCGACGAAGACACCTTTTTCCATTCCACGGAAAGCGGCGGCACGGTGGTTTCGAGCGCGCTTGAGCTGATGCAGAAAGTGATGGACGAGCGCTATTCGCCAACTGAATGGAATATTTACGGCGCTCAGGCCTCTGACGGCGACAACTGGACGGACGACTCGCCGAAGTGCCGCAAGATTCTGGCAGATGACATTCTCGAGAAGGTGCGCTATTTTGCGTATATTCAGGTAACGCCCGAAGAGCAGAACTTGTGGCTCGAATACGCGCAACTCGCGCTCTCGCAGCCGCACATGGCGATGAAGAAGGTCGAGACGGCCGCCGACATCTATCCAGTGTTCAGGGAGTTGTTTGAAAAGCAGGTGGCGTCGTCATGAGCACCAAACATCTGCACAATGAAGCGCGCGGTTATCAGCCGGAGCGCAAAGGCGTGCCGAAGCAGGATTCCGGGCATGCCCAACCCGTCGCGGCGAAAGATGCCGTCGAGGCGGGAGCAGGTCCTGATGAAACTGCAGCAGCACGGGGACACACCGGAACGCCCATTGAGTGGCAAAGGGAAGTCCGTATGAACGTAGCCGATAGAAGGCCTTTGCCGTGCCCGTCCGACTGGACCTTCGAGCTGATCGAAGAGTACGACACACATATTGCCCATGTTGCAGAGCAATATGAGCTTGACGTGTATCCGATCCAGCTCGAACTCATCAGCGCTGAACAGATGATGGACGCGTACGCGTCCGTCGGCATGCCGGTGAACTACCGGCACTGGTCGTTCGGCAAACATTTTCTCGCCACTGAAAAAAGCTACCGTCGCGGACAGATGGGGCTGGCGTACGAGATCGTCATCAATTCGAATCCCTGCATCGCATATCTGATGGAAGAGAACACGATGACGATGCAGGCGCTCGTCATCGCGCACGCGGCTTACGGGCACAACTCGTTCTTCAAGGGCAACTATCTGTTCAAGCTCTGGACAGATGCGCATGCCATCATCGATTACCTCGTCTACGCGAAGAACTATATTGCGGAGTGCGAGGAGCGGTTCGGCATGGACCGGGTAGAGGAACTGCTTGACTCCTGCCATGCGCTGATGAATTACGGCGTGGACCGTTATAAACGGCCGCAAAAGCTGTCACTGCAGAAGGAGTCGGCGGCGCGCCGTGAACGTGAGGCGTATCTACAGTCGCAGGTCAACGAGTTATGGCGCACGTTGCCCACGCGGCACACGCCATTGCCCGAGGAAACTGACGAGCGTTATCCGCCCGAGCCGCAGGAAAATCTGCTCTATTTCGCGGAAAAGAATGCGCCGCTGCTGGAGCCGTGGGAGCGCGAAGTCATCCGGATCGTGCGTAAGGTCGGCCAGTATTTCTATCCACAACGTCAGACCCAGGTGATGAACGAAGGCTGGGCCACGTTCTGGCACTACACGTTGCTCAACACTCTGTATAACCAGGGCAAGCTGGAAGACGGCTTCATGATGGAGTTTCTCCATTCGCACAGCAACGTGGTCTATCAACCGCCGGTGACGAAACCGTATTACAGCGGTATCAATCCATATGCACTTGGGTTCTCGATGATGAGCGATATTCGCCGCATCTGCGAGAACCCCACGGATGAAGATCGCCGCTGGTTTCCCGAACTGGCGGGCAGCCCCTGGCTGCAATCGCTGCACTACGCGATGCGCAATTTCAAGGACGAGAGCTTCGTTGCGCAGTACCTGTCGCCGCACCTGATTCGGGAAATGCGCCTCTTCTCGGTACTGGACGACGATATGCGCGATGCGCTCGAAGTTTCCGCCATCCATGACGACAGCGGCTATCAGTACGTGCGGCAAGCGTTGTCACGGCAGTACGACATGCATCATCGCGAACCGAACATCCAGGTCTGGTCGGTCAACACGCGCGGCGACCGCAGTCTGACGCTGCGGCATTTCATGAGCGACAACCGGCATCTGTCCGGCGATAGCGATGAGGTGCTCAAGCACATGGCGCGGCTGTGGCAATTCGACGTGTATCTGGAGAGCGTCGATGAGAACGGCACGGTCAGGAAGCGTTACGAGTGCCGTTACGTGCCGCCAGCGGTGCGGCTTTGATCAGGTTTTGACGACACACTCTCCCTCGTTCGTTTGGATCACACAAAACATAACGAGGTCTGCGAAAGAGCGTGCCGCAAAAAAAGATGCCCAGACAGGGAGCTGGGCAATAAAGTCACCAGGCATCTGGCGACGGAGGATTTCGGTACTGCTGGCAAACAGGCCCGCGTCTAATCGGATCGCGGGCCTGTTTCATTCATTTGAACCTTCATGTGAGCCGCGACCCTGGCTCGATACGGCAGATCAACCGCTTGCAGGCAACTTACCTGGCCATGTACACCGGCGCAGAGTACGAGCTAGCCCGGAACTCAGCACGCTGGCCCGCTTGCGAGTTGCCGTTGCTGCCCGAACCATAACCGGTCGTTTCAGCTTGCGCCGTCGCGTTTTGAGCTGCCACGCGCGCTTCCGCTGCCTGGATGTCTGACGGGTAGTACGGGTCACGACCGCTCGCAGGCGAATAGCCGGCCTTTTCCAGTTGGACCAGTTCGGCACGCACCTGGGCGCGGGTCACCGGCTGGTTCGACTGGGCGAACGAAACCACCGGAGCGGCGAGAACAGCGGCAATAGCAACAGCCTGGATAAGCGACTTCATAATCATTGACCTCCAAAGATTGTTTTTTCGATCGCGATCAAGGCGCTAATGAGCGCATACAGATCGCTTAAACCAAACGGCTGTCAGTGCAGATTAATGACCGCGGAACAGCGACTTCAGAGCGGCAATCGGGTGGGCGCCAGATTGCGACGATTCGCTACTTACGCCGCCGTACGAGCTATTGGCGTTTGCCTGAGCACGTTCAGCTGCAACGGTTTGTACGCTTTGGCCTTGTTGCGAAGCGGGCGCGCCAACTGTCGGACGATAGAACGGTGCCGGGCCGTAGCCGCTTGCGAAAGCCGGAGCGGCGAGGGTGGCGGAAGCGGCAACCAGCAAAGCGGCGATGATCTTGGTCTTCATGGTGGACTCCAATAACGTTTCGACTTCAGTTCAGGAAGGCGTCGCGACAGGGTCTTGAGGGGTTTGTCTGCAACGTCGATGAAGTACAGTGTATACCCCTACTATGAGATATTTGTATCGATAGTGCGAAATGACTATTTCGGAATCGCTGCTAATCCTGTCAGGCTCGTCTGGTCGGGCTGACAGCGGAGTGGACGAGGAGGAATGAGGAGGACAGAGCGACGGATTTGGTGCGATGCGGCAAATTTTGCGGAGAAATGTGCGCTAACCCACAAATCCGTATTTTTGACTGTCTTGCTGCTGACCTTTTGGCACCGTACCTTGAAGGTGCTCTGAGAATACATGTGCGTATTGGACGCCCCGCCGAGGACCGGTCGGTGGGCGTCTTTTTTTTGAGCTGCTCACGGCACGCTCAGGCCGCGCTTGCGCGCGACGCGTGCCGGTCACGACACGACGATATCCATACCCAGTTGATGCAACAGGTCGCGCAACGCTTCGGCTTGCGCCATCTGCGTATCGTCGCGCAGATGAATCTGCAGGGCGTGCCCCGCAATGCCGTCGACCGGCCGGGCAAGCCATAACTCGACCGCGAGTCCGAGACCTTCGGGGCGGTTGGTGGCTACGGGTTCGATCACACGGGGTTTGAAACAGGCACGCGGGGACATGATGGTTTGCCTCGTGATCTGAATGTTCAGCCTCGATGCTAGTCAGCCGCATTGATCGCGGCAAACGACAAATAGGCGTTTGCAAACGCGGCTTCGTGTTTAGCAGAAATGCCGCTTACTACAGCAGTGTTGCTGCGTTCTGTGGATCGCGCGCGACTACCTGAGTGCGCCGGAGGGGATGTGGACAAGGAGGCCCGAAGGGCTGCATTATCCAGCTTGCTGTGCAGCGCCACCCACGCGGCGGCGCGCGTCGCTCCCATTCATCCCGCATGGCGCAGGTTTGGCGGGAGAGCTCGAACAAGCGAGCCTTACCATGCCCAGGCACAACCCAGCGCTTCATCGCAACCAGAAAGCGCTTATGACGCCGGCGCGGCGGCGCCTGTACATCATCGGTGTGGTGGTGTTGCTGATGGCGCTGGGTTGGGGACTGAAGGTCGTGGTCGAGCCTGCGTTCCAGCGCACCATCGTCATTACCAGCGGCGCGGACGGGGGCATTTATCGCAGTTTTGCCGACCGCTATGCGCCTATCCTGAAGCGCCAGGGCATCAAGCTCGATATCCGCAGCTCGTCTGGTTCGGTCGAAAACTATGAGCGGCTGAAAGATCCGAATAGTCCCTACGAAGTGGGCTTCATCCAGTCGGGCACGACCCGTCCGCAAGAAAGCGATCACCTGCAGATCATCGCGGCGGTTTCGTATGAGCCTATCTGGGTGTTCTACCGCGGCGACACGGTGATCAACCGGCTCGTCCAGCTTCGCGGCAAACGGGTGTCGGTCGGCGTGCCCGGCAGCGGGCTGCTTGACGTCGCGCAAGTGTTGCTCGGCGACAGCGGCGTGACCGGGGCCAATACGACCATGCTGCAATTGGATGCGGACAAGGCTTATCAAGGCCTCGAAAGCGGTCAACTGGATGCGGCCTTCTTTATCGGCAGACCCGATGCGGCCATGCAGACCACGCTGCTAAACAGCAACCTCAAGCTGATGAGCTTTGCCCAGGCCGATGCCCTGGTGCAAAAATTCCCATCGTTATCCAAAGTAATTTTTCCGCGTGCGTCGACCAGCATCGTCAATGACCTGCCGCGGAGCGACGTCACGCTGCTCGCGGCCACCGCATTGCTGGTGTCCAAGGACACGCTGCATCCCGCGTTTATCTATTTGCTGCTGGACGCGGCGAAAACCGTGCATGGCGGCGAGGACTACTTCACCCCAATGGCTGCGTTTCCTAATCTGAATAGCGAGGAATTCCCTGTCTCCGAAGAAAGCGAGCGCTTCTTCAAATCGGGCCGGCCGTTCTTGCAGCGTTACCTGCCATTCTGGCTGGCCAGCTTCATCGAGCGGCGGTTGCTGATTCTGCTGCCGTTTATGGCCTTGCTGCTGGGCCTGTTACAGGCGTTGCCGCGGATGGTGGAGGCGCGTATCAAGAAGCGCCTCGTGGTGTGGTACCGCGAGGTCAAATCGCTCGAAGACGAAGTATGGAAATACAGCAGTCAACCAACCGCAGAACAGGTTGCGCAGTGGCGTTCCGAGATCGAGAGCATTGACGCGCATGCCAGCCAGATCAGAATGCCGCAACGGTACTTTCATGATGTGTATCTGCTGAAGCAGGCGATCGGCATCGTGCGAGGTCGTATCGATCAGGTGGCCGAACGCGTGAAAGAGGGTCCGGGCGTCGCGCTCAGGGAATAGGGCGTGCGCAGCAGCGGACCCGCAGGATTAACCCCGTCGCGCTGCCAGGGGAGCAGGTATGACCAACGCGCGGGCTTTCGCACTCAGCTCACCGACGGTTCCCCTTCGCCCGGTTTTTTCCCAGGGTGGTCCGCTGGTGACTGCTTACGCGATTCATCGTGTCGCTCCGGCATTTTGCTCTTTTCGTTGTCGCTGTGAGTAGCGGGCTGCGGGTGCTCAAGATCCGGTTTGGTCGTCTCTTTGGTTTCGCTCATCACATGCTCCTTGGGTGAAAACATCCATCGGTCCCGTGCGGGTCTTATCAAGGGATGTAGCAACGCCCGGTCCTGCCCGCCGGAATCGCTCGTAGTGAACCCGTAAGTACCCTTGTGGACTGGCACGGGTCGACTATTCTGATAGAAGGGGCGTATCCCGCCTCGGCAGATCCGTTGTCCCGATGCGCGAGTGCTAACGCTCGTTTCGCGTCGCCGCCGATCCGTGTATCGGCATATCCGCATGCAAGACCATTCCTCCGTGAGGCCGGCGTCATGCACATCCATTTTCCGCAAGAAAGCCCGGAGTACTGTGGCCGTGACCTCGTGATCGTCTTTCCGGCCGTCGTGGACGGCAAGCCGGTTCAGTGCGCGATCACCGCCGAAGCGCTGGAAGAGCATTTCGGCGCAGTATCCCTGCGCGAGGGCGACCTGCTGAGCGCCTTCGATTCCCACCGGCGCGCCATCGAACACGAGGCGCAGCGCATGCTGCTGGAAGTCGGCGGCAAACCGGTCTTGCTGCATGGCGGATGTTTCCGCTTCGCCGAATAAGTGGGCCATGAGCGCGTAAATGTGCTGGCAATAAACCCGTGCCAGGCGGCGTGCGGCTGGGCTGCGGCGCCCCGATTCGAAGGAGTCAAGCGATGCGCGCCATGCTGTTCGACAGCAGCGTCCTGCAACTGCGCGAGATGCAGGTGCCCGATCCGGTTCCTGCGGCCGGTCAGTTGCTGATCGACGTGCATGCGTGCGGCGTGTGCCGCACGGACCTTCACCTGATCGACGGCGAACTGCCGCATCCGAAACGCCCGGTTATTCCCGGCCACGAGATCGTCGGCACGGTGGCGGCGCTGGGCGAGGGCGTCAGCGGTTTCGCCGTGGGCGAGCGGGTAGGCGTGCCGTGGCTGGGGCACACCTGCGGGCACTGCCGGTTCTGCCTCGCGCAACGGGAAAACCTCTGCGATGCGGCAGGCTTCACCGGCTACACGATCGACGGCGGGTACGCGGAACGCACCGTTGCCGATAGCCAGTATTGCTTTGCGCTGCCGCCGCAGTATTCGGACATCGAAGCCGCGCCCTTGCTGTGCGCGGGCCTGATCGGCTATCGCACGCTAAGCATGGCGGGTGACGCGCAGCGCGTCGGTTTGTACGGCTTTGGGGCGGCGGCCCACATCGTCGCGCAGGTGGCAAGCCATCAGGGACGCAGCGTCTACGCCTTTACGCGTCGTGGCGACGTCGCGGCGCAGCATCTCGCGATGCGCCTGGGCGCAAGGTGGGCCGGCAGCAGCGAGGATGCGCCACCCGACGAACTCGACGCCGCGTTGCTGTTCGCCCCGGTTGGCGCGCTGGTTCCGCAAGCGCTGAAAGCGGTCGCCAAGGGCGGCATCGTGGTGTGTGGCGGCATTCATATGAGCGACATTCCATCGTTCCCGTACGCGTTCCTGTGGGGTGAGCGACGCGTCGTGTCCGTGGCCAATCTGACCCGTGAAGATGGCCTGGCATTCATGCGCGTCGCCGCGCAGACCCGTCTCGAACTCCACACCCGCACCTATGCGCTCGGCGACGCGAACCGCGCACTGGCCGATCTGCGTGAAGGACGCCTGAGCGGAGCGGCGGTGCTGTCAATGCGCGGGCCCTGAGCGGCGTCACGATGTTCTCGTATAGAGTAAGAGTCGTGTAGCCAGGGAGGGTAGCCGGCTACGCGCGAAATGCACGGCCATCTTCCATCCTTATGGGGCTGCCTTTCAAATGAAATACAAGGACTATTACCAGATCCTCGGGCTCGAGCGCGGCGCGACCCAGGACGACATCAAGCGCGCCTACCGCAAACTTGCGCGCAAGTATCATCCGGACCTCAGCAAGCTCGACGACACGGAAGAGCGTTTCAAGGAAGTGGGCGAGGCGTACGAGGTGCTGAAAGACCCGGAAAAACGCACCGCGTACGACCGCATGGGCAGCGAATGGCAGAACGGCGAGGAGTTTCAACCGCCGCCCAACTGGGACGAAGGCTTCGAATTCCGCGGACGAGGCGGCGAGGCGAACGGCGATCCCAATTACGACTCCAGCCACGACCCGAACCTCGAAGACTTTTTCGCCTCGATGTTCGGCCACGCCCACACGGGTCACCGGCACCGCGGCGCGGCCACCGGAATGGGCGGGCAGGATCATCATGCAAAAGTGCTGATCGATCTGGAAGACGCCTATCTTGGCGCGCAGCGAGGCATCACCTTGCAGATGCCCGAAGTGGATGCGCAGGGCCACGTGACGCTGCAGTCGCGTACGCTGAACGTCACCATCCCCAAGGGCATCAAGGCGGGACAGCAGTTGCGACTGGCCGGCCAGGGCGGCCCCGGTTTGGGCGACGGGCCGGCTGGCGATCTCTTTCTGGAGATCGGGTTTCGGGAGCATCCGCGTTTCCGGGTCGACGACCGCGATGTTTCGATCGATGTGCCGCTCGCCCCCTGGGAAGCCGCGCTTGGGGCGCAAGTCAAGGTGCCGACCCCAGACGGCATCGTTGAAATCACGGTACCGAAGGGTTCCGCCGCGGGCCGGCGTTTGCGGCTCAAAGGCAAGGGCATTCCGGGCAGTTCACCCGGGGATCTGTACGTGGTCTTGAACATCGTCTTGCCGCCTGCCGACACGGAACAGGCCGCGGCCGCCTACAACGCGATGCGGCAGGCGTTCCATTTCGACCCACGCGCACATTTTTATGGGTAATCACTCATCATGAACGAGTCCGTGACGACCTATCTGGAAGGCCAGATCATCAATGAAGAAGTCGAGTTCACTCTGGTCGAGTTGTGCCGGGTGAGCGGGGCATCCGTCGAAGAAGTGAGCTTGTGGGTGGCCGAGGGCGCCTTTGAGCCGCGCGGCGCCGCACCGCAGGAATGGCGCTTCAGAGGCACCGAATTGCGCCGGGTGCGCACGGCACATCATCTCGCCATGGACCTGGAGATCAATCCGCCGGGCATCGCACTCGCACTTCAGTTGCTCGATGAGATCGAGGCGCTGCGGGCCAACCCGCGCCGCATGCGCAAGGGCTGAGGCAGCGTTTCATGCGCTTGAAGGAGGCGGCCCCTCACGGCGGCCGTCATAGCGCGTGACCTCCCGCGTACCACATTTCGTGGCTGCTCGCCTGCACGACGGCCGCAGGCGTTTTTGTTTAGAATCCCGAAGTCGACGATGTGCCCGCTGTGGGCCGGGGGTCTTTTCCCGACCGGTCTGAGGGGCGCGCATCGTTCGTACGGGCTGTCGCACCTGTTCCATCGTGAGCAAGCGGGTTGCTGGGCAGACGTAGTCAGGCAACGGTGCTGATGCTCCGGGGGGCAGTATGGTGTGGCATTTTCCGACGGCGATTCCACCCGCGTTCTGTGCGTGGGCGGTCTTCATGAGTGTACTGGTCACGCAACTGGGCTTACCGGTGCCGGCCGCTCCCATGCTGGTTCTCGCCGGCACCATGGCGGAGGCGGGCGACGTATCGTATTCCAGCGTGTTCCTTGCGGCCGTGAGCGCGACCGTGCTCGCTGATGTACTTTGGTTCACTGCTGGACGGCTGCGCGGCAGACGGCTGCTTAATGGGTTGGTGCGCTTTTCACTGTCCTTCGACGCCACGGTACGGGTGGCGCGCAATATCTTCGAGCGCCATGGCGCGCCGATTCTCACGTTGGCCAAATTCGTCCCGGGCCTGGGGTTGATCGCTTCGCCGTTGCTCGGTACGACGAGCATGGATGCGCGCATTTTCCTGCTTTGGGACCTGCTTGGCGCGTCGCTGTGGGCGGGTGTGTGGCTGATAGGCGGCGCGGCGCTGCACGATGAAATCACGCAACTGATGGTGCTGGTTCGGCATAACGGCGGCACGGTGTTCCACGTGTTCGCATTGGTGGCCGTGCTTTTTGTGGCTTATCGGTGGATGCGCCGGCTGAAGTTTCGTCGTTGGCTTGCCACGTTCCGCATTTCGCCGGAGCAACTGGATGAGCTGATGAAGTCGAGCACGCCGCCGCTCGTTTTCGACGCGCGACCGTCGGAGGTGCGTGCCAAGGAGGCGTATCGGATTCCCGGCGCGCGGGCGCTCGATCTGGACTCGCCCGAGCAGTTGGATCCGCAGTGGCTCGAGCACGACATCGTCGTGTATTGCGTGTGTCCCAACGAGGCGACGGCCAAGCGCATCGTGACGCAACTGCATCGCAAGAATATTCACAACGTCCATGCACTCAAGGGCGGGCTCGACGCATGGGAGCGGCGTGGCTATCCGGTTGAGCCGCTATCAGCCGACTTTCACGCGCCGGCGCTTGACGAGGGCAGTGCGGACCCCGTACGCGATAATGAGTACACGGTACGGGCACATATCACGGAGCGATCAACGTCGTGACTGGATGACGGTGCGCGTATTCACTCGTCGCACTGCACGTCCTTTTTTATCACCACGATGATCACGGGGTAGGTCTTCCCATGGTCGAGTTCGACGCGCGTGACGACGGCCATCGTCGTGCTGTCGCTATCGTCGTACACGCTGATCTCCTCATGCCGAAGGTTCGTGACGCCGGTGCAGTTTGATGCACGATCGTCGTCGGAGACCTGGCATTGGATCGGGTTGTCGGCGATGTAGCGAAATCTGTCCCGGTCGGGGGTGGCAAGGTAGTCGCGCATGCTTTGTGCCGATCCGCCGACACCGGTGACATACCCCTTGGCGCACTGCCTTTCAGACGTGTTGCTGCCCGCGGCCGTTTGCGCTTGAACGGCAGTGCCTGCGGTCATGATGGCCGCCGCGAGTGTCAATGCAAGAAGGGATTTCATGGCGCGAATCACGGTTGTCGGATTGAAGTGGTGGATTGTAATGGCAACTTGCCCAAGGGGCTTTAACGCTGACCACCCACGTTACGGCCTCTTTCATTAACGGCGTGCTTGCGTCGTGGCCGGCTCCGGCAACTCAACAGTCTGCCGTCTCGCCAGGTAAGCGTCCACCATCGTGAGAAGTTCCTGCTTCATGACGGGCGAATCAAGCGTGCCGCGACGCGCGGCCTCATGCACGGCGCCCGCCAACGCACCGGCGAGCAGCGACGCGCCGATACCAGACTGATCACCCGCGCGCCTGGCGTTGGCCGCAAAGACCGCCTCATAACTTTTTCGCCACTCCTTCGCGAAGAAATCATGCGTGCGCCGGGAGTCCTCGCCGCGCGGACACTCGTTGAGTAGCGCGTGATGAGCCGCCGGGTATCGGCTATGTATTGCGATCATGCCTTCGACCAATGCCGCGATGCGGCGCTCGCGCGGCATCGTTTTGTCCGAAGCGTTTCGAAGTACCAGAAGGATATCGTCGAAGTGCCGTCGGCGGACCGCCTCGATGAGCGCGAGCTTGTTCGGGAAGTATTGATAGAGCGAACCGATGCTGACGCCAGCGGCCTCGGCAACCGTGTTCGTCGTCAGGCCCTGCCAGCCGCGTTCGCCGAGAACGTGAGCGGCGGCGTCGCGTATCGCGTCGGTCGTCGCAAGCGCGCGCGCCTGGCGCGGCAGTTTGCGCATAGCGCTCGACGGCGAAGTAATGCGAGTGGTCAGATCAGCCTCCTTCCTCCTTGCCGAGAATATGAGCAATATGTTCGCATTTGTGGAGCACGTCCAGACGGCAAACGCGTCACGAACATACCAACGTCGGATTGGCCCAGTCGGCCACGTCATTCGTCACGCCATTCTGTCCATCAGTCACAACGAGTCGCAGGGTCTTGCGACCGGCAACACTGACCTTCACTGTCTTGATCGGCGTCGAACTGGTCACGAGCCCGCTATCGTAGAGTTCGATGTTATCGGCCCACACCTGATAGTCGACCGTCCCGGCGCCTTGCGCGGCCGCATCGAGTCCTATGTCGCTCTGGAAAGTGGAGCAGTTTCCATCCAGACGGTAGACGAGTTGCGCCGGTGCATTGACCGTCATGCCGTCAATATAGCTCGCGCCATGGACGACGACCGCCCCCGCGGCGGAGGCACCGGTCGGCAAGGGCGAACCGGCGGGAAAGACCTTGACCGCGACCGTGCCTGACTGCACCGCAGACCACACCCAGCTCTGCAGCGCGAGCGGGCCATTGGTGGCAACGGGGTCAGTGCCAGTGAGTTTGATTAGCACCGCACCGGTTGCCGGCACCGTCTGAGTGAGGCTTTGTGTCACTGTCCCCAGGTTCGCGCCAGTCACGACGTTGGTTGCCTGAACCGGACCACCGAGTCCGAGGCTAGAAAGATTCACCGTGATGGGCGCTGCGGCTGTGCCCCGATTAAGTAACGCAACAGCACGCGTACCCGTCGTCGCCAGCGGCTTCGTCCACACTTGCAGCGAGCCGGAACTGTCTGCCGTGTCCATCACGCCCTGCAGCGCGAGCGCGTCCTGGTTCACTGAAATGACTCCGGCATTCGTGAGCAATGCCTGGGTTGCGGCACTCTGGCTGCGCACGTCGTTGCCGGCATTCAATCCGCTCGACATGATCGCCCACATGATGAAGTGCGCGGTGTCCTGGTCCTCGGTCATGCCATTGCCTACTTCAAGCATGTCCATGTCGTTGAAGTAGCCAGGCACGGCCCACGCAGCGTCAGCCGCGCTGATGTCGATGATCGAGGTGACCGAGTTGAAATTGGCCGAGATATCCTGCGAAATGCGGGACATGTCCGCATAAGCGGGAACGTAGAGCGTCCCGTCCGATGCAAAGTTGGTCGGCAAGGTCAGATTTGCACTATACGGGTTGATACTCAGAAACATGGTACGGCCCGTTGCCGCGATTCCCGCGCGCATCGCAGGGAAGGCCGTGAGGCTCCCACCGCAGTAATCGAACTTCATGTAATCCACGCCCCAGTTGGCGAACGTCTGTGCATCGACGCTCTCATGACCGAGGCTGCCGGCGCCAACGCCCGGCGGATAGGATGGGGGGCGCGTCCCATGCGCGATGCCAGCGCACGTGTTGGTGCCGGCTGAGGTGTACAGGCCGAATTTAAGGCCTTTACTATGCACGTAAGCCGCGAGCGCCTGCATGCCATCGGGAAACGTTGTGGCGTTCGAATACAACTGGCCGGTCGTCGCGTTTCGACCGCCGACCCAGCAATCGTCAACCGTCACGTATTGATATCCGGCGGCAGCCATGCCGTTGGCAGCGATCGCGTCGGCGACCGATTTGATGATGGCTTCGGTGTCTTTGCAGGCAAAGGTGTTCCATGAGTTCCAGCCCATTGGCGGAGTCATGAAGCGCACCTGAGTCAGCGCGATACCAGGGTCAGGCGACCCGTTCGAGATTGCGCCGTTGCTGTTCACGCCGTCGCCACAACCGGCGAGCGCAGAACATAAGGCAACGAGGAGAGGAATCAGGATTGCCCTGAACGTGGATCGCGCACGCATGATCATGTCTCCCTTGCGAAGCGCTCTCGCGTCATCGCATGCCGGGGGAAAGTGCGTGCCCCCGACTTATGCATAAAGCGTAGACCTCACAGAAAGCGTATGCAATCCCGGCGAAAGCGTGTCACATACCAGGAGTCTGGATCCGTTGCGACGCAGCATCCAGATAGTAAGGATCACGTACTTTATGCCGATCGTTCAATTGCCCGTCATGCGCAAGGGGCGGGATCGAAGCGTTTTTACCGCAACCTCACTACACCCGGTAGATCGATCCGGTGAATCGGTAAATGGGCCATGGCGTATTCGGGAAGAACTGCTATCTTCAGTAATGAGCGTTGTTGGTTACGCGCGGTTGAGACGTGCCTGAAAAATCCCTGTCTGGAGGTGCAAGATGATCGGCGTTACCTGGCTTGTTGTGGCTGACGGGGGGCGTGCACGTGTTTTCAAAACACCGGGCCTTGCGCTCGATCTTCAGGAGATCGAAGACCTCATCAACACGGAATTCACCGGTACGATGCTCACGGAGAAAGACCGCGAGAAATTTGCCAGGCGTGTTGCCAGCTATGTCGAAGACGGGCGGCTCCATCAACGCTATGACCGGCTGAGGATCGTTATCGAGCCAAAATTTTTAGGCATGGTCAAGGCGAATCTAAGTGAGGAGACGCGTCGATTGATTTTCGAGCAGGTGAGCGAGGACCTGTCGACACTCAATGCCCGGCAACTGGAGGCGCGCCTGAAGCGCGAATAAGCGCTTGCCTTTTACGTCAAGCGAATCACGTCGTTTGAGACATCATCGTTTCATGACGAATGCGGGCGCTTGACCGAAACTGTCGTCGCACTGCCTAAGTGTCGGCTTTGGGACCACTCGATTCCTCGGCATCGCGGAACCACACTTCCGCATGAGACCGTTCGGCAACCCAGGAGCGAGACTGCGGCGAGTTGAATTCGTGATCGATGAACCGACGCCCCCATTCGACCCCGTCCCGGGTGGCTTCTTCCTCGTTGAGCCATTCAGGCTGAACGGTTCCCGGACGCTCGTCGACGATCGACTGATCGCCGCGACGCACGCTGACCTTGGCAATCCACGCGCCACGCCCGTTTAGTTCAGGCTGTACGTTGATTTGAAATTCGCCGTATGAAACAGTGGAGGCTGGCATCATTTTCTCCTTGGCTGCGTTCATCATCGACGCTCGCGTGCTTGCGGCGTGAATGCTTCGCCCAGAGCACTATCATGCCGTAATTCGCATGGCACTACAGCAGGATATTCGGCCTGAACGGCACGCCGCGAGATGTTTTCTCCCAATAGATACCATCGGAGAAATCACGGTTCACTTAGCCAGGGCTTGCTCATAGACTTCTACATAGGGGCCGGTATCTAAAGCATTTCAGTATCGATAGTCAGAATAGATACAGATGATGAGTCCAGCGTTTATTTTGAATCTGTGGGCACGCGGTGAGACATTTCGTCGGATGAATTCATTTTGACGTTACAGCAACCTCGATGAACGAGGCGAATCAAGGCAACGGAGCGAACCATGTCTGAGAAACAGGGTAACTTGAGTGAGGCGTTCATCGCACAGCAGCGCACGCGTCTTGAAGCGATGCGCCAGGAACTGCTGGGCGGAGAAGAAGACACGATCGCCGATCAGCGGGCAGCGCAGGAGGAGCATGGCGACGAGCCCGAGGAGTTCGAGGACGCGGCGCAGGGCATGGCGCAAAACGAGATCAACCAGGCGCTGCACGACGCGAATGATCAGCGCGTCGGCGATATCGAACGCGCGCTGCAGAAGATCGACGATGGTACCTACGGTCTATCCGATGAGAGTGGCGATCCCATACCCCAAGCCCGGCTCGAGGCCGTACCCGAGGCGATCTTCACCGTTGAGGAGCAGAGCCGCCGCGATGCCGGCAAGTGAAGGCGTCGCGACGTTGCGCAATGCATGACAACGCAAAGTCGAGCATCTACTTTAATCGAACCATTGTTGCCAGCACTTTCAGGAGTGACCGGTCATGACCCCAGGTTCAAACCAAGGTTTCGTACAGGACGTAATTGAAGAGTTTTATCGCGCTTTTGAAGCGAAAAGCGTCCCGATGTTACGCAAGGTCGTCACCCCGGATTGGGAATATATTCCCGAGCCCGCCGGCGCTGTTCCAGGCTGCGACCAGATGGTCGGCGTGTTCGAGGAGATGGCGGTCGCGCTTCCCGATATGAAAATCACTATTCTCGACTTGCTGATTCACGATAATCGGGCGGCCGTACGCGCGGAGATCAGCGGCAAGCAAAGCGGAAAGTTGCTCGGTATCGATGGAAGTTCCAAAACCGTCCGGTTTGCGATTCATTCGTTTCATCAGATGCGCGGAAATCTGATCGAAAAGACCTGGCACCTTGAGGACTGGCTATCTGTATTCCGGCAACTTGGTCAGTTACCAAAAACGCTCGATCGTCAGGGAGGGCTGCACTAGGACACTTCCTCAACCGGCCGCGCCACCGCTCATGTGCGCGCCGATCACGCATCCGGCGAACACGATCAACAGGACCAGCGTTGTGACGGCGGTGAAGCGATAGTCCCGCTGATGCAGAAATACGCCAAGCATCAGCATCAGTCGCAGAACCGGCAGGAAGATGAACAACGCAATGCCTACGGTGACGATCTGCATACCCTGCGCGTGCGCCGCTTGATGCATGCCAAGGTACGACGCACCCTGCGTCAGCAGCAAGCCTGCCGCGATGATCAACGAGGCGAGCCAGGTGCCGTATTTGAGCAAGGTGGCAAGGCGTCGTTCAAGCACGACTCTGGCGGCGAGGGCGGCTTCGGTGGGGATGGCGCGACTCATGTCCAACTCCTGAACGGATTGAAGTGAAACGCCTCGCATAGCATCTGCACGGCGAGCGCCACGAGAATGACGACGAACATCACCCGCAGCTTGTCGTTCGGCACGCGCATCAGAATCCGTGCGCCGAGCACGGCTCCTACGACTGACCCTAGCGCGACCGGGCCAGCCACGGCGGTGATGATATCGCCGCGCAGGAAATAAGCGCCTGCGCTGGCCGCTGCGGTCACGCCGATCATGAAATTGGATGTCGCGGAAGAGACCTTGATGGGCAAGCGCAACGCCGTATCCATGGCGGGGATTTTCAGAACACCGCTACCGATGCCCAGCAGCGCCGAAATCAGCCCTGCGCCATACATGAGCGCCATGCCCATCGGCACGCGTTGCACGCGGTAGTCCACCTCGCGACCGAGCGCTTGATCCGGGTAGCTGGAGTCGAGTCCAAGCGAAGCCCCCCAGCCACTCGTGCTGACGGCGCCTGCCACAGTTGATCCACCCATCGGATCCACGCGCCGCGCCAGCATCTGTCTCGCGGACAGGAGCAACACCACGGCGAACAGCACAAACAAAGCAGTCACAGGGATGAGTCCAACCAGCAGCACGCCGCACAATGCGCCGAGCGTCGTAGCGGTTTCCAGCACCACTGCGAGGCGCACGTTGGTCAGCCGGGCGCGCAGGAAGGGCGCCGCGCCGCCGCATGAGCAGGCAATGACGGAGACGATGCTCGCGCCGATCGCCACATGGATGTCCTGGTGGCCGAACAGCGTGAGCAGCGGCACGATGAAAATGCCGCTCGCCATCCCGAGCATGCCGCCGAGCGCGCTTGCGCCAAGGGATACCGCAAAGAGCCACGCGCCGAATGCCAGATCCATGATGGTAAGCCTCTCAGTCAGGCGCGCTTCGCGCGCCGCGCGAGGCGGGTGACGAACTGGATCTGATCGCCCCGGTAGTGAAGCTTTTCGTAGTCGACCGGCCGATGCCCCGCGCTATACGAGGTGCGCTCGATCAGGAGGATCGGGCTGCCGCGTTCAATACCGAGTGCGTGTGCCACTGTCGGATCAGCGCAGGTGGCTTCGAGCCGGTATTCGGCTTCGAGCAGGGGGGTGTCGTATTTCTCTTCCAGCAACGAAAAAATTGGTTCGGTATCCAGATCGTTGCCGATCACCTTTTCGCCGATTTCCTTCGGCAACCATGTTTCGTCGAACGACAAGGGCACGCCGTCCGCG
Organism: Paraburkholderia sp.; assembly: GCF_049581445.1. Taxonomy (GTDB): domain Bacteria; phylum Pseudomonadota; class Gammaproteobacteria; order Burkholderiales; family Burkholderiaceae; genus Paraburkholderia. The sequence goes on along the minus strand of NZ_JBAURZ010000266.1, from coordinate 2,881 downwards.
AGACGTACGCGCTGAATCCGCACGACCAGCGTGCCGGCCATCAGACCGAGCCGCCGCGCCGCGAGGTCGCTGGCGGGCATGACCCGTTTGTCGAGCAGTTGCGCCGTCGGATGCCGACCGAGCGCCTGCATGTCTTCAACGAAGCCGCTCAGTTCAGTGAGTTCCTGCGTGATGCGAGGCTGGGTGACAAAGGTGCCCTTGCCGCGGCGAATTTCTATCAGCCCGCGTTTGATCAGGTTCTGCACTGTCTTATGGAGCGTGGTGCGGCTGACGCCAAAGCGTTCGAGCAAGCTCTCTTCATTGGGCAACTGGCTGCCGGGGGCATAGGTGCCGTCAGCAATGCTGGCCGCCAGCACGGCTTCAACCTGGGCGTAGAGCGGAACGCTGCTGTCGGGATCGATCATCATAGGGGACATAGTGACATCATGACGTCACTATGTCAACCTGATGCCGCCTTGAACCAGCCAGCCTGCAGCGTTGGGGTGGGCGACGGCTACGCTGAACGCGAGACGCTCAGCCGAGGGCGTCCAATCCTTGCTCGACGGGCAGGATCTCGGTCGGCCGGACGACGCGCGCCACTTCAGCGCCATCGCGCAGGAAGATCAGGGTCGGCCAGAGCTTGACCTTGAATGAGCGGCCAAGCGGCCGGCCCGGACCGTCCTCGATTTTCAGGTGGCGGACTTCCTCCGGATGGCCGTTGAAGGCCTCTCCGATAACCGGCTGGGCTCGGCGGCAGTACCCGCACCAATCGGTGCCGAATTCAAGGACGGTGGCGCCCGCCAGCGCATCGACCTCGGCACGGGTGGGCGAAGTGGTGGAATACGGAGTGGGAGTGGTCATGGGGGCATTCGCGCTTTTGTGATGCTTTTAATGTAGCGGAAAACGGCAGATTCGACAGACTACGCGGAGCTCGCTGAGGGGCGCGGCGTCGAAGCATCGCAGAATCGTTTCTGGGAGTGCCTGGACGTGCGCATTGCATGCGAGAATCTTGCAGGATCCGTTTGTAGCTCGCTTACCGCGTCGGGGTGACGCGGCGGTGCTTGCACTAGCAGTTAGCACCCGTATCCACCAATACAACGTAGACATGTTGAGGAGATTGCGCGGATGAAGCCGGACAGTTCAACGGCTGACGCGTTGCGCGCCAGCTTGAATACCACGTTCCTGGTCGGCGGCGGCGAAATGGGAGCGCTGATCCGCGCCTACGACTGGAGCTCGACCGCGATCGGTGCGCCGGAAAACTGGCCGCAGGGACTCAAAACCGCGATCCGCATTATGCTCACTTCGCGCCAGCCTATCTGGATCGGCTGGGGCGACGAACTGCTGTTCTTCTACAACGACCCCTACAAGTCGATTGTCGGCGGTAAGCATCCCGTGGCGCTGGGGCAGCCGACAGCCATCGTCTGGCGTGAAATCTGGACCGAAATCGAGCCGTTACTCGACGCGGCCTTGACGGGTGACGAAGGTATCTTCGTCGAGCAGAAGCTTCTGATCATGGAGCGCAACGGCTTTCCGGAAGAGACGTACTACACGTTCTCCTATAGCCCGGTTCCCACTGACGACGGCACCGCTGGCGGCATGATCTGCGCCAACAGCGACGACACCTCGCGGGTGATCGGGGAGCGCCAGCTCATGCTGTTGCGCGAGCTTGCCGCATCCACGGCGGATGCGCGTCTTTGGGGCGACGTATGCGAGGCGAGCGCGCGCGCCCTCGCGACCAATCCGCGCGATCTGCCATTCGCTTTGCTGTACGTCGCAGAGTTGGGCGGCAGCGAGGTCACGCTGGCGGGCGCAACTGGAATCACGCCGGGCCACAAGGCTGCGCCTGCCTCCATGCACGCCGAGCAGAATCCCTGCTGGCCGTTTGCCGATGTGCTGCGGACCCAGAGCCCGATGCTCGTGACCGATCTGGCGCAGCGCTTTGGCGCCAGCCTGCCGAGTGGCGTGTGGAGTCTCGAGCCGCAGCAGGCCGTCATCCTGCCGGTCATGACCGGTGGCGAGGCGGCACGCGCGGGCGTGCTGGTGGTCGCGCTCAATCCGTGCCGTCTGTTCGACGAGAGCTATCGCGGGTTTTTGAACCTGGTTGCGGGGCAGATAGGCGCCGCGATCGCCTACGCGCATGCCTATGAAGAAGAGCGGCGGCGCGCCGAAGCGCTGGCCGAAGTCGACCGCGCCAAGACGACGTTCTTCTCGAACATCAGCCACGAATTCCGCACCCCGCTCACGCTGATGCTGGGTCCGCTCGAAGAGATGCTGGTGCGGCCCGATGCTCACGACGAGGCGGATCGCAACCTGCTCGAGATCACGCATCGCAATGGTCTGCGGCTGCTGAAACTGGTCAACGCACTGCTCGATTTTTCGCGTATCGAAGCCGGGCGTTTTCAGATCAATCCCCAGCCGACCGATGTGTCCGCGTTTACCGCTGAACTCGCCGCGCTGTTTCGCTCGGCCATCGAGACGGTCGGGCTGCAACTCGTGGTCGAGTGCGGGCCGCGTCCCGTGATCGCGCAGATCGATCGGGAGATGTGGGAAAAGGTCGTGATGAATCTGCTGTCGAACGCGTTCAAGTTCACCTTCAGCGGTTCGATCACGGTGGCGGTGAAAGAGACGCCGGACGGCGGCGTCGAGATGAGTGTCGGCGACTCCGGTATCGGCATACCGCCTGAAGAGGTTCCGCGGCTCTTCGAGCGCTTTCACCGGGTGGCGGGCTCGCCCGGTCGCTCGGTCGAGGGCAGTGGCATTGGTCTCGCCATGGTGCAGGAACTCGTCAAGCTGCACGGTGGCGCGATCCGCGTGGATAGCGAACCCGGCGCCGGGAGCCGCTTTACGGTGAACTTGCCGCCGGCAGCACTGCCCGCGGTGCTGCCGGCGGCGGTGCCTGAGC
>NZ_JBAURZ010000265.1:0-3078 GCF_049581445.1 Paraburkholderia sp. | reverse complement strand
GGAGAACCACGCGTGCCGGGAGAACCACGCGGTCCCCGGGAATCACGCGCGTCCGGCGAGCCACGCCCACCCCGCGAACCACGCCCCGCGCGCACGGTCGTGCCCAATCCGATTCCGCCGATCACTTTCCCCGAGGCGCTGCCGGTATCCGGCCGCCGCGAAGAGATTGCGCGGGCGATTGCGAACAACCAGGTGGTGATCGTCTGCGGCGAGACGGGTTCGGGCAAAACCACCCAACTCCCGAAAATCTGTCTGGAACTCGGACGCGGACTTGGCGCGGGCGGCTCCGGCCTGATCGGGCACACGCAGCCGCGCCGGATTGCGGCTTCCGCGACCGGGCGCCGTATCGCCGAAGAACTCGGCACGCCGTTCGGCGAAGTGGTCGGCTACAAGGTGCGGTTTACCGACAATCTGTCGCCAGGCGCTTCGGTCAAGCTGATGACCGACGGCATTCTGCTCGCCGAAACCCAAACCGATCCGCTGCTCAAAGCCTACGACACGCTGATCCTCGACGAGGCGCACGAGCGCAGTCTGAACATCGATTTTCTGCTCGGCTATCTGCGGGAAATCTTGCCACGCCGTCCCGATCTGAAGCTGATCGTGACCTCGGCGACCATCGACGCCGATCGCTTCGCGCGCCATTTCGGCAGCGAAGAGAAGCCCGCGCCGGTGATCGAGGTGAGCGGCCGCCTGTATCCGGTCGAGGTGCGTTATCGACCGGTGGCTGAAGACAGCCCGGCGGTGAAATCGGCGGAAGGCTCGTCGTCGTCGCGCGAGCGGCCCAGGACGCAGCGCGAAACGGATCGCGACCTGATGGAAGCGATCGTCGACGCAGTCGATGAACTGTGCCGCGAAGGCCCCGGCGACGTGCTGGTGTTTTTGCCCGGCGAGCGCGAGATCCGTGACGCCGCGGAGGCGCTGCGCAAACACCATCCGCCGCATACGGAGATACTGCCGCTGTTCGCCCGGCTCTCGGCGGCTGACCAGGAGCGCGTATTCCGCGGGTCGAACGCGCGGCGCATTGTGCTGGCAACCAATGTCGCGGAAACGTCGCTGACGGTGCCGGGAATCCGCTATGTCGTCGATACGGGACTGGCGCGCGTGAAGCGCTATTCGTATCGCAACAAGGTCGAGCAGTTGCAGGTCGAATCGATTTCGCAGGCCGCCGCCAATCAGCGCGCCGGTCGCTGCGGACGCGTCGCGGACGGCGTGTGTATTCGTCTCTATGAGGAAAGCGACTTCCAGTCACGCGTGCGCTTCACCGATCCGGAAATCCTGCGCTCGTCGCTGGCCTCCGTGATTTTGCGGATGAAGTCGCTGCATCTGACGGCGATCGAAACGTTTCCGTTTATCGAACCGCCGCCTGGCCGCGCGATTGCCGACGGTTATCAACTGCTGAACGAACTCGGCGCCGTTGATGACGACAACGAGCTTACGCCGCTGGGCCGTGAACTCGCACGACTTCCGCTCGATCCGCGCGTGGGGCGGATGATTCTCGCTGCACGCGACCAGCAGGCGCTGCGCGAAGTGCTGATCATCGCCAGCGCGCTGTCCGTGCAGGACCCGCGCGACCGGCCAATCGAAGCGCAGGAGCAGGCCGATCAGGCGCATCGCCGCTTTGCCGACGAGCGTTCCGAATTCTTGCAGTGGCTGAAAATCTGGACGTGGTTCGAGGACGCGGTCACGCACAAGAAGTCCAACAAGCAGTTGACCGATGCGTGCCGCGCGAATTTTCTGTCGCATGTTCGGCTGCGCGAATGGCGCGACGTGCATTCGCAATTGCACACGGTAGTGCGCGAACACGGCTGGCGGCTCAATGAAGCGGAAGCGACCTTCGAACAGATCCATCTCGCGTTGTTGACGGGCCTGCTCGGCAATATCGGCCTGAAGGCCGACGATGAGCCTTATTACCTCGGCGCACGCACCATCAAGTTTTATCTGTGGCCCGGCTCGGCGCTCGTAAAAAAGGCCGGCAAGTGGGTGATGGCCGCGGAACTGGTCGAAACAAGCCGCCTTTTCGCGCGCTGTATTGCGAAGATCGAGCCTGAATGGATCGAGCGCATTGGTGCGCATCTGCTGAAGAAATCGCTTTCCGAGCCGCATTGGGAAAAGCGGGCGGCCCAGGTGTCGGCCTACGAGCGGGCTGTGCTATACGGTCTGCCGATTTACCATCGGCGCCGGGTGAGTTTTGGCAAGCAGGACCCGTCACGCGCCCGCGAGTTATTTATTCGTGGCGCGCTGGTGGAGGGCGAATTCGACACCAAGCTCGCGTTCTTTGCGCATAACCGCAAACTTCTCGCCGACATCGAGCAGCTCGAACACAAATCGCGCCGCCAGGATGTGCTGGTCGACGACGAACTGATCTACGCGTTTTACGATCAGGCTCTCCCGGAGGGTATTTATACAGGCGCGTCGTTCGAGCGCTGGTACCGCGACGAAATAAAGAAGAGCGGCCAGCAGGAAGACAAGCTGCGCCTGCTATACCTGTCGCGCGATGATCTGATGCGTCACGAGGCCGCCGGCGTGACTACTGATCTATTCCCCAAACGGATGACGATGGCGGGCGTAGAGATGGGGTTGACGTATCACTTCGAGCCGGGTTCGCCGCGCGATGGCGTGACGCTCGCGGTGCCGCTGTACGCGCTCAACCAGGTGGACGCGCGACGATGCGAGTGGCTCGTGCCGGGGATGCTGAAGGAAAAGGCGCAACTGCTGCTCAAATCCTTGCCGCAGAAACTGCGGCGGCATTGCGTGCCGCTGCCGGAATATGCGGCTGGGTTTGTCGAGCGCGCTGCTGGTCCACGTTTTGGTGCGGGTGGCTTGCTTGAGGCGCTAATTGCCGATGTGCGCGAGCAAACCCAGGTCGCGATGAAACAGTCCGATTTCAAGCTCGAGACGTTGGCGGCGCACCTGTTCATGAACTTCAAGGTCGTCGACGAACATGGGCGGCAACTCGCAATGGGGCGCAATCTGGCGCAATTGCGCGCGGAGTTGGGCGGCCAGGCGCAGCAGCATTTCCAGAAGATTGCTGCGGGGGCCGCGGGCATTGCGCTGGCGGGCGGCGGTGGTGGTGGTGGT
>NZ_JBAURZ010000264.1:0-19281 GCF_049581445.1 Paraburkholderia sp. | reverse complement strand
TTTCCAGCACGCAGACGCCGATTTCGACGCCTTTGTCCTGCGCCAGCTGCTTCAGGCGGATCGCCGCGGACAGGCCAGCCGGGCCGCCGCCGACGATCACCACGTCGTATTCCATCGACTCGCGCGGACCGTACTGCTCAATGAGACTTGCGGGGGTCATTGATGCTCCTCTTACCGTTAGAATGCTTTTTTCGGGATCGTATTGTGGGCGAACGATCCATGCGCTGCAACTCAATCAGCGCAGATTAGCACGATCGTTCTATTTATGTTAGGGTGTTGACCCGGTATGCATGGGCAACTACGGTGTCATTGCACCCTCATTGCACCTGTAAACCAACCGATCAAGGTAACGACAATGGGCCGTTCGATCAATCTGGAAGGCAAAGTCGCGCTGATTACGGGCGCCTCGAGCGGGCTGGGCAAACGCTTCGCTCAGGTTCTGTCGCAGGCGGGCGCGAAAGTCGTGCTGGCGAGCCGTCGCACCGAGCGCCTCAAAGAACTGCGTGCCGAAATCGAATCGTCGGGCGGCGCGGCGCACGTCGTTTCGCTGGACGTGACGGACTACCAGAGCATCAAGTCGGCTGTAGCGCATGCCGAGACGGAAGCCGGCACCATCGACATTCTCGTGAACAACTCGGGCGTTTCGACTACCCAGAAGCTCTCGGACGTGACGCCTGCGGATTTCGAGTACGTGTTCGACACGAACACGCGCGGCGCCTTTTTCGTCGCACAGGAAGTCGCCAAGCGCATGATCATGCGCGGCAATGGCGGCCAGAAGCCATCGTACCGGATCATCAACATCGCCTCCATGGCTGGCTTGCGCGTGCTGCCGCAGATCGGCCTCTATTCGATGAGCAAAGCCGCCGTCGTCCATATGACCAAGGCAATGGCGCTGGAGTGGGGCAAGCATGGCATCAACGTGAACGCCATCTGCCCGGGCTATATCGACACGGAGATCAATCACCACCACTGGTCCACCGACCAGGGGCAGAAGCTCGTTTCGATGCTGCCGCGCCACCGGGTCGGTCAGCCGGAAGACCTGGATGGCCTGTTGCTATTGCTGGCGGCTGACGAATCGCAATTTATCAACGGCTCGATCATCGCCGCCGACGACGGCTTTGGATTGTCCTGAACAGGACTACGGCCGTCACCTTTATGACGGCCGGCACTTATATGGCAAACCCAGACGAAGCCAGCCGCACGGTTCGTCAACGGCCGATAAGTGCTCGGGCTCCCTGTCTAAAAACGTAGAAGAAGTACGATGAACGATTATCACGCAGTTTTCGAGATGTCCATGCCGATCCGCTGGGGCGACATGGACGCGTTCGGCCATGTAAACAACACGGTCTATTTTCGCTACATGGAGCAGGTTCGCATCTGCTGGTTCGAGCAGCTCGGCATCGCCGGGGGGAACGGCGGAGGGCAGGGGCCCGTGATCGTCAATGCGTCGATGGAATTTCTCAAGCAGTTGCATTACCCCGGCGATGTGATCGGCCGCATGTCGGTCGGCACGCCCGGTCGCAGCAGTTTCGACACCGGTTTTGAACTGTTCCGGGTGGACGATCCGGACACCCCCTATGCACGGGGCGCTGCGCGCTGTGTGTGGATCGATTACGCGGCGGGCAAATCGGTGCCGATTCCCGACCTGCTGCGCTCCACTATCGAAAACGCGGTCCTCGTTAGAGGCGCATAAGCTGCTGAGTCGCCTCAGTCGCCTCAGTCGCCTCAGTCGCCTCAGTCGTTTCAGCCACCTCAGTCGCTTCCGTCTCCTCACCCGGTTCAGCGAAGCCAGCCGTTTAAGCGACCTCAGCCACCCGAAGTACCCGAAGTACCCGAAGTACCCGAATCGGCCGAGCTACCGAACCCGGTAACCCACCTGCGGTCTCAATGCCCCAGCAGCCGTTGCAGCAGTTCCGTGGCATTGCCCGTGTCATATTTGCGCATCAGCCGCGCCCGGTACACATCCACGGTGCGCGAGCTAATCTCAAGCGCCCGCCCGATCTGTTTGCTGGTCTTGCCGGTCACGAGCTGCGCGGCAATCTCCCGCTCACGCGGCGTCAATTCCACGGCGACGCGGCGTGTCGCGCTCAAATCCTCGAAAGTCCAGACACCTGCGGCGTGCGGGGCGGCGCGTTCCAGCGAGCGGCCCGTCACGTGACACCAGAACAGTTCCCCATTGGCCCGCTTCATGATGCGGTCGTCGGCATAACTGCCTTGCGCGGTCATGATGGGCGGAATGCGCGTGCCGATCCGCTCGAATTCGTCCGCTGACGGATAGAGCACCTGGAACGACTGCCCAATCAAGGATTCGCGCGTACAACCGAAAATCGACGCCAACTGGTCGTTGCAGTCTTCAATAAAGCGCTCGCGTGACAGGACGAGCCCGATGGGGGCAAGGTGAAAGGCGGTTTGGTAGTCCAGTGCGGGCATGACGGGGGATGGGTGCTCGGGTCTGCGGATCGGGTCAGGAGGCGATTACTTATGTATTTTTGCGTATTGTGCCGTATGGCTCACGCGTCGTACCCTTTCGAACAAATCACAAGGCTGCGATGTCGTAGGTGAGAGTTTCGCTCGGCTGCTTGTCCAGAGTCAGCGCAAGGTGGACGACGGATGACTAGAATGACGTTCTGGGCCACAGGCGCAAAACCGTGGCTTGAGCGTGTCACCAAGTCGCTGCGCCACACCACCCCGCATCGCACTGATCCGGATTTCGGGTTTCCATAAAGGAAGGGACAAACTGATGAACAAGGTCTATCCAGACGCGACTACCGCGCTCAAGGACATCGTCAAGGACGGCCAGACGTTCGCCGTCGGCGGCTTTGGCCTGTGCGGCATCCCTGAGGCGCTGATCGCGGCATTGCGCGATTCGGGGGTCAAAGGCATCACCTGCATCAGCAACAATGCGGGCGTCGACGGCTTTGGCCTTGGCCTGCTGCTCGAAACGCGCCAGGTCAAGAAGATGATCTCGTCGTACGTGGGCGAAAACAAGGAGTTCGAGCGCCAATACCTGGCCGGCGAACTCGAGCTTGAATTCACGCCGCAAGGCACGCTCGCTGAGAAGCTGCGGGCGGGCGGTTCGGGCATTCCGGCTTTCTTCACCAACACCGGCTACGGCACGTTGATCGCCGAAGGCAAAGAAACCCGCCAGTTCGGCGAAAACCACTACGTGCTCGAACATTCGCTGACGGCCGACGTGGGGCTCGTCAAGGCGTGGAAGGCCGACAAGTCGGGTAACCTGATCTATCGCCGCACCGCGCGTAACTTCAACCCGATGTGCGCGATGGCCGGCAAGATTACCGTCGTGGAAGTCGAGGAAATCGTCGAAGTGGGCGAACTCGATCCGGACGCGATCCATACGCCGGGCATCTTCGTACAGCGCATCGTGCTGAATGCGCATCCGGAGAAACGCATCGAACAACGCATTGTCCGCGCGAAAGGAGATTGATCATGGCATGGACTCGTGACGAAATGGCCGCGCGCGCGGCGAAGGAACTGCAGGACGGTTTCTATGTGAACCTCGGCATTGGCCTGCCGACGCTGGTGGCGAACCACGTGCCGGCAGGTGTCGAAGTGTGGTTGCAATCGGAAAACGGTCTGCTCGGCATTGGGCCGTCGCCGACCGAAGAGGAAGTGGACGCGGATCTGATCAACGCCGGCAAACAGACAGTAACGACGCTGCCGGGGTCGTCGATTTTTTCGTCGGCGGATTCGTTTGCGATGATTCGCGGCGGCCACATCAACCTGGCCATTCTTGGTGCCATGCAGATCAGCAAGAGCGGCGACCTTGCCAACTGGATGATCCCCGGCAAGATGATCAAAGGCATGGGCGGCGCAATGGACCTGGTGGCGGGCGTCAAGCGCGTGGTCGTGCTGATGGAGCACGTCGCCAAGGGCGACCAGCACAAGATCCTCGAAGAGTGCACGTTGCCGCTGACGGGCGTGGGTGTGGTCGATCAGATCATCACCGACCTGGGCGTGATCGAAGTGACCGCGGATGGCCTGAAGCTGACCGAACTGGCGCCGGGCGTCACCGTTGACGAGATCAAGGCCAAGACAGGTGCACCGCTCGACGTGAGTGCGGTGAGCTGATTCGTCGCGTCCTTGCGCAGGCCGTCTCAATGGCGGCTGAGTGCGCGAGGCAGGTGCAGGACCCATGCAAAGCGGGCGGGACGCAAGTCTTCGCCCGCTTTGCTTTGAGGTGGCGCCTTTACCGCCTTCCGTCAGGCTTGTTTGCGCTTTTGCCTAGGCCGTTTGGCCGATCTTTGCGTAGGGGCAAAGCGGTTTACAATCGTCTGCACACCGCATGCCTTTTCACGCGCGCGTTGCCCCCGAGTTGCCGGACCGACGTCGGCGCTTTCGCTAGGAAATGACAATGACCGCTACGCCCTCTGCTCCGTTCATCGCCGCCAAACCCGAGCCCCGCCAGCGCTTCGTCCAGTGTGCGAGCCCTGGTGGCCTGCATCGTATGGCGTATACCGAGTGGGGTGATCCGGCCAACCCGCGAGTGCTCTTGTGCGTGCATGGTCTGACGCGCTCGGGACGCGATTTCGACCGGCTTGCGGCAGCGTTTGCGAACACTTACCGCGTGGTTTGCCCGGATGTGGTGGGGCGAGGGCTTTCATCCTGGCTGAACGTCCCCAACTACTACACGGTGCCGCAATACGTCTCGGATATGGTCACGCTGATCGCGCGGCTGGACGTCGAGAAAGTGGACTGGTTCGGCACGTCCATGGGCGGTTTGATTGGAATGGGGCTGGCCGGGTTGCCCGACACGCCCATTCAGAAGCTGCTGCTGAACGATGTCGGGCCGCACCTCGAGCCGGGGGCAGTGGGACGAATCGGCGACTACCTTGGCAAACCAGTGCGCTTCGAGACGCTGCAGCAGGGTATCGATTACGCGGCACTGTTGGCGCAATCGTTCGGCCCGCTGACATCCGGGGAGTGGCGCGAAATCAACACGCCGTTGCTGCACGAGCGTGATGGTGCCTGGTACTTCCGCTACGACCCGCGCATTGCCCAGCCCTTCACTGCGACCACGGATGAAATGGCCGCAGCCGGAGAGGCTGCGCTGTGGGGCGCGCTGACGGCGTTCCAGGGCCCGGTGCTAGTGGTCCGCGGGGAGCAGTCCGACCTGCTGTCGCGCGAGACTACTGCGAAAATGGTCGCGCAGGGCCGGGCCGTATCGAGCGTCGAAATAGCTGGCGTCGGGCATGCGCCCGCATTTATGAGCGCCGAGCAGATCGGCATTGCACACCGCTTCTTTCTCGGGGCGGGCGCTGACGGGTCATAATACGGGGTTGCGCTGCGCGCGTTCGAAATGGCGTGATGCGCAATGAATTTCCGGTCAACCTTAATCATAAGCAGGAATTCTCATGGCAGTCATTCGTCACCACGTTAGCAAGCGGCTCTCCGAAACCGCTGTGCACAACGGCACCGTGTACCTCGCCGGCCAGATCGCAGAAGACGACGATCAGGACATCGTCGGACAGACGCGCGAAGTGCTCGGTCACATCGACCGTCTGCTTGGTGAAGTGGATAGCGACAAGTCGCTTTTGCTGTCGGTGCAGATCTACATTTCGGACATGGTCCACTTCGCCAGCATGAACGCCGTGTGGGACGAGTGGGTTGCGCAGGGCGCCACGCCGCCGCGCGCTACCGTCGAAGCCAAACTCGCGAACCCGAAGTGTCTCGTCGAAGTGGTCGTCGTGGCCGCGCAGCGCGACTGAATCGAAGCCTGAATCTGTTGTTGAACCTCTGTTGATCCGTCTGGCCCGGCGGGCCGTCGCACCATGAATACCGATACCGTTACAACCGCGCCTTTTCCCATCCCTTCGTTCGACGAAGCGATGGCATTCGTGCGGGAGCATGCGGGCGAGGTGCGGCTGTCTTCCGGCGAATTGCTGGCCGATCATGCCGCCGGTACCGCTTCGATCATGCGCACGCTCAATGTCGATCCGCCCGCGGTGCTGGCGGCGGCGTTGTTTACGCTGACGCCGCATTTGCAGGATCCGGAGCGCGTGATTGCCGATAACTTCGGCGAAGAGGTCGCGCAGCTCGTCGGCGACGTGCGAAAGTTGCTGCGCCTGGGCACCGTGAGCATGCGCGCGGCGCAGAATGCCATGCCCGAAGCGGGCCGCGATGCGCAGGCCGCACGGCGCGCGCAGGTCGAGGCGCTGCGCAAGATGTTGCTCGCCTTCGCACAGGACATCCGCGTGGTACTGATCCGGCTGGCTTCGCGGCTGCAGTCGTTGCGTTACTACGCGGCGGCGAAGGTGACGCCCTCGCCCGATGTGGCGCGCGAGACGCTCGATATTTACGCGCCGCTCGCGAACCGGCTCGGCATCTGGCAATTGAAGTGGGAACTCGAAGACCTCGCGCTGCGCTTCGAAGAGCCCGCTACCTACAAGCGGATCGCGAAGCTGCTCGATGAGAAGCGCGTCGAACGTGAAAGCTATGTGGCCGACGCGATCTCACGTCTGCAACAGGAACTGGCGGCCGCGCATATTCGCGCCGAAGTCAGCGGACGGCCGAAGCACATCTATAGCATCTGGCGCAAGATGCACGGCAAGGAGCTCGACTTCTCGGAGCTCTACGACGTGCGCGCGTTTCGCGTGATCGTGCCGGATATCAAGGATTGCTACACAGTGCTCGGTATTGTGCACAACCTGTGGCAACCGGTGCCGAGGGAATTCGACGACTACATCTCGCGGCCGAAGCCGAATGGCTACAAATCGCTGCACACCGTGGTGGTCGGCGACGACGGCCGCGCGTTCGAAGTGCAGATCCGTACCCAGGAGATGCATCAGTTCGCCGAGTACGGCGTGGCGGCTCACTGGCGCTACAAGGAAGCAGGTGCGCGAGGCTATGGCGGCCAGGTGACCGCGAGCGAGAAGTACGACGAGAAGATTGCCTGGCTGCGCCAGCTACTGGCGTGGAAGGATGATGTGTCCGAGGGCGAGCATGGCGAGAAGCGGGCGGCGCAGCCGTGGGAGCAATTGCGCCAGGCCACTGTCGACGACGACCACATCTATGTATTGACGCCCCAGGCGCGTGTGATTCCGTTGCCGCAAGGTTCGACGCCCGTGGACTTCGCTTATCACCTGCACAGTGAGTTGGGGCATCGCTGCCGCGGCGCGCGCGTCGATGGCGCGATGGTGCCGCTCAACACGCATCTGCAAAACGGCCAGACCATCGAAATCGTTGCGGTGAAGGAAGGTGGTCCGTCACGTGACTGGCTCAATCCTCTACTGGGCTACATGCATAGCCCGCGTGCGCGCCAGAAAGTGCGTGCGTGGTTCAACGCGGTCGAGGTGCAGGAACATATCGCCAGCGGCCGGGCAATGGTCGAAAAGACGCTGCAACGCGAAGGCAAGACTTCGGTCAACCTCGATCAACTGGCGGCGAAGCTGGGCTTCAAGACGACTGACGACCTGTTCTCTGTGGTCGGAAAGGAAGAGTTCAGCCTGCGCCTCGTCGAACAGGCGCTACACGACGCACCGCCGCCCGAACCGGTGGTCGAAGTGCCGGAACAGTTCGAGAAGCGCAGCAGCGGTTCGAGTGTCGCGCACGGCGCATCGACGGGCGTGCTGGTGGTCGGCGTCGACGCGTTGCTTACGCAACTGGCGCGTTGCTGCCGGCCGGCGCCGCCCGATGGCATCAGTGGTTTCGTCACGCGCGGAAAAGGCATGTCGATTCACCGTAGCGATTGCCCGACGTTTTTGCGCATGGCCGAGCGTGCGCCGGAGCGAGTGCTTGAAACGGCCTGGTCCGCTGATGTGATGAGCGGGCGCGGGCAGTCTGTGTACCCGGTCGATCTGTCGATTGAGGCGACAGATCGTCAGGGCTTGCTGCGCGACATCTCCGAAGTGTTCGCACGCGAGAAGATGAATGTGATCGGTGTGAAGACGCAGACGCGCCGTAACGCCGCGTTTATGCAGTTCACGGTGGAGGTATCAAATGCTGCGCAGATTCAGCGAGCCTGCACGGTGCTGGGCGAGATCACCGGTGTCGTGCGTGCGTCGCGCAAGGGGTGATGCCGTGGATCGACGTTGGTCGAGAATGTGAAGTAAAGCGGTGTCGTAAAACGTAGCGGGAATTTTCAGTGTCGCCGTACAAAAGTACTTGCCAAGCGATGTGGGGCTCCATATAATCTCGTTTCTTCAGGCTCGTAGCTCAGCTGGTTAGAGCACCACCTTGACATGGTGGGGGTCGTTGGTTCGAGTCCAATCGAGCCTACCAACGAAAAAGAAACGTCGGTTTTTCCGGGGTTTCGAGAGATGCACCAAGCGCCTTGGCGCAATAGGCGAATACGGTTATGACACCGCGAACGTTGACCGATACTACTTCGGAACGACGCTAGTCGAGGACCACTTTCGCCCTTGCAGTTGCTGAAAATGTGAATGCGGCCCCTCGAAAGTGGGGCCGCATTTTTTTCGTCTTTTTGTTTTTTCACCTGGTTATTGCATGGGCCGCCGCCGGTCGGCTCCACGGAGAAAGCAATGGTTTCGATACGTCTGCCTGACGGTTCTGTTCGTCGATACGAGCATCCGGTGACCGTCGCCGAAGTGGCGGCCTCGATTGGCCCCGGCCTTGCAAAGGCTGCACTCGGCGGCAAGATCGACGGTGAACTGGTCGATACGTCCGCGCTGATCGACCACGATGTGGCGCTCGCGATCGTCACGGAAAAAGACGCCGACGGCCTCGATATCATTCGCCACTCCACGGCGCACTTGTTGGCGTATGCGGTGAAGGATCTGTATCCGGAAGCGCAGGTGACGATCGGTCCGGTGATCGACAACGGCTTCTACTACGACTTTGCCTACAACCGTCCTTTCACGCCAGAAGATCTCGAGAAGATCGAAAAGCGCATGCAGGAGCTCGCGAAGAAAGACGAGCCGGTTTCGCGCCGCGTGGTTTCGCGCGATGAGGCGGTGGATTTCTTCAAGAGCATCGGCGAGAAGTACAAGGCCGAGATCATCGAATCCATTCCTGCCAGCGACGAAATCAAGCTGTACTCGCATGGCGCCTTCACCGATCTGTGCCGCGGCCCGCACGTGCCGTCCACCGGCAAGCTGAAGGTCTTCAAGCTGATGAAGTTGGCCGGCGCTTACTGGCGCGGCGATTCGAAGAACGAACAGTTGCAGCGTATCTACGGCACCGCCTGGACGAAGAAAGAAGACCAGGAAGCGTACCTGCATATGCTCGAGGAAGCGGAAAAGCGCGACCACCGCAAGCTCGGCAAGCAACTGGACCTGTTCCACATGCAGGATGAGTCGCCGGGCATGGTGTTCTGGCATCCGCGTGGCTGGACGCTGTGGCAGCAGGTCGAGCAGTACATGCGCCGCCGCGTGAACGATGCGGGCTACCTCGAAATCAAGACGCCGATGATCATGGATCGCTCGCTGTGGGAAGCGTCGGGCCATTGGCAGAACTATCGTGACAACATGTTCACGACGGAATCGGAAAAGCGCGACTACGCGATCAAGCCGATGAATTGCCCTGGTCACGTGCAGGTGTTCAATCACGGTCTGCGCTCGTACCGTGATTTGCCGCTGCGTTACGCAGAGTTCGGCTCGTGCCACCGCAATGAATCGTCGGGCGCATTGCATGGCCTGATGCGGGTGCGCGGGTTCGTGCAGGACGACGCCCACATTTTTTGTACCGAAGACCAGTTCATCAGCGAATCGATCGCCTTTAACACGCTGGCGATGAGCGTGTACAAGGACTTCGGCTTCGATAACGTCGAGATCAAGTTGTCGCTGCGCCCGGACGCGCGCGCTGGCACGGACGAGACTTGGGATCGCGCCGAGCAGGGTCTGCGCGACGCGCTGACTGCCTGTGGCGTGACGTGGGAAGAACTGGCGGGCGAGGGCGCGTTTTACGGTCCGAAGGTCGAGTATCACATCAAGGACGCCCTCGGTCGTTCGTGGCAGTGCGGCACGCTGCAGCTTGATATGGTGCTGCCGGAGCGTCTGGGCGCCGAGTACGTCGCGGAGGACAACAGCCGCCGCCGCCCGATCATGCTGCACCGGGCAATCGTCGGATCAATGGAGCGTTTCCTCGGCATCCTGATCGAGCACCATGCTGGTGCAATGCCATCGTGGCTTGCGCCAATGCAGGTTGTCGTGATGAATATCGCGGAAAGTCAGACCGCATATGCACAATCTCTAGCCCAAACGTTGCAAAAACAAGGGGTTAGAGTGGAGGCGGATTTGCGCAACGAGAAGATTAGCTATAAAATACGGGAGCACACGCTGGAGAAGGTGCCGTTCCTCCTTGTGGTCGGCGACAAAGAGCGTGATGCCCAAACGGTAGCCGTGCGTGCCCGTGGCGGTGTTGATCTGGGCGTAATGCCGGTCAGCGCCTTCATTGAGCGTCTGCGTCAGGACGTGCAGTCGTTCAGGTAAACCACCTGGCAGCGCGGCTCGTTTTTTTAATTTTTAGAGGAAACGTAACATCGCTACTGATAAGTCTGCGCACCGCATCAACGGTGAAATTACTGCACCCGAGGTGCGTCTGGTCGGCGTCGAGAACGAACCGCTCGGCATCGTGAAACTCGCTGATGCGTTCCGCATGTCGGAACAGCAAGATGTGGATCTGGTCGAAATCGCGCCG
This sequence comes from Paraburkholderia sp., assembly GCF_049581445.1. Classification (GTDB taxonomy): domain Bacteria; phylum Pseudomonadota; class Gammaproteobacteria; order Burkholderiales; family Burkholderiaceae; genus Paraburkholderia. Next base: position 8,667 of record NZ_JBAURZ010000264.1, on the reverse strand, counting down.
CAAGCGGTTCCGCCGGTTTGCCGCTTGATGGACTACGGCAAGTTCAAGTATTCGGAAGCGAAGAAGCAGCACGAGGCCAAGCTCAAGCAGAAGATTGTCCAGGTGAAGGAAGTCAAATTCCGCCCGGGCACCGACGACGGCGATTACAACGTCAAGCTGCGCAACCTCATCCGCTTCCTCGACGACGGCGACAAGACGAAAATCACATTGCGTTTCCGTGGCCGCGAAATGGCCCACCAGGAAATCGGTATGCGCATGCTTGAGCGCCTGCGCACGGACCTCGATGAAGTCGGTCAGGTCGAGCAAATGCCGAAAATGGAAGGGCGCCAGATGATCATGGTGCTCGCTCCGAAGAAAAAGAAGTAAGCAGCCCGCGCTGTTGGTAGCGCTGGTTGTTTGGCAGCGCGCCGCGAGGCGCGCGCCGTGGTTGTGAAAAAGTTGAGAAGTGCTTTGCCGCGTGTGTGGCGAAGACAAGCAAGTTTCGGAATAACGACCCATGCAAATGGGCGGTATTCATGAAAAGCGGCGGCCAGCAGCATCGGCCAGCTGCATACCAAGTGGAGTGGGTTTCGAAGGGCGGGTAATGGCCAACTGGCCGACCGCACACCCATATCCATCTAATAATGGAGTTGTTTCATGCCTAAGATGAAGACCAAGAAGAGTGCTGCAAAGCGCTTCGTGGTGCGTCCGGGTGGTACCGTCAAGCGCGGTCAAGCCTTCAAGCGCCACATTCTTACCAAGAAAACCACTAAGAACAAACGCCATCTGCGCGGTTCGACGTCAGTTCATGATTCCGATATGAACTCCGTGCGCGCAATGCTGCCGTTCGCTTAACCCTTAACTAAAACTCACAGGAGCTAATTATGCCTAGAGTCAAACGTGGGGTTACCGCACGGGCCCGTCACAAGAAGATCATCAAGCTGGCCAAGGGTTACCGCGGCCGTCGCAATAACGTCTATCGCATCGCCAAGCAGGCGGTCATGCGCGCAGGCCAATACGCCTACCGCGATCGCCGCAACAAGAAGCGTGTGTTCCGTGCATTGTGGATCACGCGTATCAACGCGGCGGTGCGTCAGCACGACATGACGTACAGCGTGTTCATCAACGGCCTGAAGAAGGCTTCGATCGAACTTGACCGCAAGGTGCTGGCCGACATGGCTGTGTTCGACAAGGCTGCTTTTGCTGCGATCGTTCAGCAGGTGAAAGCCGCCGTTGCAGCCTGATTGCGCTTTGGGCAATTAAACTGCGTGGTTCGTTGCAGCGAACATCCGGTAGTCTCGGTGACGCTGCAACAAAAACGGGGCTCCTCACCGAGCCCCTTTTTTGTTGGTCGAGCCAGTTTCGCTTCGATTGAACACTGACGTTGAAATGATGGGATCAATGGATCTGGACCAGATTGTCGCTGACGCGCAAAAAGCCTTCGGAGAAGCCGCCGACGTCACCACCCTCGAGAACGAGAAGGCCCGCTTTCTCGGTAAATCAGGTGCCCTGACCGAACTGTTGAAGGGCCTTGGCAAACTCGATCCCGAGACGCGCAAGACTGAAGGCGCGCGGATCAACGTGGTCAAGCAACAGGTGGAAGCCGCGTTGACGGCCCGCCGGCAGGCGCTTGCCGACGCCCTCCTGAACCAGCGCCTTGCCGCTGAAGCCATTGACGTCACGTTGCCCGGCCGCGGCCTTGGTGCAGGTAGTCTGCATCCGGTGATGCGCACATGGGAACGCGTCGAACAGATTTTCCGTACGATCGGATTCGACGTGGCCGACGGCCCCGAAATCGAAACCGACTGGTACAACTTCACCGCGTTGAATAGCCCGGAAAACCATCCGGCGCGTTCGATGCAAGACACCTTTTACGTAGACGGCAAGGATGCCGACGGCCGCCAGTTGCTGCTGCGCACGCACACGAGCCCGATGCAGGTTCGCTACGCCCGCACCAACACGCCGCCCATCAAGGTGATCGTGCCGGGCCGCACGTACCGTGTGGATAGCGATGCAACCCACTCGCCGATGTTCAATCAGGTCGAAGGCCTGTGGATCGACGAGAACGTCAGCTTCGCCGACCTGAAAGGCGTCTACTCCGACTTCCTCAAGAAATTCTTCGAACGCGACGACATCCAGGTACGCTTCCGTCCGTCGTACTTTCCGTTCACCGAACCGTCGGCCGAGATCGACATGTTGTTTGAAACGGGCAAGAACGCCGGCAAGTGGCTTGAGATTTCGGGTTCTGGCCAGGTTCACCCCACGGTGATCCGCAACATGGGACTCGACCCGGAGCGCTACATTGGCTTTGCGTTCGGCAGTGGCCTCGAGCGACTGACGATGCTGCGCTACGGCGTGCAGGACTTGCGTCTGTTCTTCGAGAACGATCTGCGCTTCCTGCGGCAATTTGCCTGACGCTTGAGCCGCAAACGAGACGCCAAGGCGGCTCAAAGGTAACAACGCGCAACGAGGGCGGCCGCGCACGCTGATAGCAGCAGATGCGCGCCGCAAGCAGTGCCACCGGCAAGGTGCCGGGTGACCCAGGTGGGAACCCAATGCACCAGTCGGACGTGGACTAACCTGATCAGAACGTACACAGAACCATGCAATTCCCGGAATCCTGGCTAAGAAGCTTTGTCGACCCGCAGATGACGACGGACGAGCTGTCGCACGCGCTGACGATGGCGGGCCTCGAAGTCGAAGGCCTGCGGCCCGCCGCCCCGCCGACCACGAAGATTGTTGTCGGCCGGGTTCTCGAGGTCGTGAAACACCCGGACGCGGACAAGCTCAACGTATGCCAGGTCGACGCGGGTACGGGTGCGACGCTGAACATCGTCTGCGGTGCACCGAACGTGGCGCCCGGCATCAAGGTGCCGGTTGCACTGGTGGGCGCTGAATTGCCGCCGGGCGAAGAGGGCGGTGCGCCGTTCGTGATCAAGCTGTCCAAACTGCGCGGTGTTGAGAGCCAGGGCATGCTTTGCTCGGCTCGCGAACTGAAGTTGTCGGAAGATCATAGCGGCCTGATGATCCTGCCGGAAGATACGCCGATCGGCCAGGATATCCGCGAAACGCTCAACCTCGACGACACTGTGTTCGAGATCAAGTTGACGCCGAATAAGGCTGACTGTTTGTCGGTGTTCGGCGTCGCACGCGAGACGTCGGCCATCACCGGCGCGCCATTGCATGCGCTCGACATCAAGCCGGTCAATGTCACGTTGAGCGAAACGTTGCCGGTCAAGATCTCGGCGCCGGACCTGTGCGGCCGCTTCTCGGGTCGCGTGATTCGGGGCGTGAATGCGCGCGCCAAGTCGCCGCACTGGCTGGTCGAGCGTCTGGGGCGCTCGGGACAGCGGAGCATTTCCGCGCTGGTCGACATTTCGAACTACGTGATGCTCGAACTCGGCCGTCCTTCGCACGTGTTCGATCTGGACAAGATCCACGGCGGTATGGATGTGCGCTGGGGCCGCAAGGGCGAAACGCTGAAGCTCTTGAACGGGAACACCGTCGAGGTCGATGAAACCGTCGGCGTGATCGCGGACGAGCAGCACATCGAAAGTCTCGCCGGCATCATGGGCGGCGATAGTACGGCCGTCACGCTCGATACAAGCAACATCTATCTCGAGGCCGCCTTCTGGTGGCCCGACAGCATTCGTGGCCGCTCGCGCAAGTACAACTTCTCGACTGATGCAGGCCATCGCTTTGAGCGCGGCGTCGACTATGCGACGACCGTCGAGCACCTCGAACGCATCACCCAGTTGATCCTCGATATCTGCGGCGGCGAAGCTGGACCGGTGGATGATCAGATCGTCAACATCCCGCAGCGCACGCCGGTGAAAATGCGTGTCGCACGTGCGAACCGCATCATCGGGGTGGCGATCAACGCAGAGGAAATCGCGGAGATTTTTACGCGCCTTGGTCTGACGTTCGAGCGCGAAGGCGACGTGTTCTCGGTCACGCCGCCGTCGTACCGCTTCGACATCGAGATCGAGGAAGACCTGATCGAAGAAGTCGCGCGTATTTACGGCTTCGAAAAGATTCCCGCGCGTCCGCCTGTGGCGACGAGCGAAATGCGCGCGACCAACGAAACGCAGCGCACGCTCCACGACATTCGCCACGCATTGGCCGCGCGTGATTACGCCGAGACGGTCAACTTCAGCTTTGTCGACGCGGAATGGGAGAAGGATTTCGCCGGTAACGAACAGCCGGTTCGTCTGCTGAACCCGATCGCGAGCCAGCTTTCCGTGATGCGCACGACGTTGTTCGGAAGCCTGATCGAAGTGCTGCGTACAAACCTGAACCGTCGCGCGGACCGCGTGCGCGTGTTCGAGGTGGGGCGCGTGTTTCTGCACGATCCGGCCATCAAGGCTGGCGAGTTGCAGGTCGAAGGATTCTCCCAGCCGAAGATGTTCGGTGCGCTTGCCTACGGCCCAGCTTTGGACGAGCAGTGGGGTGCATCCACGCGCGCCGTGGATTACTTCGACGTCAAGGGCGATCTCGAGGCTGTGCTCGCACCGGCGATGGCACAGTTCGTGAAAGCCGAGCATCCGGCGTTGCATCCGGGACGCAGCGCGCGAATTGAATTGAATGGCCGTGCAGTGGGCTGGATTGGCGAATTGCATCCGCGCTGGATGCAGAAATATGATTTGTCGCACGCGCCGATTCTGTTTGAAATCGAAGCGGACGCATTAATCGAGCGCGTATTGCCGGTTCCGACGGAAGTATCAAAGTTTCCGCCGGTGCGCCGTGATATTGCGGTTGTCGTAGATCAGAAAATCGAAGTCCAGGCATTGCTGGACGAGATGCAAAAGGCGCTTTCCGAGGACGCCTGCAAGACCGTTAGAAGGGTTGCACTTTTCGACGAATTTCGTCCAAAATCAAATACTTCCGGCGGGCTGGCAGCTCACGAGAAAAGCCTTGCGTTCCGTGTGACCTTGCAAGATACTGGCGGGACCCTTCAGGACGAGACGGTCGATCTGGCCATTCAAACCCTGGTGGATCGTCTGGCTCGAGTATATGGCGCACGGTTGCGCGGATAACCCGCGGATACTCTTAAAGCGGTAGTTTCCGCATTTTCCGTTTCTGCTTGGCGCGCCATTTGATAGATATGAATGAAATGAACTCGAGTGATTTCGAAGCCCTTCTTACGGCGCAGCGTAGCGCCATGATTCGCGATATTCCGACATCACCCGCTAACGCTTCCGCGGAAACGCCCACGCTCACCAAGGCCGAGCTTGCCGAGTTGCTGTTCGACAATGTCGGGCTCAACAAGCGGGAAGCGAAGGACATGGTCGAGGCGTTCTTCGAAGTGATTCGCGACGCGCTGGAGAGCGGGGATAGCGTGAAACTGTCGGGCTTCGGCAATTTTCAGTTGCGCGACAAACCTCAGCGTCCTGGTCGGAATCCGAAGACCGGCGAGGCGATTCCAATTGCCGCGCGGCGTGTTGTGACGTTCCATGCAAGTCAAAAGCTGAAGGCGCTGGTCGAAAGCGGCGCTGAGGCGAGCTTCACGCGCTGATCGACTGGCGCGTTCCCTGCGCAACCCACCACGACGGCTAACTGACGATGACAGCGACGATCGAAAAAGTCGTCTTGCCTCCGATTCCGGCGAAACGCTACTTCACCATTGGTGAAGTGAGCGAGCTGTGCGGCGTGAAACCGCACGTGTTGCGCTATTGGGAGCAGGAGTTCACGCAGTTGAGACCGGTGAAGCGGCGCGGCAACCGCCGTTATTACCAGCATCATGAAGTGCTGTTGATCCGGCGAATCCGCGAGTTGTTGTATGAGCAGGGCTTCACGATCAATGGCGCACGTAACCGGCTCGATTCGCATGGAACCGCGCAAGGTGGCCCAGCGGACGATCTTGCTGAAGAAGGCGAAGTGATGGAGCCAACCGCCACGACGACAGCCACGGTGGATGTCGATCAACTGCGCAAGGAACTGCTGCATGTGATCGATCTGTTGAGCCGTTGATTCGCGAACTTCCGATGTTTTGTTGGTCGCAGGCGGTTCTAATCGAGCGAAGTGTCTGTTATACTTTTTAGCTGTTCGGGGCGTAGCGCAGCCTGGTAGCGTACCTGCATGGGGTGCAGGTGGTCGGAGGTTCAAATCCTCTCGCCCCGACCAAGATCCAACCCGCGCGCCGCAAGGCTGTGCGGGTTTTTCTTTTCTGGTCGCACGGTCCTCGCATACAGTCCTTTTTAGACAAAGTATTAGACATTTGTCTAATACTCGGCGTGTCACCAAGGACGTTGAAGATTGAGCGATGACATCTCCGGAATGGCTACCTTGATATAGATCTCAGTCGTCTTCCCAGTGGTGTGTGCGAGCCGCGTTTGGATCTCTTCACGAGCGTTGCCAGCCTTTGCTGCATCTGTTGCATCAAGGGCTTGTAGGTCTTTGAACTGGATTCCATCTGTGACGCCGGCGCGTTCTTTCGCGCGACGCCACATGGAGTGAAGACCTGTCTTGGAGTACGCACCGCCTTTCTGCGTTGAGAACAGATATGGGCTGATGATCTGGTATTTCTTCTTGATGGCCTTCGCACGCTCGATCACAGCGTGGATCTGCGGGGTGATCTCTACATCGAGTACCTTTCCGCTGGTGCCGGCCGTCTTCGATGGCTTGAAGCGGATTGCCGTATCCATGATCTGGGTTTCGAGCAACGTACGGACATCAATGGCCCGCTGCCACACTAGATAGGGCATATCCAGGATGCATTGGAACATCGGGCCTGGTTCGGTTGGCAAGCCGTCCTTGCCGATGAGCGCAGCATCGCGAATTGCCTTGATTGCGGCGTGCCTAGGCAGCACCTCGCGGCGCTTCGTTTGGTAGTCAGATAGATCAAGCTGATCGCAGGGGTTGTCCTGACGCAAGCCTCTTTCACTGATCGAGAATTTGAATAATTTGCGCAGCACGTTCGCATATTTCTGTGCGGTGTTGTGCTTCGATCTAAAGTTATCACGCAGGAAGTCTGCGCAGTCCTTCGTCGTCACAGTGGCCACGGTATATTCTTCGAACGCCAGTGCGATCGTATCGGCCATGCGCCGGGACTCTTTCTGCACTTCATCACTGAAGCGGCCTGGCTTGCGATCCTTCCACTCTGCGCATAGGCTCGGCATCGTACCGTCGACAAGCCTCTTGTCGCCAAACTAATTGTGGCTGGAGGCGAGATTATTTGATTCGGGGCGGTCGTCGACTATGGCTACAAAGTCATTGTCGAGAAGGACGGAGCTTTGCGTGTCCTCCTTGGCGACGACGATGATTCAAATCTAGACGACTTTCAACGAGCGAATATCACCGACCTGGTCACGACGCCTGGCAGTCAGTTCCACGCGCATAACGTGAGATTTGGACTGCAATTTGTGCGCCCCGATCCTTGATCGAAGCACGCCCTCAGCCGGTCTGGCTTGGGGTGGTCCCGACCATCGCGTCGAGCGGCGCCCGGCCAATCGCGGCCGCAGGCAACACTGGGATAAATCCCTCCGAGACGGACAATCGCGCGGTCGGCGACGAGCGAACCAGGGCGACTGAGGATAGTGAGGACTTGCCCGATTGAGGCAAACCCATGGTTATGCACTAGAGGTCGCGTGTTCTCGACCGCGACTGTGCGGGCCACGGCAATGCATGCATGCTTGCATGAGACGGCTCGCGGCCATGAGCCGACGTTCACATCCGTCGTCGGTCGGACGTTCAGACGTCGGCTCGCCTCCGGAGTAAGCGACATTTGGCGGCCGTCTTGACGATCAGAATTTGATCTCGAAGAGGCGTTCGTTGACGTCCGGGAGGTCAAAGGCAGAGGGATCGAAACTGCCGCCACACCAGTCGAGCAACAGCGGGTGCTCTTCATGAGCGGGATCGATGATCGCGTCGAGGAACTCGACGTAGCCGGGTACGCCGCCAACATCTTCCGGCGGACAGGCATTGCGGCCGTCCAGGCAGATGGGCGAGCGCAACTCGGGATCAGGCGGCAGGACCTTCTCGAGCTTCACACGATGCTGCCAGTTGTCGCCGTAATCGTAGATATAAGTGAATGACTTCAGCGCACCGAGTGCCGTTCCCAAGGTCACCCGTGCCTCGTTGAGCATCGGCGGGTCACTCGGGAAGTCCGGATCAGGCACCCCGTAGTTGATGTCGCCGAACACGAATTCGTGCAGGTGGCCGCCATCCCAGCCCATCGCCCACAGCAGCACGACATGCAGCTTCGGCAGCTTGATAGAGCCAGGGACCAGCACCCGTCTCCAGACCGCCGGCTTCAGATACTTCAGCTCGATGTGCAGCTGGTAGACCGGTACCGGTGAATTGACCGTGCGCAACGTGGGTTTGCGAGTCGATGCCATCGTCATGCAGCCTGCTGGACCGGTTGCTCCACCGGCATCAAACGCCACGGCAGCAACTCGTCGATCCGGTTGATGGGATGCTCGGCGATGCGCTCGAACACTGTGCGAAGGTATGCATACGGTTCGATGCCATTCAGGCGTGCCGTACCGATCAAACTGTAGATGACCGCTGCGCTCTGTCCACCGCCATCAGAACCTGCGAACAGATAGTTGCGCCTGCCCAGAGCCAGTTCCCGATCATTCTGCCCATATCGGGCAAGAAGTTGAAGTCAATTATCGTTGGCATCCGCTGTTTCGTCGTCGCGTCAAGGTTCGAGATGTTGAGCAGCGCGGCGGAGGTCGGGTCGTCCAT
>NZ_JBAURZ010000263.1:0-22972 GCF_049581445.1 Paraburkholderia sp. | reverse complement strand
TCCGGGCCTGGACCGATACACACCAGCAGCCGCTCGCGCGCCTGCCAGATACGCTGGATCGAACGGTCAGCGCGGTACTCGCGCATCTGCGCATCGACGCGATCCGCCGTGCGCCGCAGCGCCAACTCGCGCAGCGCGATCAGGTTGCCCTTGCGAAAGAAATTGCGCACCGCGCGCTCGGCCTGCTGCGGCATATACACCTTGCCGTCACGCATGCGGTCGAGCAGTTCTTCGGCCGGCAAATCGACCAGCGTCACTTCGTCGGCGCGATCGAATACGCGATCCGGCACGGTCTCCCAGACGCGGATGCCGGTGATCTGCCCGACCACGTCGTTGAGGCTTTCCAGATGCTGAACGTTGACCGTAGTGTAGACGTCGATGCCGGCGTCCAGCAGTTCATAGACGTCCTGCCAGCGCTTCAGATGACGCGCGCCCTGCACGTTGGAATGCGCCAGTTCGTCAACGAGGATGAGCTGTGGCTTGCGGGCGAGTGCGGCGTCGAGATCGAACTCCCCCAGCTTGCGGCCACGGTATTCGATATGCGCGAGCGGCAAGACATCGAGACCGTCCAGCAGCGCCGCCGTTTCGCTGCGACCATGCGTCTCGGCAATGCCGATTACGACGTCCACGCCATCGTCGCTGCGGCGGCGCGCAGCCTGCAGCATTGCATAGGTCTTGCCGACGCCAGCCGAAGCGCCGAAGAAGACCTTCAGCTTGCCGCGCTGACGTTTTTCTTCGTCGCGCTGCAGTTTGTCGAGCAGTTCGTCAGGATCAGGGCGGTTCATGCGCTGGCGCTGTGGTTATGGTTTTAATTCACTTCAATGACAGTTCTCGCGGGACCGCGTGACTGTATCGCATACATGGTGGCACGGTAGGGTCTGCACGGCAATTCGCGTCGCAAATCAGCGTCGCAGACTACAGCGCCACAAATGGCAAAAACGGCGCTGCTTGCGGCGCCGTTTTTGCGCTTCACCGCCCTTTAGCCTTGATGCATGGCGTCCAGTGCGAGATTCAGTTGCAGTACGTTGACTCGCGGCTCACCTAGCACGCCGAGTTGCCGCCCACTGGTGTAACGGTCGACCAGCGCAGCCACGTCGTTCGGTGCCATTTTGCGCGCCGCTGCGACACGGTCGATCTGGTAGGCCGCCGCAGCCGGAGTGATTTCCGGATCGAGGCCGCTACCCGAAGACGTCACGAGGTCGATCGGCACCGGCTTCGACATATCCGTGCCAGCAGCCTTCAACGCATCCAGACGTCCCTTCACCTCATCGGAGAGCGCGGGGTTGGTCGGGCCAATGTTCGAGGCGCCCGAACCCGATGCGTTATACGGCATCGGGCTGGTGGCCGACAGACGACCCCAAAAGTATTGCGGCGCATCGAACTGCTGGCCGATCAGCTTCGAGCCGACCACCTTGCCGTTTTCTTCGAGCATGCTGCCGTTGGCCTGATCGTGGAACGCGGTCTGGCCGATGGCCGTCATCACCGCAGGGTAAGCAAGTCCGGTCACCGCCGAAAGCACGACAAAGATCACAATGAGCGGACGAAACAATGATTTCATGATTGGCAATTCCTCTTTAACGCGGCTGGCGGACACAGGCCGCCAGCCGCTGCCACTTAAAGCCTGTTAGACCCAGCCGAACGCGGCCAGCACCATGTCGATCAGCTTGATGCCGATAAACGGCACGATGATCCCGCCCAGGCCATACACCAGCAGATTGCGGCGCAACAGGATCGCCGCGCCGAGCGGCCGGTATTTCACACCCTTTAATGCCAGCGGAATCAGCAGAACGATGATCAGTGCATTGAAGATCACCGCCGACATGATCGCCGAGGCCGGCGTCGCAAGATGCATCACGTTCAGCGTGTTCAGGGCCGGATACGTCGTCGCGAACGCAGCAGGGATGATGGCGAAGTACTTCGCGACGTCGTTGGCAATCGAGAACGTCGTGAGCGAGCCGCGCGTCATCAGCATCTGCTTGCCGATCTCGACAATCTCGATCAGCTTGGTCGGGTTCGAATCCAGATCGACCATGTTGCCGGCTTCCTTCGCCGCCTGCGTGCCGGTGTTCATCGCCACTGCAACGTCGGCCTGTGCGAGCGCAGGAGCGTCGTTGGTGCCGTCACCCGTCATCGCCACCAGACGGCCTTCAGCCTGGTGCGCGCGGATCGTCGTGAGTTTGGCTTCCGGCGTAGCTTCCGCGAGGAAATCGTCGACGCCCGCTTCGGCTGCAATCGCCGCTGCGGTCAACCGGTTGTCGCCCGTCACCATGATGGTCTTGATACCCATTTTGCGCAGTTCGGCAAAGCGCTCCTTGATGCCGCCCTTGACGATGTCCTTCAACTCGATCACGCCGAGCACGCGTGCGCCCTGCTCGCCCTTTTCGGCGACCACCAGCGGCGTGCTGCCGCGACGGGCCACTTCAGCGACGGCATTGTTCACTTCAGCCGGATAGCGGCCACCGTTGGCTTGGACGTAATGCTTCACCGCATCGGCCGCACCCTTGCGGATTTCGCGGCCCGGCAGATCGACGCCGCTCATGCGCGTTTGCGCGGTGAAGGCGAGAAACACCGCATGCAGCGAAGCCATGTCACGTGCGCGGATATTGAAGCGCTGCTTGGCGAGCACGACGATGCTGCGGCCTTCCGGCGTCTCGTCCGAGAGCGAGGACAGTTGCGCGGCATCGGCCAGCACTTCTTCGGTGACGCCCGGCGCCGGTACGAACGTCGAGGCCTGACGATTGCCGAGCGTGATCGTGCCGGTCTTGTCGAGCAGCAGCACGTCCACGTCGCCGGCTGCTTCCACAGCACGACCCGAAGTCGCAATCACATTCGCCTGCATCATGCGGCTCATACCGGCCACACCGATCGCCGACAGCAGACCGCCGATAGTGGTCGGAATCAGACACACCAGCAGCGCGACGAGCGCGGTGATTGTCACCACATGACCTGCCTTGGCCGCTTCCACCGAGAAGATCGAGAACGGCAGCAGCGTCGCCGTGGCGAGCAGCATCACGATAGTCAGCGCAACCAGCAGAATCGTCAGCGCGATTTCGTTCGGCGTCTTTTGACGCTTGGCGCCTTCGACCATCGCGATCATGCGGTCGAGGAAGGCTTCGCCAGGATTGGCCGTTACCTTCACTACGATCCAGTCTGACAGCACGCGTGTGCCGCCCGTCACCGACGAGAAGTCGCCGCCCGATTCGCGGATCACCGGCGCGGATTCGCCGGTGATGGCCGATTCGTCCACCGACGCGACGCCTTCAATGACTTCGCCGTCAGCCGGGATCACGTCGCCGGTTTCAACCAGCACCACGTCGCCCTTGCGCAGATCGGTAGCCGTCATGATGCGGATCGGCGACTTCGGATGCGGCTCGTTGAGCTTCTTGGCGATCACGTCTTTCTTCGCACTACGCAGCGACGCAGCCTGGGCCTTTGATCGGCCTTCGGCAAGCGCCTCCGCGAAGTTAGCGAAGAGCACCGTGAACCACAGCCACAGCGTGACCGCGAGGATGAACCCCGCCGGCGCTTCGGCCTGGCCGGCGAGTGCGGCGACCCACAGAATGGTCGTCAGGATACTGCCGACGTACACGCAGAACATCACCGGGTTACGGAACTGCGTGCGTGGCGTAAGTTTCTTGAATGAGTCCACGATCGCGGGACGCACTAGCGCCGGATCGAACATGGACCGCGTTGCATTATGTTCAGTCATTGAATCCTCGTTTTTCCCGAATAGCCCGTGTTAATGGCCAGCGATCATCATCAGATGTTCGACGCCGGGACCAAGCGCGAGCGCAGGCACATACGTCAGTGCGCCAACCAGCAGCACGGTGCCAAGCAGCAGTACGACGAAGAGCGGGCCGTGGGTGGGCAGCGTGCCGCCTGTAACAGCCAGACGCTTCTTGCTGGCAAGCGAACCGGCAATCGCCAGCACCGGCACAATCGTGCCGAAGCGGCCGAACCACATCGCAATCGCCGTGAGCCAGTTGTAGAACGGTGTGTTCACCGACAGACCGGCAAACGCGCTACCGTTGTTATTCGCAGCGGAGCTGAACGCGTAGAGAATTTCAGAAAAGCCATGCGCGCCGGGGTTGGAAATACCCGCCTTGCCCGCATCGCACAGTACGGCGATCGACGTGCCGACCAGCACCAGCATCGGCGTGAGCAGCACCACGATCGACACCATCTTCATCTCATACGCTTCGATCTTCTTGCCGACATATTCCGGCGTGCGGCCAATCATCAGGCCAGCCACGAACACAGCGAGCAGTGCGAACACGAGCATCCCGTACATACCGGAGCCCACGCCGCCGAAGATCACTTCGCCCAACTGGATCAGCAGCATCGGGTAGAGGCCACCGAGCGGCGTCAGCGAATCGTGCGCCGCGTCCACCGCACCGCACGATGCCGCCGTGGTGGCGACCGTGAAGATGCCGGTTTGCGCGATGCCGAAGCGCGTTTCCTTGCCTTCCATGTTGCCGCCCGGCTGCAACGCATTGGCGGACTGATCGACGTGCAGCGAGGTCAAGGTCGGATTCCCAGCCTGCTCCGCGCTGATTTCACCGACCACGCAAGCGGCAAACGCAATCGTCATCACGGCGAGCACCGCAACGCCCTGCTTGCGGTCCGAGATCATCCGTCCAAACACGAGGCACAGCGCCGCCGGAATGATCAGGATCGAGAAGATCTGCACGAAGTTGCTGAACGGCGTCGGGTTTTCGTACGGGTGCGCCGAGTTCGCGTTAAAGAAGCCGCCACCGTTGGTGCCGAGCATCTTGATCGCTTCCTGCGAAGCCACCGGGCCCATGGCGATGGTTTGTGTCGTCACCTTGGTGTCGACTGTCACCGTGTTGCCCTTCGCATCCTTCACCGGGTTGCCTTGCGCATCGAGCTTCGGTGCAGCATAGGTGGTGGTCTGCAGCGTCGGCACGTCCTGATACGACTTGAAGTTCTGGATCACGCCCTGGCTCATCAGCAGCACCGCGATGATCGCCGCCATCGGCATCAGCACGTACAGCGTCACACGCGTGATGTCGACCCAGAAGTTGCCGATGGTCTGCGCCGTATGGCGCGCAAAACCGCGAATCAACGCGATCACCACCACGATGGCGCTCGCCGCCGAGAAGAAGTTCTGGACCGTGAAGCCGAGCATCTGCGTCAGATAGCCAACGGTCTGTTCAGGCGTGTAATCCTGCCAGTTCGTGTTGGTGACGAAGCTGACCGCCGTATTGAACGCGCTATCCACCGACATCGGACCGAACTGTTGGGGATTGCCAGGCAACCAGCCTTGAATCCGCAACAGCACATACAGAAACAACGTGCCGAGCACGTTGAGCGCAATGACAGCGACAGCATATTGCTTCCAGCCCATCTCAGTGGAAGCGTCGACACCGGCAATGCGATAGAGCAAGCGCTCGAGCGGGCCGCCGAAGCGAACCACCCGGGAACTGCCATCCATCACACGCGTCAGATAACGCGAAACGGGCACCGCGGCCGCCAGCAGCACGACCAGATAAATGACCATTTGCAGGACATTGTTGGAGTTCATTCAATGTCCTCCGCGCGCAGTAGCGCATAAACGAGGTAAGCAAATAGCAGCGCGGTGGCCGCGCCTGATAACCACATGATCCAGGTCATGAACGAGCCCCCTGACCGCGGCGGAACTGCATCAGCTTTTCGCAGCCGGCAATTAAAGCAAAGGTCAGCGCCGCAAAAAGCACTATCCCCCCGACGTACAGCACATCCATTTTGTGTTCTCCATTAACGGACTTTGGATGGGTAGAACGTTATGCCGAAGCGCGTAAAGGGCTGGTCAAAGATGGCTGGGGTGGCGTAAAAATGGCGTAAACAAAAATGGCCGTTCCAGTGAAGCTGGAACGGCCTGATGCCGATGGGGATTGGCTTGGAGAGGTTTACAGCGGGGCGTGCGAAAAACGGTTGAACGTGCCCTTCCCGCTTAAGGCTCGAGGATTGTCGAACCGGTGGTGCGGCGACCTTCCAGATCCTCATGTGCCTTCGCTACGTCGGCGAGCGCATAGCGCTGATTGATGCTGGTCTTGACCTTGCCCGAAACCAGCACGTCAAACAGTTCAGCAGACATCGCCTCATAGTCGCTGCGCTTGCCGATATAGGTGAACAATGTCGGGCGCGTAAAGAAAAGCGAGCCGCGTCCGGCCAGTTCAGAAGCGTCCAGCGGCGGCAGCGGACCCGAGGCGTTGCCGAAACTCACGAACATGCCGAGCGGCGCGAGGCAATCCAACGACGCCGTCATGGTGTCCTTGCCGATCGAGTCGTACACCACAGGCACGCCTGCGCCGTTGGTGATCTCACGCACGCGTTTGGTAAAGTTTTCGCGCGTATAGACGATGACATGGTCGCAGCCGTGTGCCTTGGCGATTTCCGCCTTTTCGTCCGAGCCGACCGTGCCGATCACCGTCGCTCCCAGCGCCTTGGCCCATTGGCAAACCAGCAAGCCGACGCCACCGGCCGCTGCCTGGATCAAGATCGTGTCGCCAGCCTTGACCGGATAGGTGCGTCGCAACAGGTATTGCGCAGTGAGACCTTGCAGCATCACCGAGGCGGCCTGTTCGTAACTCAGCGCATCCGGCATCTTTACCACCTGGGCGGCTGGAAGGACCCGTTCCTGAGCGTAGGCGCCCGGCGGCCGTGCTACATAGGCGACGCGGTCGCCAGGTTTCAGGTCGGTCACACCAGCGCCCACCGAGGTGACCGCGCCGGCCGCCTCCATGCCGAGACCACCCGGCAGCGGCAACGGATACAAACCGGTGCGGAAATACACGTCGATGTAATTGAGGCCGACCGCATGCTGCTTGATGCGAATCTCGCCGTTGCCGGGCTCGCCCACCTCGACGTCGACCCATTTCATCACTTCAGGGCCGCCTGGCTTATCGAATCGGATTGCCTTGACCATCTTGTCTCCTTTGTCGGTCAGAGCTAACGCTATAGCGGTCACTCTGGTCCCATTCAACATCATTGCAGTTGGTAGTGGGTGTTTGAGGGATTTCGCGGAAAGCTTTGCTACCGGTGCTCGCTACGGCTGGTCCGCGGCCGGTGGCTCGCGGCGCCTTCCCGCCTCAGACTTGCTCGGCGTGCCGCAAGGTCAGAACTTCAAGAATCATCCGCGCGGTCGAAATGTTGGTTGCGCACGGCACGTTGTGGACGTCGCACGCGCGCACCAGCGCGTTGATGTCCGGTTCGTGCGGCTGCGGCGTCATCGGATCGCGCAGGAAAATCACCATGTCGACGTGGCCTTCCGCGAGTTGCGCGCCGATCTGCAGGTCGCCCCCGTGCGGGCCCGACAGCATTCTCTGCACAGTCAATCCATGCGCCTGCGCAATCCGCGTGCCGGTCGTACCGGTGGCGACAATCTCGCAGCGCCGCAACGTTTCAACGTATTCGCCCGCGAGTTTGACGATATCGTCTTTTTTATGGTCGTGCGCGATCAGCGCGATGCGGGTGGTCATGAGTCAAGGCTCCAGATTCGTGGTTTCGTAGGTTGTTGTGATGGTCAGGGCGCAGCCGCGGCGCGGCGCGCCCGCATGGACCGGCTGCGCTCAGAAGGTGCCGGGATAAACGCCGCCGTCGATCAACCAGTTCTGTCCCGTGATGTAGCCCGCGTGTACGCTGCACAGGAACGCACAGGCACGGCCAAACTCGTCACGATTGCCGAGACGGCCGGCCGGGATGGTCGTCATGCGCTGCTTGCGTGCTTCCTCTACGGAGATGTTTTGCGCCTTCGCCTGGGCGTCGAAGGTCGTCGCGATGCGATCCGTATCGAAGAGACCCGGCAGCAGATTGTTGATCGTCACCCCGTCGCGGGCCACCTTGCGCGCGACACCGGCCACAAACCCAGTCAACCCTGAACGGGCGCCATTGGACAGGCCCAGCACGTCGATCGGCGCCTTCACCGCGGAACTCGTGATGTTGACGACGCGCCCGAAGTTGCGCGCGATCATGCTGTCGATGGTTGCGCGGATCAGCTCGATCGGCGTGAGCATGTTGGCTTCCAGCGCGCTGATCCAGTCATCGTGCGTGAACTTGCGGAAGTCGCCCGGCGGTGGACCACCCGCATTGTTGACGAGAATGTCCGGCTCCGGACAGGCGGCGAGCGCGGCGGCGCGACCCGCTGGCGTGGTGATGTCGCAAGCGACCGTCTTTACCTCGACGCCGCTTTGCGCGCGGATCGCGGCGGCGGTTTCCTCGAGTGTCGCCGCCGTACGGGCCACGATCACCAGATTCACGCCCTCGGCGGCGAGTGCCTCCGCGCAGCCTCGGCCCAGCCCCTTGCTGGCCGCACAGACCAGCGCGGTGCGTCCTGCGATTCCCATGTCCATATGCATCTCCTCGGTTATGCGGCGGTTGTGCCGGTTGTGGCGGCGGCGCGCGCGGGCAGTTTCCCCGATTCTAGAAGAATCAGTGCGCGACCGTGCCGCGATGCTTCAATCTCCCATATCTTCGGGCGGCACTTTCGGTAAACTTGCAGCCGTGGCGCGCCCGTCAGCCGGTCCTCCGGCTATGCAGGCCGCCGACCGATTCCTCTTGCCGCCGCTAGCGCCTCCGCCATGACACAGGACAGCCGTTTTCCCAATCTTTTCATCCTCGATCACCCGCTGATCCAGCACAAGCTTTCCCACATGCGCGATCGGGATACCTCGACGCGTACGTTCCGCGAACTGCTGCGCGAGATCACGCTGCTGATGGGCTATGAAATCACCCGCAACCTGCCCATGACCACGCGCCGGGTCACAACGCCGCTCGTCGAGATCGACGCGCCGGTGATCGCCGGCAAGAAGCTGGCCATCGTGCCGGTGCTGCGGGCCGGTATCGGCATGTCGGATGGCCTGCTTGAGCTGATTCCGTCGGCGCGGGTCGGGCATATCGGCGTCTACCGGGCCGAGGACCACCGGCCGGTCGAATACCTCGTGCGTCTGCCCGATCTCGAAGACCGCATCTTCATCCTGTGCGATCCGATGGTGGCTACCGGCTACTCCGCCGCGCATGCGGTGGATGTGCTCAAACGCCGTGGCGTCAGCGGCGAGAACATCATGTTCCTCGCGCTGGTGGCGGCGCCCGAAGGCGTCCAGGTGTTCCAGGACGCTCATGCGGACGTGAAACTCTACGTCGCGTCGCTCGATTCGCACCTCAATGAGCACGCGTATATCGTGCCCGGACTGGGCGATGCTGGCGACCGGCTGTTTGGGACGAAGAACTGAATGTGATGGTGCGGGCGGCGCGGACCGCCTGCGCCTGGTCAAGCGGGCGCGATCAACGGTTCGAGCCTTTTCGAACGTTTTGCCGCGCGCGGCAAGCGCCGACGCCATCGTATCGATCGCTTGCAAGTTCGCTCAAAAGATGGCCTCTGGCCAGCAAACCAAGCGTTTACCTCGCTGCGCCCCACTGCCGCACCCCTGCGGCATGATAAAATTCGCATCCGCTCATTGAGCGACTCAACTTGCACATTCGCCCGGCGCATCGCGCCTTTGCGGGGCCCGCGCAGACCGGCATGGCGCTTTTATGCTGTCAGAGGTCGGCTGGCATCGCCCCAACCGAACCGCGTTGCTTGCGGGCGCCGGTCCACCAGATCCAGTCCAGACGGGCCCGGACCGGACTGCCGGGCGTTTCAGGTTCAAGCTGAGAACGGTCTGACACCGCGGTCTGATATCGCGCCTTGACATCAAGGCGCGCCGTCTCAAGCGCCCGGCATCGCAACGACAATTGCACTATGCGTGCGCCCCGCTGGCGCGCGCGATGGAGAAAGGTATGGCGGGTCATTCGAAATGGGCCAACATCAAGCATAAGAAAGCAGCGGCCGACGCCAAGCGCGGCAAGGTCTGGACGCGGCTCATCAAGGAAATTCAGGTTGCTGCCCGCATGGGCGGAGGCGAAATCGACACGAACCCGCGTCTGCGGCTCGCCGTCGAAAAGGCATATGACGCCAATATGCCGAAGGACAACGTCAACCGCGCCATCCAGCGTGGCGTTGGCGGCGTCGATGGCGCAAGCTACGAAGAAATCCGCTACGAAGGTTATGGTATCGGTGGTGCGGCGGTGATCGTCGACACGATGACCGACAACCGAATCCGCACCGTCGCGGAAGTGCGTCACGCGTTCTCGAAGAATGGCGGCAACATGGGCACGGACGGCTCGGTGGCGTTCATGTTCGATCACATCGGCCAGTTCCTGTTCGCGCCCGGCACGCCGGAAGACAAGCTGATGGACGCCGCGCTCGAAGCCGGCGCCGACGACGTGGTGACGAATGAGGACGGCAGTATCGAGGTGCTCTGCCCGCCCAACGATTTCCCGAAGGTGAAGACCGCGCTGGAAGCCGCAGGCTTCAAGGCGGAACTGGCCGAGGTGACGATGAAGCCTCAGACGGAAGTGGAGTTCACGGGCGACGACGCGGTGAAAATGCAAAAGCTGCTCGACGCGCTCGAAAATCTGGACGACGTGCAGGAAGTCTATACAAACGCGGCGATCGCCGACGAATGAGCGTAGCGCGGGCGCGCCATGGGGCAGCGCCCGCACTCTGTTCGTCCAAGGTCGCACGGGTTTTGCTTGCCGTCTTGCGAGCAGACTGGGTTTGCGATGGATGGCGCGTTGCCGGCGGCGCAGGTTGATTGTTCGCCAGATGTGAATGTTGGGGAATTTCACGGCTGATGCCAGCGCGTTAGCCGTTCATGGTTTTTAAGTCTTCGGGGAATCACATGAAGTTACTCGTCGTCGGTTCCGGCGGTCGCGAACACGCGCTTGCCTGGAAGCTCGCGCAATCGCCGCGGGTTCAGCTCGTCTACGTTGCCCCGGGCAACGGCGGCACCGCCCAGGACGAGCGTCTGCGCAACGTCGACATCACTGAGCCGGCCGCGCTCGCCGATTTCGTCGAGAAAGAACAGATCGCCTTTACGCTCGTCGGGCCGGAAGCACCGCTCGCCGCGGGGATCGTCAATCTGTTCCGCTCGCGCGGGCTGAAGATCTTCGGACCCACGAAGGAAGCCGCGCAGCTCGAAAGCTCGAAAGATTTCGCGAAGGCGTTCATGAAGCGTCACGCAATTCCCACCGCCGAATACGAAACCTTCGCCGACGTCGCCGCTGCACACGCCTACCTCGACGCGAAGGGCGCACCCATCGTGATCAAGGCCGACGGCCTGGCAGCCGGCAAGGGCGTGGTGGTGGCGCAGACGCTCGAAGAGGCGCACGCGGCCGTCGACATGATGCTGTCGGACAACAAGCTCGGCGACGCTGGCGCGCGTGTCGTGATCGAAGAGTTCCTCGCGGGCGAAGAAGCCAGCTTCATCGTGATGGTGGACGGCAAGCACGTCCTGGCGCTCGCCTCGAGCCAGGATCACAAGCGCCTGATGGACGGCGATCAGGGCCCGAATACCGGCGGTATGGGCGCGTACTCGCCTGCGCCGATTGTGACGCCGCAACTGCATGCCCGCGTGATGCGCGAAGTCATCCTGCCCACGGTGCGCGGCATGGAGAAGGAAGGCATCCGCTATACGGGTTTCCTGTACGCCGGGCTGATGATCGACGCGCACGGCAACCCGAAGACACTCGAGTTCAACTGCCGGATGGGCGACCCGGAAACGCAGCCGATCATGGCGCGTCTGAAGGGCGACTATTCGAAAGTGGTCGAGCAGGCGATTGCCGGTACGCTGGATACCGTCGAGCTGGAATGGGACCGCCGCACCGCGCTGGGTGTCGTGCTGGCCGCGCACAACTATCCGGACGCGCCGCGCAAAGGCGACCGGATCAACGACATTCCGGCCGAAACCGCCGATGCGGTGACTTTCCACGCCGGCACGACGCTGACGGACGGCAAGCTCACCACGTCGGGTGGCCGCGTGCTGTGTGTGGTCGGACTGGCCGACTCGGTGCGCAGTGCCCAATCGGTGGCCTACGAGACGATCAACCAGATCTCGTTCGACGGCATGCAGTATCGGCGCGACATCGGTTACCGGGCGCTGAACCGCAAACACGGCTGAGCCGGTTATCCGCCACTTACCGGGCGCAACCCTGCAAGCATCACCAGCGCGGGGTACCCCGGTATCTCCGCGCTTACCCGCAGAGGCCCGACGCGCCATCGGCGCTACACTGCGGATTTGCACGATAGCCAGGCGTGTTGCGGTGCATCGGGCGGCCCGATTTCATTGCCTGTCGCGCCCGCAGCGCGCACAGACGGTGGCGGCCAAAGCCGCATGGCACGCATGCATAGGCAACCTGACACCGGCACGCGTCGACCGCGCGTCGCACGGCAAGCACCATTAGCGGAACGCATAACCGCTTCTTTTCACCAACGACCCCGCGGCACGCTCAGCGCGCCGCCCCCAGCACCTGCATTCATGACGGATTCGAACTACGACGTACAGGCTGTTCGCGGTTGGCTGCAAGGCTTGCAGACGCACATCGCCGACGTGCTCGGCGCGTTCGACGGCAAGCCATTCGCCACCGACACGTGGCAGCGCGAGCCGGGCGAAAAGCTGCGCGGCGGCGGCACCACACGCATTCTCGAAGGCGGCGAGTTTTTCGAGCGCGCGGGGATCGGTTTTTCCGACGTGGCGGGCGACACATTGCCAGGTTCGGCCAGCGCGGCGCGGCCGCAGCTTGCGGGACGGGGTTTCGAGGCGATGGGCGTGTCGCTCGTGCTGCACCCGCACAATCCGTATTGCCCGACTGTACACATGAACGTGCGCATGCTGGTCGCCACCAAGGCCGGGGAGGCGCCCGTGTTCTGGTTTGGCGGCGGCATGGATCTGACACCCTATTACGGCTTCGAAGAAGACGCACAGCACTTTCACCGCGTCTGCCACGATTCGCTCGCGCCTTACGGCGCCGAGCTGTATCCGCGCTTCAAGCAATGGTGCGACGAGTATTTCTTCCTCAAGCATCGCAACGAACCGCGCGGCATTGGCGGGATCTTCTTCGACGATTTCTCGGAGCCGGGCTTCGAAAAATCATTCGAGATGCTTAAAAGCGTGGGCGACGGGTTCCTCAAGGCATACCTGCCGATCATCGAAAAACGCCGCAGCATGCCGTACGGCGAGGCCGAGCGGGATTTCCAGGCATACCGGCGTGGCCGCTACGTCGAGTTCAACCTGGTCTTCGACCGTGGCACACTGTTTGGGCTGCAGAGTGGCGGACGCACCGAATCGATTCTGATGTCGATGCCGCCTGTGGTGAACTGGCGCTACAACTGGCAGCCGCAACCGGGCTCGCCCGAGGCTCGCCTTTACAGCGATTTCCTCGTGCCGCGCGAGTGGGTTTGACGGCATGCCTGCTCGTCATCCCGCACGCGTGGCTACGACCAAGGATCATCACCTGAAGCCGAACGCTCAACCCGTTGCCCTGCCCCGCCGGATTGGCCTCCTGGGCGGCACTTTCGACCCGATTCACGACGGCCATCTTGCGCTCGCGCGGCGCTTCGCCGAGGTGCTGCAACTGACCGAACTGGTGCTGCTGCCGGCCGGGCAGCCGTGGCAGAAGCCCGAGGTATCGCCGGCCGCCGATCGTCTCGCCATGACACGCGCAGCGGCCAGCTCGCTGGTGCTGCCCGGCGTCAAGGTGAGCGTCGCCACTGACGAGATCGAACAGGATGGCCCCACCTACACGGTCGAAACCCTGCAACGGTGGCGTGAACGGGAAGGCGCGCAAGTGTCTCTGTCCCTGTTGATCGGCGCTGACCAGTTGGTGCGACTCGACACGTGGCGCGACTGGCGGCGCCTCTTCGAGTTCGCGCATATCTGCGTCGCAACGCGTCCCGGCTTCGAGCTCGCCTCAATCCCACCGGCGGTTGCCGCGGAAATTGCCGCGCGTCAGGCGGACGCGGACGTATTGCAAGCAACACCCTGTGGTCATCTGCTGATCGATACCACGCTGGCCTTCGACGTTTCGGCCACCGATATCCGCGCACTCCTGCGCGAACGTCTAGTCCAGCATGCCGGCGGCCAGCACCAGAACGAGGCCGCGAGCCATGTCCCCACTGAGGTGTGGGACTATATTCTTCAACATCATCTGTACCACCGGTAACCCTAATGGATATTCGCAAACTGCAACGCGCGATCGTCGACGCCCTCGAAGACGTGAAAGCGCAAGACATCAAGGTGTTCAACACCAGCCACCTGACCGGCCTGTTCGATCGCGTGATCGTCGCCTCCGGCACCTCGAACCGTCAGACCAAGGCACTCGCTTCCAGCGTGCGCGAAAAGGTCAAGGAAAATGGCGGTGAGGTCATCAGCACCGAAGGCGAGGACGTCGGCGAATGGGTGCTGGTCGATTGCGGCGACGCCGTCGTGCACATCCTGCAACCCGCGCTGCGCCAGTACTACAACCTCGAAGAAATCTGGGGCGACAAGCCGGTCCGCGTGAAGCTGAGCACGTCCAGCCCGTTCGGCGGCGCACGTTCGAGCGAACCGGACGAGGACGAAGAAGACGAAGAACCGGCAGCTGCCAAACCCGCGCGCAAAGCGCCGGCTCGCCGCCGCTAGGCGTGTTGCTGACGCTGCCGTATCCAACGTTGATCTGACCTTCAGCGATGAAACTGCATATCCTCGCCGTCGGCCACAAGATGCCGGACTGGATCGCCACCGGCTTTGACGAATACGCGAAACGCATGCCGCCCGAGCTGCGTATCGAGCTGCGCGAGATCAAGCCCGAGCAGCGTTCGTCAGGGCGGCCGGCTGAAAGTGTGATGGCGGCTGAGCGGCAAAAGATCGAAGCGGCGTTGCCGAAGAACGCCCGCATCGTCGCACTCGACGAGCGCGGCAAAGACTGGACCACGATGCAGCTTGCGGCTGCACTTCCAGGCTGGCAACAGGACGGGCGCGACGTGGCGTTCCTGATCGGTGGTGCGGACGGGCTCGATCCCGATCTCAAGGCACGCGCCGACATGCTGCTGCGCGTTTCGAGTCTGACGTTGCCGCATGCAATGGTGCGCGTGCTGCTCGCCGAACAGCTTTACCGCGCGTGGACCATCACGCAAAATCATCCCTATCACCGTGTGTAAATGCGCGATGCGCGCAGAGGCGCTTGAGCCCTGCACGCTGTCTCTTAGGTACGGGCGACGCTTGCGCCCTGCTACGGTGGCGGCTTGCGTCTAAAAGGCTGAGTGCCTGGGTGCTTGGGCGCCTGAGTGTTAGGGCGCCTTGCTGCCCAGAATTTCACGCGTCCGTGTGCCCGTCCAGCGAGCCGCAAGCGCACTTTTTCCGAGCGTGCGCCGATTGCACCTGTCACGCACATCGCATATCCGCCAACCTTCACGCATCACGCTTGACCGAGACCATTTATGCCTGCGCCGACTGCCGCCCTGCACCCGTTCGTCTACCTCGCTTCCCAGAGCCCACGCCGACAGGAGTTGCTGCAGCAACTCGGCGTGCGCTATGAGCTGCTGCTACCGCGCCCCGATGAAGACGCCGAAGCGCTCGAAGCCGAAATTCCAGGTGAGCCTGCACACGATTACGTGGTGCGAGTCTGCCAGGCCAAGGCCGAAGCAGCGCACGCGCGGCTCGTTGCCGGCGGGCATCGCGAGGCGCCTGTCCTGGTTGCGGATACAACGGTCACGATCGACGATGCGATTCTCGGCAAACCCATCGACGCCGCCGATGCCATCGCCATGCTCACGCGCCTCGGGGGCCGCGAGCACGAGGTGCTGACCGCACTGGCTGTCGTCGATGCAAGCGGCATTCTGCTGCCTGCCGCGCTGTCGGTCTCGCGCGTGCGCTTTGCTGCAGTGCAAGCGGACGCGCTCGCACACTACGTCGCCAGCGGCGAACCCTTCGGCAAGGCGGGCGCTTATGGCGTGCAAGGGCGCGCGGCGGAGTTTATCGAGCGTATTGAAGGGTCCTATTCAGGTATCATGGGTTTGCCTCTTTTTGAAACCGCTGCCCTTCTGCGTGCAGCGCGCATCGACTTCTAAAACAACACCATGAATGAAGAAATCCTGATCAATGTCACGCCGCAGGAAACGCGCGTCGCGCTGGTCCAGCAAGGCGCCGTCCAGGAACTTCACGTCGAACGCACGCTGTCGCGCGGGCGCGTCGGCAACGTCTATCTCGGCAAAGTGGTACGCGTGCTGCCGGGCATGCAATCGGCTTTTATCGATATCGGCCTCGAACGGGCAGCGTTTCTGCACGTCGCCGATATCTGGCATCCGCGCCTGGCCGGCGAACCGCAACATCAGGTGCCGCATCAACCCATCGAAAAGATCGTCTTCGAAGGTCAGACGTTGATGGTGCAGGTGGTCAAAGACCCTATCGGCACCAAGGGCGCGCGTCTGTCCACCCAGGTGAGCATTGCGGGCCGTACGCTGGTCTATCTGCCGCAGGAACCGCATATCGGGATTTCGCAAAAGATCGAGAGCGAAGCCGAACGTGAAGCGATACGCGCGCGTCTGACGGCCGTGTTGCCCGCTGACGAGAAAGGCGGCTACATCGTACGCACGATTGCCGAAGACTCGACGAGCGAAGAGCTGGGCGGCGACGTCGCGTATCTCCGCAAGACGTGGGCGACGATTCTGTCGCAGGGCCAACGCATGCCGCCCACTAGCCTGCTGTACCAGGATCTGAATCTCGCGCAGCGCGTGCTGCGTGATTTCGTCAACGACGAGACCACGCGCATCCAGGTCGATTCGCGCGAAACCTTCCAGATGCTGTCGGACTTCGCGGCTGAATTCACGCCAGCGGTCTCTTCGAAACTGCATCACTACACGGGCGAGCGGCCGCTCTTCGATCTGTACAACATCGAGACCGAGATTCAGCGCGCGTTGTCGCGGCGGGTCGATCTGAAATCGGGCGGCTATCTGGTGATCGACCAGACCGAAGCCATGACCACGATCGACGTCAACACCGGCGGCTACGTCGGCGCTCGCAATTTCGACGATACGATCTTCAAGACCAACCTCGAGGCCGCGCATACCATTGCGCGCCAATTGCGGCTGCGCAATCTGGGTGGCGTGATCATCATCGACTTCATCGACATGGAGAACGTGGAGCATCGCGATCAGGTTCTCGGCGAGTTGAAGAAAGCGTTGTCACGCGATCGCACGCGGGTCACGGTGAATGGTTTTTCGCAGCTTGGGCTGGTGGAGATGACCCGCAAGCGCACGCGCGAATCGCTCGCGCATGTGCTGTGCGAACCTTGTCCGGTGTGCGAGGGTAAGGGTCAGGTGAAGACGGCGCGCACGGTCTGCTATGACGTGCTGCGTGAGATCCTGCGCGAGTCGCGCCAGTTCAATCCGCGCGAGTTCCGGGTGGTGGCATCGCAGCAGGTGATCGATCTGTTTCTTGAGGAGGAGTCGCAACATCTGGCGATGTTGATCGACTTTATTGGGAAGCCGGTGTCGTTGCAGGTGGAGTCGAATTTGAGTCAGGAGCAGTACGATATTGTTTTGATGTAGACCGCTTTCCCGCTCAGATTCAATCAATTGACAGAACAGATCAAGCTGTCCGCCAAGGTGGCTACCCGTAGAATTTAACGTCATGAATGCCGCGACTTCGTTGAAGACCGGCACTCATTTGACGTTTGAAGGCCGACGCTCAGACCGTCGCTTGCACCTTGTCGAGCCACAACCCCTGCATGCGCTCGCCGAGAATTTCCGGACGCCCCTGGAAGATCAGCTTTTCCACTGCCTTCGGACCGGCCAGTGATGCGGCGAGCTCACAACGTTCCTGCGGGTTCTCGATCAATCGCAACGCGGCGGCCTTGTAGTCCTCGCTGGATTTCGCGACCATCCACTCCGGGAAGCCGAGTCGACGGAACATGCCTTCGTCGATATGCTCGTGCACTTCACGCCCGGTCTTGCAGACTCCAACCAGCCCCGCCCAGACCGTGTCCACAATCCCATTGGTATTGCCGAACGGGAACGGATTCAGGAACATGTCGCAGCCGGCGATCACCTTCATATAGTTCGCGTAGTTCTGATGCTTGTGGACCACAGCGGCGGTGCCCAGCAGCCGGCGGATCAGATTGCGAACCTGCGGGAAGACGAGACCCGTCGCCTGTCCGACGAGGAAGTGAAACTCCACCGGCACTTTCGATTCACGCGCAATGGCCGCACACGTATTCAGGAAGCCCGGATTCAGCTTGATCGTAGTGCCCGCCACAGCGATCTTGACCACGTTAGACGGCGCTTTCGCAGGCGGCAGATCCAGTTCGAGCAAGGCAGCAGGCGCACGGTAGGGCATGCCGTCCGACGGCAATTGCAGCAGTTCTTCGCTAAAGCACTCCTTGTCGCCCACATAGTCTTCTTCCACGACGACGTAGTCCATTGCATGACCGTGCGTCGTCGCGGGGTGGCCCAGCGCCATCAACTGGAGCGGCGCGACGCGCAGGTTGGCCAGCACCATCGTGATCGGGAACATGCCGACGCTCGGCATGTACATCATTTGCGCCTGACGTTCCTCGCTGACCGTGCGTACCTGACGTGCGACTTCCCACACGTTCTGGCCGTCAAACGGGATGAACTCGTGGAACACTTCCTTGCCGGTATCGTCGACGCGTCCGTTGTAACCCATCCCGATGAGATGGAACTTGTCGCGCATGGCGACCATTGTTTGCGAATGGGTACGGTAGATCGAGTGGTTCTTCGAGAACCATTCGAGCACCACCAGCAGGACAGGCTTGCCGTTCACAATGGGCACGGCTTTGCGCTCGACATCATGCAGATCGAGGCTCGCGAGCTTGCGGCGAATCAGCGTGTTAATCGGCTTCTTGATGTCGTGTTTGCCCGGCAGATCCGCGTAGCTGCAGTGCATGTACATGTCGTGCAGCACACCCATCGGCAGCTTGTCGATGCTCTCGACCTGCGCCAGACGCTCCGGCAGCCACCGCAAGATCACTTCGCGCTTTTGATGCGCGGACGGCGTTCCAAGGAAGCGCGATGACATGATGGTCATTGCGAGGCTCGCGGCCATCGTCTTGTTGTGATTCCAGAGCGCGTCCCAATCGAGACGCACTTCCGACTCCGGCAGATAAAACAACTGGAATTTGCGGACGTCTTCAGCGCGAAGATCGATCACGTGGCGTGCATCTTCATCGACGCCGAGTGAACGCAGAATGTGATCGGCGTTGCGGAACGGGCTAGAGGCGAACATTGCAGCCAGCCAACGCTGGAACAACATCATCTTTTCGATGCCAGCGTCCGAGAACTTGAACGAAGGGTCCGTCATCAGCGTGGTCATGGCGGCTGTCAAGCGCGTGAGCAGGTGATCGTCCATGATGTCGCGCGCTTCGTCCGACTGCGCCCAGCTATCGATATCCATCAGGATGCCGTAGTGTTGGTCGATATGATGGAGCAACTTCAGGAGTTCGCGGCCGGCTTTTTCGTGTTCGCGGCGATAGCAGAGATGTTCGAATTTGTTGATGCTGAATTTCATGATCGTCTTCCAGAATGTGTGAATTCGTTAAATTGCAGTTGAAACGTGTTCGTTTGCTTGCGCCCTTCGGCGCAGGGGCGCAGCCTTAGTGGTTCCAGGTGATCGAGAGCCAGTACTGCAGCGGCTTCTTGCCCGGCTCGACCCACGAAGACGACGCAAAACCGTACGGCTTGGAAACTGAAGCCGAGACCGTCGCGCCGATCGGCGTCAGCCAGTCCACGCTCGCGCCGTATCCGGCGAGCGTGCGGGTATTGGTGACATCCGACACGCCGGGGTAGCCCGACTCCCAGTTGGCCCAAGGCTTGTGGTTCACATGGCCGATCGCGTAGTCGGAAAAGATGCCGAACTGGAGCTGATGTCCGGCCGCGACCGAGACGCGTTGATACAGGCCGACGCTGGTGATTACGCCGTCGTCGAAGGACACTTCGTCCGAACGATAAGCACGCACCGCGGTCGGACCGCCGGCCTGGAGTTTTTCGCTCGGGTCGAGATTGCGGCTCGCGTATTGGCTGTTCACACGGCCACTCAAAAAGAGGTTGCCGCTCTTCGTCAGCGCATAAGTGCCGTAGCCCGTAGCGGTGAGCTTCGCGTAGTTGCCCGCCATTTGAGGACCCGCATCGAGCGGATCGTCGTTGCGTTGATGTCCAAGCGTCAGGGCGGCTTCACCACTCAAAATGTTCGTGCGCAGTTGCTGCGCACGATCGCCGTTGTCGGACTGCAAGGAAAGACGAACCGAGTCAATCGTGCCGTGTGTTGCAAATTCATACTCTTTGTACGTCGTGCTCGTCTCGCTATGCAGAAGCGACACGCCGCCCCAAACATTGAGGTCGAGACCACGTGTGAACGGGTACAGCACGCCGGCTTGCGCTGTTGTGGCCACGCCTGTAATCGGCGTACCGGCGTTGATCGCATACTGCTGACGCGTGATGCCGCCCGTGACGCGCAAGCCGTCGTCGAGGATCGGCATGCTGCCCGACAGCGAACCGGTCCACATTTTCTTGTCGGTCAGCATCGCCGTGAAGGCGTAGCTCTCGCCCATGCCGAAGTAGTTGTTGCCCGAAGCAGTGAAACCGAACCGATAAAGGCCCGTTGCCGGGATACCTTGATTGTCGAGAATCAGATCGACTCCGATGGGCTTGCCCTTTTGAGCCACGCTGAACACAACATCGACGTCGCCTGGGGCGGCGCCTGGCCCGAACTGCGGCGCCTTGTCGATCGCGACGCCGGGCAGGTCCTGAAGCAGCTCCGTCGAGCGTTCGAGGCGTGAGGTTTGCAACAGACAGACGTTGTCGATCGATTCCTTGCCGCACAACGCTTTTGTGACCAGACGCTGCAGGCGTGCATCCGCCACGCGCGATTTGTTCTGGATCGTGACCTTGCTGATTCTGCCGGGATACGCGACAAAGACAGGCTTGGCGCCTTTCATGGTGGCGCGCCAGTCTGCATCGGTCATCAGCACCTGGCCGATGGGGAAACCACCGTGGCGCAGCGCCGTGGTGAGGCGGTCCGACCAACGTTCCACGTCTTCGAGACTCGTAGGGGCATCCCCCAGCAAGGCGGCCTGCGCACGCAACACTTGCTTGACTGCCGCCTCTTCACGTCCGCCGGCTGGCATAACTTTGAAATCGACCGCCACCTGAGCTGCGGGAACATTCGCGCTTGCTGCGGTGACGGGCTCCGCGTGAGCCGTTCCAGCCATTAATAAGGGCAAAACCCAAATCGCGTGTGCGATTTTCCGATTTACTGCGCGTGTGCTCCACAACATTGAATTCACCCTTATCTAATTAAGCATCTTGGCGAAACGTTTTGAGGATTTTTCGTCCATCAAATTGCGCATCGCCCTCAGAACTAAGAATAAGAGTTTGAAACTCGGAAGCGAATAGGAATAGTCCGTAAAAATGAGATGGCGATAAGACTCAATGGAGGCGCCTGTCTGGCTTCACTGACGGCTTTTCGTGGCTCAATATGGATTTAAATTGCGATTGACTTAGGACAATTCCTAAATTTGATATGGCCGCCATAAAATATATGGGGCCAGTGGAATATTTTAAGATTATTCTTAAAGCAGTCCATCTAATTTATGGCCGGCTTTTCATTTTCTGCAGGTCAAAAAAAAGCGGTGCCAATGGCACCGCCTAAAAGACTGCGAGGAATATCTTTGAGTCGACCGCCCGAAAAGGAGCGGATCACCGCTTAGTCCCTTCATCTCACGCTACCGGCGCAGTTTCGCGCCGGTAGCGTGGAGGACGGAATCAGGCAGCCGTGGGCGCGGTAGCGGCGGGCGTGCCCGTCGAACCAAGTCCCGACTTGAGCCAGCCGTGCGCCTTCACCACGTACGATTGACCATTGCGGACGCCTTGTTCCGTGTAGAAGTACTCATGCGTCTGCATGTTGACCGACAGATCCGACTTCGTCTGCGCGTCAGCGAACGAGAAGTGCTTCACACCTTCAGCGCCGTCACGATACTCGAGGTGACGGTTCAGCGGGCCTGCATGGGTGACAAGCTCCACCTCGGCAGACTTCGTGTCCATGTCCACGCTGACATGCTCAAGCAAGGCATCTGCCCAGTAAGCCGAATCGCCAGAATCCAGGGTCAGCGCCTGCGGCTGCTCCAGATACCAGTGAGACGTCATCGCGTCGCTCACCACCCATGCTGCGAAGCCACCCGCGCCGATGGCGCCGATCACCGCGACCGCACTGCCGCCGGAACCGCCGCTCGAGGCCTGGTTCGTCGGGACAGTGTTGCCACCGGTGCTGTCGCTTCCACCGTTGGCACCACCATTGTCAGTGTTGCCGCCGTTGTCGCCACCGTTGTCGGTGTTGCCGCCGTCGGTACCGCCATTGTCGATCGGCTTCGGGTCAGCGTGGGTAACGGTAGTGTCGCCGTTGTCGATAATGATGCTCGTGCCATTGTCGGAGATGTTGATCGTACCGTTTTGATCCACACCTGAACCGTTGGTCGAATTCCCATCAATGGTCGACGTACCGTTGTCCGAGATGTTGATCGTGCCGTTCGGATCAACGATCACGCCAGTACCATTGGTCGAGTTACCGTTAATCTCGCTCGTCCCGTTGTCGGTGATGTTGATCGTCCCGTTGTCCACGACACCACTGCCATCCGTCGAGTTGCCGGTAATGTTCGAGTCGCCGTCGCCCGAGATGTTGATCGTGCCGTTCGGATCGATCACCACGCCCGAACCGTTGGTCGAGTTACCGTTAATCTCGCTCGTCCCGTTGTCGG
Organism: Paraburkholderia sp.; assembly: GCF_049581445.1. Taxonomy (GTDB): domain Bacteria; phylum Pseudomonadota; class Gammaproteobacteria; order Burkholderiales; family Burkholderiaceae; genus Paraburkholderia. Next base: position 349 of record NZ_JBAURZ010000263.1, on the reverse strand, counting down.
TGATGTTGATCGTGCCGTTGTCCACGACACCACTGCCATCCGTTGAGTTGCCGGTAATGTTCGAGTCGCCGTTGCCCGAGATGTTGATCGAACCGTTCGGATCGATCACCACGCCCGAACCATTGGTCGACTCGCCGGAGATGTTGATCGTGCCGTTATCCGTCACGTTCACGTCACCGTCGATTACCGTGCCGTTGCCGGTCGTCGAGTTACCCGTGATGTCAGCTGCGCCGTTACCCGAGATATTGATCGAACCATTGTCGCCTTCGATCACGCCCGTACCGTTGGTCGAGTCACCGCTGATGTTGATCGTGCCGTTATCCGTCACGTTCACGTCACCGTCGATTAC
>NZ_JBAURZ010000262.1:0-3076 GCF_049581445.1 Paraburkholderia sp. | reverse complement strand
GGCACGACCCGGGCCGCTACGCCGGATGCCTTCTTGGCAGGCGCGGCAGCGTGGACCTGCGGCGCGGCGGCCATCGTCCTGATGCCGGCGACGATCTGCGTCGAAATCTGCTGTACGGCCTGACGATGACCGTCCACCACTCCGTCGTAGCTACCTGTCACCGGCTGATTCACAACGCTGCGGCAAGTCATGACTGTCTGGCTGCCGACAGCGCGCACGCTCCATACCGCGTCGATCAACGCATGCGAACCCGGCCACGATTCGAAACGCTGTACGTTGACGCTCACGCGGTACACCGGCGTACCTTCCGGATAAGCCGTGCCGTATACATCGATCGTGCCGAGTTGCTGGGTCAGATCGCTGGACAGCGCACGACGGATCTCGTCACCGGGCAACGAAGCCCAGCGTTCCTGTTCGAGGATCTGTACCTGTGTCGTGCCGGTCTGTACCACCATCTGATTTTTTGCGACCTGCGACGGAACATCCACCGGCGGCACTTCGATCAACAATGCGGGCGCTGTCGCGCTGCGGGCGGTGGCCGTAGCATCGGGATCGCCCAGCGTATAGAAGTGACTCACGGGCGATGAGCAGGCGGCGAGCGCCGCCAATCCGGCGCAGACGCCGAGGCACGCAGCAGCGCGGACAAACTCGCGCGGCGGGCGGGGGAGCCGGGCAAACGTCATTGTTTATCTCCTGGTTTTCCGCGCAACAGCGATTCCGGATGGCGTTCCAGATAGTCCGACAGCGCATTCAACGACTGCAGCGTGCGGGTCAGTTCCTGCAATGCCTGATGGACATCCGACTGCAGCGGCGAGTCCTGCTGCAGGGTCGCCTCGGCTGAACCGAAGGTCTGCTTGGCAGCCGCTAGCGTGTCGCGGGCCTCCGGCACCACCTCGGTATTCAGGCGCGAGAACAGTTGATCGGCGTTCTTCAGCGAGTTGTTCAGGTTCGCGCCGATCTGGTCGAATGGCACCTGATCGAGTTTCCTCGCGATGTCCGCCACCTGCAGTTGCAATTCGTCGAGCGTATTCGGGATGGTCGGCAGTTCAAGCGGATCGCTGTTCACGTCGACCTTCGCCGGTGCGGCCTTCGGGAACATGTCGAGCGCAATATACAACTGGCTCGTAATCAGGTTGCCGGTACGCAACTGGCCGCGCAAGCCGTTTTGAACCAGACGTTGCAACATATCCTGACCGGCCGGGGTGCCAGGCTCCGGCGCCTTCTCGCGGAAGCGCTTGCCGAGGCGGTCGGGGTACAGGTTCATCGTGACCGGCATCAGGAAGCTGCGGGTCTTCGGATCGTAGTCGATGCCGATATTGGTGACCTGACCGAGCACGATGCCGCGGAAGTCAACCGGTGCACCAACCGACAGCCCGCGCAGCGACTGATTGAAGTTCATCACGACGCGCAGCGGCACGCCGTCAGGCTCGCGCATGGCGTCGACTTCGTCCGAACCAAGCCGGAAGGTCATGTTGTTGGCCGCCTGCGTACCGGCTGGCTGACCAGGCGGTGACTGGAACGACAGGCCGCCGACCAGCACGGTGGCAAGCGACTGCGTGTTCAGCTTGAAGCCGCTCGAATCGAGCCGCAGATCGACGCCGCTTGCATGCCACCAGCGCGTGTTGACGCCCACGTACTGGTCGTACGGCGCGGCGACGAACACCTGCATGGTCACGCCGGTGCCGTCCTTGTCCAGCGAGAAGCCGACCACCTGGCCCACCTGCACACGGCGGTAGAAGATCGGCGAACCGATATCGATCGAGCCAAGCGAATCGCCATGCAGCGTGTAGCGGTGGCCCTGCTGGTCACCCGTGATGGGGGGCGGCGTCTCGAGGCCGACGAAGTGGTTCTCCGAGTCGGATGAGTGACCCGCGTCCACGCCGATATACGCGCCGGAGAGCAGCGTGCTCAGCCCCGACACCCCACTCGCGCCGATACGCGGACGGACGACCCAGAAGCGTGTGTCCTTGACTGCGAAGTTTTCGGCTTCCTTGGTCAACTGCACCTGAATCTGGACGTGCGAGAGATCCTTGGACAACGTAATGTTCTTCACGAGACCAATGTCGACGTCCTTGAATTTGACCTGGGTTTTGCCTTGTTCGAGTCCTTCAGCGCTGGTGAACGTGATGGTGATCGTCGGCCCCTTTTCGGTGACGGACTTGATCACGAGCGCGATGCCGATCAGCGCGGCGATCAGCGGAATCACCCAGACGAGCGAGGGCAACCAGTGGCTGCGCGGCTCGATCTCGGGATCGGGCAGGTTGGGCGGCAGCGTGGGTCCGTTCGAATCGTTGCGCGGCGTCGGGGCGGGCGTCGGTCCTTGCGGGCTAGTCATGTTTGAGGTCCTGAGATTGTTGAGTGCCGCCTTGCGTACTGTCAGTGCCTTGCGCGTCGTTAGCACCTTTGGTGCCAGCGCCGCGTGCGCCTTGTGCGCCGTCCACCGGGTCCCAGATGAGCCGTGGATCGAATTGCATGGATGCCAGCATCGTCAGAATCACGACCGAGCCGAACGCGATCGCGCCGGGGCCGGCCGTGATCACGGCGAGCGACTTGAAACGTACCAGCGCAATGGTCAGCGTGACGACGAACACGTCGAGCATCGACCAGCGGCCGATGCGCTCGACCATCCGGTACAGCTTGATGCGCTGTTGCGGGCGCCAGCGCGAGTGGCGCTGCGCGGTGATGGTGAGCAGCAACAGCACGCTCAGCTTGAGCATCGGCACCATGATGCTGGCAATAAACACAATGACCGCGAGCGGCCAGTCGCCCGAGGTCCAGAAATAGACAACACCGCTCATGATCGTGTCGTTTTCCGAGCCGAGCAGCGAGTCCGTATGCATGACGGGCAACAGATTCGCCGGAATATACAGCAACGCGGCGGCAATCAGTAGCGCCCACGTGCGCATCAGGCTGTCGGGATTGCGCCGGTGCAGCCTCGCGCCACAGCGCGAGCAGTGCTGCGCTGTGATCGAACGGATGCGGGGTTCGACGCGTCCGCACGCGTGGCACGAGACCAGACCCGAGCGCATCGCGGTGACGTATTTCATCGTGCGCTCATCCCTGGTGCGGTGTGGCG
>NZ_JBAURZ010000261.1:0-1697 GCF_049581445.1 Paraburkholderia sp. | reverse complement strand
TTGTAAACACTGTCACCGAGCTTGAACTCGGCCTTGGTTGTGAACGTCGGGCCGAGCACGCCGGCCGCCGTCAGCGTGCCGTTGACGCGTGCCTGGATCTTTGGCGAAGCGGCGGGCGCCGGGCGCTTCGCGGGCATTGCTTTCGCTGGACTGTGGCCCCTGCTGTTCGACTCGGCGCTCGCCAGACCACCGCCCTTGCCTTCCGGTGCCGCGCTCGCCAGACCACCGCCCTTGCCCTTCGACGCGCCGCTCGCCGGTGAACGCGACGGCATCTGCGAAGTCAGCCCGAGCGGGTCGAAATCGGTTAGTTGCGCCTTGAGGTTGTAAGTGGAACTCGCGTCGTGCTTGATGGCGCCGGACAGATCGATCCGCCCGCGACCCGAGGTGATCCGCACATCGTTAAAGCTCATGCGTGCCGGGTCGAATATGACCTTGCCCTGCGCACGGAGCGCGGCCTTGGGGTCGGCCAGATCGAGCGTGATGCTTTGTACATCGTCGTTCAGCCGAATCCCGATCGGGCCAGCGAGCTGGGTCGGACGCACACTCGCTTCGAGTGCATTCAGATCGAGGCCAGCCACATGCAGATCAACTTGCCCGCGCTTGCCCGACAGCGCGCCCGAGCCGGTGATCGTGGCGTTCTTGACCAGGCGCACGTTCAGGTTCGACACGCTCTGGGCGTGGGCGGCGAGGCGTACGTCGGCATGCGCTTCGATCAGCGGCAACAAATGCTCGTCGATGGCGCCAGGTTTGGCGTTGATGATCGACACCTGGCCGGCAACGACAAAGCCGGCGGCGGAATGCGCCGTTGGGCTGGCCGTCGCCGTGGGGTTCGCCGCGCTCGCTGCGGCTGAGATGTTCGCTGTTGCGGAGGCCTCGCTCGCACCACCCGCGCCCCCTTCCGCGCCACCCACAACCGGATGCAACTCGGCGCGCACCGCCAGATCGGCAAGCGGCGCACCGGGCGCGAAGGCCTGCGGATTGATGTGATCGAAGGTCAGGGTCGCGCGCTGCAGCGGCACGTCCGCAAACGGCGTCGCCTCAACCCGCGCATGCCCCGCGAGCTTCATGCCGCTCGCGTCCAGTTCGGCCACGAGCGTTTCGAGCGTGCCGCTCAGATGGCCGCTGACCTGCACCGGCTCCTCGTTGACCTTGCCCGAGTAGCCAATATCGCCTGTCAGCGGAAACGGCCGCACGCCGTCGAGCTTCGCCGAAGCCGTGACCGAGCCAAACGGGGTATCGAGCTGATCGATGGCGGCTTCATGATGTCGCCCGTCGCTGCGGCCATGAAAGATGAAATGCGAATACTCCGCTGTCGAGCCGCCCTGGTGCAGCAGCAGGGTGTCGACCCGCACATCGCGCATCTCGACTTGCATCGGTAAGCGCAGCTCTTTCGGCAAGCTCATCGGTGCGCTGCTGCTAGACGACGCTGAGCCGATCCGCGCATCGACAGTCCCCACATGCAGATAGTCGATCGCAAAACGCCACGGCCGCCCGGTCACCGCCCAGCGTCCGTCGACGCGATCGACCTTGATATCGGTCCCGCTGCCATCGAGACTGCGCCACTCCACCTGACGCAGCCGCAATCCGTTGACGAGCGCCCCGCCTTCCAGCGTGCCGGTGAGCCGCCCGCCCAGCAGCTTGACCGCTGCCTGCCACGCGTAGGCGGTACCGCGCTCGGTCGCCACCGCGCCATACAA
>NZ_JBAURZ010000260.1:0-26496 GCF_049581445.1 Paraburkholderia sp. | reverse complement strand
GCCCGCACGAGCGGGCGGCGCCGCGTTCTTCAGCATGCCAGCGTCATGCATGCGCCGGTGTCTGCTTTGACGCCTCGCTGGGTGCTTCTATGGGCGCTGTTCCTTTCTGCACACGTACAGAGTGCGTGCCCGAGTCGTAGGTCATTGTGACCTTGTCGCCATCGCGCACGTCGCCTCGTAACAGCGCGTCGGCGAGTTGCGATTCGACTTCAAGACGAATCTTGCGTTTGAGCATCCGCGCGCCGAACTCGGGGTCATAGCCGATCTGCGCAAGATGATCGCGCAACCCATCGTCAAACGACAGATCCACGCCCTGGGCCAGCGCCGTACGCCGTACGCGCGCAAGTTGCAGATCTACGATGCTGCGAATCTGCTCCTTGCCGAGCGCGCGGAACACAACCACCTCGTCGACGCGGTTGAGAAACTCCGGCCTGAAATGATGCCGCAGGATTTCCATCAACCGGTCGCGCAGTTCAGGGTAGTCGAGCTGCTTCGAGTCGGCCTTCATGTTGTCCTGGATCAGCTGTGAGCCGATGTTGCTGGTCGCGATGATGATCGTGTTGGTGAAATCGACCAGACGTCCCTTGCCGTCGGTGAGCCTCCCTTCGTCGAACAGTTGCAGCAGGAGGTTGTGCACCTCCGAGTTCGCCTTTTCGATTTCGTCGAGCAGCACCACGCAATATGGCCTGCGCCGCACGCGCTCGGTGAGTTGCCCACCTTCTTCGTAGCCGACATATCCGGGTGGCGCGCCAACCAGCCGCGCCACTGTATGACGCTCGGAATACTCGCTCATGTCGATGCGCACCAGCGCGTTCTCGTCGCCGAACACCGAAGCGGCTAGCGCCTTCGCGAGTTCGGTTTTACCCACGCCCGTAGGCCCAAGAAAGAGGAAGCTCGCAGTCGGCTTGCCGGCCTCCGTCAGACCGGCGCGCGAAAGCCGCACCGCTTTGGCGACCGCAGAGACGGCTTCATCCTGGCCGACTACGCGTTCCTTCAGATGGTCTTCCAGTCGCAACAGCTTTTCACGGTCCTCGGCCGTGAGTTCAGATAACGGTACGCCCGTGAGCGACGAAACGATCTGCGCAATGTCTTCCGCCGTCACTTCCTGCGAACTGGTGCCGCGCTCTTTCTTCCATGTTTCTGTGGCTTCATGCAGGCGTTTTTGTTCCGCGACGAGCTGTTCTTCCAGTTCCTTGGCTTTATCGAATTCCTTGGCAGCGCTGGCCGCGTCCTGTTCCTGCTTGATGCGGCGGATGCTCGCCTCGACATCGTGCAATGGCTGCGGACGCGAATTCGACGAAATGCGCACGCGGGCGGCGGCCTGATCGAGCAAATCGATTGCCTTGTCTGGCAAAAAGCGTGCGGCAATGTAGCGGTCTGAGAGCTTTGCCGCGGCAGCAATCGCCTCTTCGGTGATTTTCACCTTGTGATGTGCTTCGAGCCGGTCGCGCAGGCCACGCAGAATATCGATCGTTTCCTCGACGCTAGGCTCAGGCACCATCACGGGCTGAAAGCGCCGCTCCAATGCCGAGTCCTTTTCGAGGTACTTCTGGTATTCGTTCAACGTGGTCGCACCCACGAGGTGCAGCTCTCCGCGAGCGAGCGCTGGCTTGAAGACATTGCCGATATCGAGGCCGCCTTCGCCGCCGCCCTGGCCGGCGCCGACAATCGTATGCAGTTCGTCGATGAACACAACCAGACGGTCCTGGTTCTCGATGATCTCATCCAGCACCTGCTTGACGCGTTCCTCGAACTCGCCACGATACTTCGCGCCTGCCACGACGCTATTGATATTCAGTTCTACCACGCGCTTGCCGCGCAGCACTTCCGGCACCTGGTCCTGAGCAATGCGTTGCGCGAGGCCTTCGACGATAGCGGTTTTGCCCACACCGGGTTCACCGATCAGCACCGGATTGTTCTTGCGCCGCCGCGCGAGCACTTCAATGGTGGTTTCGATTTCCTTGTCACGGCCGATCACTGGATCGAGCTTGCCTTGACGCGCAAGCGCGCTGAGATCGCGCGCGTACTTGTCGAGCGTGGGAGTGGTGGAGCGGTCTTCCATCTTGCCGTCTTCGGCACCCTTGCCGACCACCTTGACTGCTTTTTGCCGCAGCGATGGCGACGACAGCCCGAGCTTGCGCAGCAATTCACCTGCAAAGCCGTCCTCTTCCTCCACGAGCCCAATCAGAATGTGTTCTGGTCCGACATAGCTGTGACCCAGTTCCTGCGACGACTTCAACGCATTTTCCAGCGTACTTTTGGCGCGTGGCGACACGCCAATCTGCTCGTTGTCGCTCGGCTCCTTGCGGGTGCCGCGCGGCGCGGTCTGGTCGATGGTCTTCTTAATCTCTTCGGGATCAAGCTTGAATTCGCGCAGGATTTCCTGCACCACATTGTTATCGGCGAGCGCGAGCAACAGGTGTTCCGTATCGACTTCGTTCTTGCCATATTCGACCGCTGCTTGCGCCGCGGCTTGCAGTCGGTCCAGACCGCTCTGGCTTAGGTACGTCTGCAGGTCCACGGCTTCACGCGCGCGGCGATGTCGGCGTGTCCGGCCGCCTGGGTGCACGCCCGCTGAATCGCCCATTTGCCCGCTACCGGCGCCTGTACCCTGATCCGCTGCGCCGGATTGTCCGGGCGCGCGTCCGATGCGTGACCGGCTACTGCGGCCGCCTTCCATCTGTGGCCACATGTCGTCGAACAGACTGTCGAAGAGTCCGCCGTGAAAGAGGGACTCGAGCGGCGACAGGCGGCGCTGGTTGCGCGCCATGAACTCCATGTAGTGCTCATCACACAGCATCAGCTGACGGCGCTGACCGTTTTCGGTGATCGTGATCTGCGAGGTTGCGGGCTTTCCACAAACACTGCACTCGGCCATGATGATCTCCTTTTCGTCCGTGCGGGCGTCGCTTCCCGCGCGGGCAATGGGTGGGTGGAAAATATCTATTCCGCTGCTTATTCCGATGCCGCCGTGTTTGCGTGCCGGGCGCGCGCTGCACTCGAATCGAGGCAGTACAGTGGACGGCGCGTCGATTGATCCGTTCCCGCAGAGGCACATTGCCCACTTGCACTAGCAGTCTTGCGCGCAGCCTCGCGTTGGGTAACTGGCTCACCAGGCCGCCCGTGAGCGAGCGCACTTCAAGCTCGCTCGCTGCCTCCTCGGGTTCTTCGTCGCTGCCGCCCAGCGCGTCTTTGAGCTTGATGGTTTTGTCCGGTTGCCAGAATTCGAAAATCTGCTGATCGCCTCGTCGACTTCGTCTCGGTTCGAACTAGCGTGACGGCGCCGCGAGATTCAAGCGAAGCCCATCATCCTTCGTCGCGGCGGCCGCGCACTGCTTCGTCGTGCAGTACCAACAGCACAACGGGATGAAGCGGGCTCTCTTCCGGGGATATGCCGGGATGCTCGCGAACGCGCTGAAATGCGCTACATGTTCGGCTTCTTCCCCGCCGGCTCGCGTGGTGGTGGGCAGTACCAGCCCCAGATTCAGGCGATACGCGTCGCCGGTGTGCAGCGCTTCGTTTTCGACACCCAGCCGACTGCGGAAGCTGACGGGTTGGTTCACGATAGGCCTGACTGCGGAGTGCGGACTGTGTTATTTGATCTCGATGCGCCGCTTCGCTGCTGGTTCTCCGGCCGCTTTGGGGACGCGTAGCGTCAGCACGCCGTTTTCGAATCTGGCCTCTGCTCGATCGAGATCGACGCCCGCGGGCAGCGGAACCGCGCGCTGAAAGTGTCCAAACGATCGCTCGACCCGATAGCATCCCTGTTCTTCGCTCGTCGATTCGAAGCGCTTGTCGCCGCTGACGATCAGCATGTCGTCAATCACTTCGAGTTCGACGTCGTCGCGGGTCATGCCCGGCAATTCGGCGACGATACGCAGTGCGTCAGCTTCGTCCGTGACGTCGATCCGCGGTTGAAACTCGCTCGCGCTGAAGTCGCCGAACCAGCTTCCGAGTGGTCCACGGCCGCCGAACGGATCACGGATCAATTCGGCAAGCAGATGAATCGGATCGGGCAGCGGCCAACCGGCAGGCGCAAGTGCTACCGGCGCAGCAGCGGTTGCCATCGGTGCCCCGTTACCCGTTTGCGTGCCGCCAGTCTGTTGGCCATTTTGCCGCGCGCTTTGCTGACTGGTGTGCGGCGCACCGGCGTGGCCCGATGCGTTTTTTTGCGCGGGGTGCGAGCGTAAAAACCGGAACGGATTCCATTTGTCGAGATCGAGAGGCATGTGATTCTCCTTACGTGAGGTACGCCAGTGCCAGACCTGAGGCTGAACCACTGGAGATGACTGGCAGTCCATTCGACCTCCGGATGCGAGGGGCGCGGGGTTGGCCGCGGATTCGATCTTGTAACCTACGAGCGCCCGTGAGCGGTGCTTTACGGATGCAATGGCGCGTTTGGCTCGCCGGTCATGCCGTCGTGGTGCCAGGCACGCGCAGTGAGCCGAGTACGAACAGCAGCGCCCCCGTGAACAACGCATACACGCCGATCAGCCACGCGAGCGCTAGCGCGCCGGCGCCTATGCAGCCGCGTTGTTGCGATCAGATCGAATACGCCGGTGATAATCGCGTTTGCGCCGATGACGGCGACCAGCACGACCGTGGTAATGCGAGCATCCACCAAGCGCGTCCAAGCAGTTCATCCATGTGGGACTCCAGGCTGTACCGTCAGGTGATGAACTTCAGTCTAGGCTCCACGCATCTGCGATTCTTTCGCGTTTCTGCCATGCGTTTCGCGATTCTGCGTTCATTCAGGACGCGTACTGATTGGTATCCCAGGGGCACCAAAATAACCCCGGTCTATCGCCGTTTTTTTATAGCGGCTCACCGTGACGCGTCCTAACATGAACTTACGCCGCGCACGGTCTGGCATTAGCGTGATCATTGCTGGCCCCGTGTCGCACCTTCAACACCATACCGAAGGGAATCTCATGAAAAACAATCTGCTTGCATGGTTGTTCGTGTCGTCGCTCGCACTCTCTCCAGACTCGCACGCCCAAGTGGCCGGCGCCCAGCCGCTTGGTGTCAGCGTGGAAGAGTCGGCCGCGATCGTGGCAGGCTGGAGCGTGAGAAAGTCGATCATGGACAAGCCGGTCTTTAACGAGAAGGGTGAGCGTGTCGGCGTCATTCATGACATTATCGTGGCACCGGACCGGTCGGTATCGTTTGCAATCGTCGCCGCAAACCAGTTTTTGGGGGTGTCGCATCACGATGTGGCCATTCCGATCGAGCAGCTCGATTTCAACAATGGCAAACTGGTGCTTACCGGTGCGACGAAAGATGCGATCAAGGCGCTGCCCGAGTTTCAATACGCCAAGGTACGCGCGACACCTATGGCAAGGTCCGACTACAGCGAGCATCACTGACATATGTCTCGCATCGTCCGTGATCGACGCATTTCGCGCGCGGCACATTCGTTCCATAGGAAGTACGCCGATGAGTGCGCCGCCGCGTGACTATTCGTCGTGCCGCATGATCGCAGCCTGCTCTTCAGGCGACTTTCCTAACCAGCGCCGGTGCAACGCACGTTCAATGCTGCCGCCCACCGAGAGCAGCAGCAGGAGCAGGGTGGTGGCAATACCCGCAATCTGCCATGCGCCGATGCCGCACGCAATGCCGAGCGCGGCGGTGACCCAGATCGAAGCCGCCGTCGTCAAGCCGCTGATCCTGCCGGTGGCGCGGTTCTGCAGGATCACGCCGGCGCCGAGAAACCCGATGCCTGTAATGACGCCTTGGATGGCACGACCGGCGTCGGTGCCTTCGGTGAAACCGTGCAGTTCGAAGGACATACCGGCCATCGTGACGAGACAGGAGCCAAGCGCAACGAGGCCTAGCGTTTTGACGCCGGTTGGCTTGCCATGCAGGTTTCGATCGAGCCCGACAATACAACCCACCAGCACTGCTGCGACCATGCGCAAGATCGCCTCAAGCAATTGCACGTGTGAAATCATCGGCACCCCCGCCAAGGTTTGCTGGTAACGTTGCGCTCGGCGAGCGCGTGGCTGCTCACTACAGTCTAGCGTCGAGAGAAGCAAACTGATTGAGCGTCAAACGCCGCTCACGAGACCCTTTAGCCTAAAAACCGCGACTAGCCTCTTGAGTTCGCAGCGATTAGTTGCCGCTGGAGCGGTGTAGATGCGGTGATGCGCGCGCAGATCTAGCGCAGCATCTCGCGCCAGCGGTCGAACTTCGGGAACTGCTCCGCAAACGTGCGACGTTGATACCGTGGGGTGACTTGATAGTAAGCCGCTACAGCAAGAGGCTCAATTGGCCCGAAGTAGCGACTGCCTCGTCGAGCGCGATTTTCGGTATCAGTACACTTCAACCACTTATGAGAAGCCGGCGACGATGTTGTCGGGCAACGTATCCCGGCGTTCTGAAGTAGCGCCCCGACCGGCTCACATTTGAAAGGTCGCGGCTTCCAATAGGGATTCGACGGGGTTATTTCACATGCTTTATCGAGGTCGAATTCCTACATGCCAGTCTCGCGCAAACCAGAAGCAACGCCGGGCCCTCGTCCAACCATCGAAGAGACCATGCGCAGCGCTCTCGCGGCCTGCGTGTGGCAGATTCGTGTCATGGCCTCAGGCGACGCCGCGCTGTTGTATGCCAGTGCGTAAGGCAAATTTGATCGCGTGCGTTTCCGGATGCGGCAGGTTGAAGCTTTCGCCAAGAGTACGACAAAGCTTGTGATGCAGCGCCATTCCAACGTGCCCAGCACACAGCCGCATAGCCATGCACCGCAGAGACAATCACTGTGCGCTAACAGGCATCTAGGGCTCGTTCTTGATGCTGCGCAGTCCGGTCGCCAACGCAAGTATTCCGTCATCCATTTGTCAGCCATCAGTCATCAGCGATCGGCCATCAGGGACGTGACTGGATTGCCATCATGGGCATGCAACCCACAGCGCTGCATGCGCAGTGGCATCGAGGCCGCTCACGAACACAAGTCGGGCGGCAATTCAGGTGACAGCCCGGGTCGTGGATAAGCGTCTTCGGCAACACACGCAGGTCGCGTCCCATACCTTTCAGACCGTCCTCGGTCAGGCCATGGATCGGTGTCATCTCTGAGCCTGCATCGCTGGTCGGGATCGCGATGATCGGCAGGCTCCATTCGAGCGCGACGCCTTACCCAAGTTTATTTCGATCGATGTTTCCAGATCGCGGACGCGCGTGCGGTGCGCATGGCATGCCGCTTCGCGAACCTGACCGCTTTCGAACGCTCCGTAATACCCGGCGTAAGCGTCAGCTTGCAGAAAGCCTTCAGAAACGAAGAGTTGCTTTGAATCCAGGCCAATAGCGTGTCGAGCATCGCCTCAAGTTGCCCGGCAATATAGCTCAGCAGCACCTCCATCAACGATCATTGGCATTGCTTCTGCCCATATTACGAATCCGCCTTAAGCAGCCTTGAATTCGACGTAAGCTTAGGTATGCGACGAGACAAGGAGGAAACTTCTGCTCATCATGAAGCAAGAAACAAGATCGACCCCGGATCACGGATTACGGTGCCAAGCAATGAATGTCGCTTTCGCCGATGGCGGCCTGAATTCGATGCAGGGACTTCGCCTCGTTATACCGACAGGTAGCACTGTTGCGCGGGCTGCGGGCTGCGACGACCTCGGAATGGGTCACGTCATCCTAATAAGCGCACCATTTGTCGCAGTTATTCCGGCGGGGGCGCAATTGGCCACGGCCGCTGACAACGATCCCACGGGATGGGTTATCGCGCTCAAACCGGGCGTACTTGGGCAAGTCTCGCAAGAAGCGTTTGACGCGGTCCCGAAATGGTCCAGGTCTTGCGATCCGTTCCTACGCGAGGCCGCAGACACATTGGCTGCTTTGCATCATGCGGATCTCATCGACGCTGCCTGCACAGACGCTTTTGCAGATGTCATCTCGATGCACATCGTTCTCCGCTATGGGCACTGTGCTGGTGTGATCGAGCCGGACATGCCTGTTACGCGTCAAATGCTGACTCGCATTCAAGCCTTCGTTCATGAGCACATAGCCGAACCCATTTTGGTCGAGCAACTCGCAGTGCTGGTGCACATGAGTGCATCAAACTTTGCGCGCGGTTTCAAAACGGCGACGGGTAACCCGCCCCATCGGTACGTGACACTCGAACGGGTGAAATTTGCCAGGACGATGTTGTGCGAGGAGACCTTTCCCTTGGTTGACGTTGCCGCGCGCGCGGGGTTTCAGACCCAGCAGCATTTCACCGAAGTGTTTCATCGGTACACCGGTGTGACGCCACGCGCATTCCGACTTGCCCATCGGAACGTCGGTAGCTGATTCATCTGGCGAAATTGCGAGCAAAACAATGACCGCGAAACTTGCGCGCTCGCGATCAGGCCAGAGCGACACGAGTATCTCGAAGTGGATACTGCCCCGGGGGTTGATCAGAACAATAATTCCACACCTTGACCTTGCCCCGTTTGACGATGCACCGTGTGACCGCAGGATCGTGTCATATCTGGGCAGAAACCGGAAAGAAGCGCACGCGGGTCATGGCTAGACTGGACGGAAACCGGGATCCTGTCGATGTGATTGACGCCGACGCTTCGAAGCGGCTATTTCGGGCCCGCTCAAAAACATGAGGAGGGAATTTATGCCTGATACGGAAATCGCGCCCGGGGAAGCCGTGCCCCACGACGAGCAAATCCCGCTGCGCAGGCTCTTCGAACCCGTAAAGGTGGGACCGCACAACCTGCGTCATCGTGTCGTGATGGCGCCGCTGACGCGTTCGCGCGCGAGCCGACCAGGCAACATACCGTCGCAGCTCAACGCCTGCTATTACGCGCAGCGCGCAGCGGCCGCGCTCATTATCAGCGAGGCGACGCAGGTGTCGATGCAAGGACAGGGCTACGCATGGACGCCTGGGATTCATAGTCGCGAGCAGGTCCAAGGCTGGCGGCTCGTGACGGACACCGTGCACGAGGCGGGCGGGTTGATGTTCATGCAGCTATGGCACGTCGGACGTATATCGCACCCCTCGTTGCAGCCCGATGAAATGCTGCCCGTTGCGCCGTCTGCGGTCCAGCCGAAAGCGGAGGCGTTCATCGAGAACGAGCGCGGCGAAGGCGTCGTCACGCCCTGCGTCACGCCTCGCGCGCTGCAGGGCGAAGAGATGCCGTATCTCGTGCGCCAATACCTCAGGGGTGCGCGCAACGCAAAGGCTGCCGGTATGGACGGTGTCGAAGTGCACGGAGCAAACGGGTATCTACTCGACCAGTTTCTGTTGTCCGGCACAAACCGCCGCACGGACGAATACGGCGGGTCGAGCGAGCGTCGGGCCAAGCTGCTGTTCGAGGTGATCGAAACGGTTTGCGAAGTGTGGGGGCCGGAAAAGGTCGGCGTACGGCTCTCTCCTCTCGGCACCTTCAACGACATGCATGACGACGATCCCGAGACGATCTTTTCTTACGTCATCGAGAAGCTCAACCGCTACGGGCTGGCTTATTTGCACATCGTCAATCCCGCGCTGGCGGCGACCGGTGAGGATGTCGCTTTCACGGAGCGCGCGAAACGCATGAACGAGATGATACGCCGCACTTATCGCGGTGTGCTGATGGTCGCGGGCGGATTCGACGCCAGCAGTGCGGAAAGATGGCTTGAGGACGGCAATGCGGACCTGATCGCGTTCGGACGCTTGTTCATCGCCAATCCCGACCTGCCGGAACGCTTCCGATCGCACGCTCCGCTCAATTTGCCCGATCCGTCCACGTTCTACGGAGGCGGCGAGCGCGGGTATACAGACTATCCGTCGCTCGCGCAGGAGCGCGGGGAGGCCCCACGGTCCGTCATCGATGGGCGTTGGAGATAGACTGGCGTTGACCGGCGAGCTCGCTGGCGTCACACGACGATTTGCGATGGCCGCCGAGTAGGCGACCGATCACGCTGAGAGGCTCACCATGGCTGTCACTACCTGGGTTGTCGTTGCGGACGGCAGCCGTGCACGAATCTTCGAGGCACCGGGACTTAAACTGGACTTGTGGCAAATCGAAGACCTCGTCAATGTCGTCCCAAGTGCACCGGCGATGACCGAGAAGGATCGCGAAAAATTCGCGAAAACCGTCGCCGACCACGTCGAACAGGGACGGCTTCATCAACGGTATCAGCGATTACGATTCGTGTGGAGCCGAAGTTTCTCGGGATGCTGCGCGAACGTCTGAGCGAGGAGACGAGTCAGATGATCTTCGAAGAGATCAACGAAGATCTCTCGGCCCTCGATGCGCGCGAAATTCAAGCGCAGCTGCGAAGGCGTTGACGGCTATCTGTCCGGTCGGAGACGAGAGCGTGCAAAGTTGGGGAGGCTCCCAAGGTGGGCTTCTTGTGCTTCCGGTAGCGGCATCGGTTTCGTCTGGAGTCGGCTGATCGGTCTCGCAATGGTGGGAGCAAGCCAAGCAGTTGACCATCGAAGCACGGTGGCCGACGCAGACAATGATACGGTTGAGGGAAGGTGACGGAGCTCTGGCTGTCATTGAGCGCCCTGACTGCTGTCTTGCCGACCTGGACCTGACTCTCGCGGAAGGGCGGGTGCTGCTGGCAGGGGAGCAGGCCGAGCTCATTTCGAAACAGGTGCAGTCGTGGCTCTCAGGCTAGACCCATTGGCGGAGCCGCGGTGCGGCCTTCAACCGCAAGGACAGTCGCTCGACGGTGCTGCGCACCGTCTACGGCAAAGTGACGGTAAAGAGTCCGAGGCTGCGGTCGTGTGCTTGCCAGCGGACTGCGCGGACACCGTTGCATAACATTGTTGCTCGCCCGGTCTATCGGTCGGCCGTCTGGTCCCCGCCGTCGGCGGCAAGCGCTACGCAAACCGCCAGAAACGAAATTCCACAAAACCCCCAAGCAACTTTGTGCAAGCAAGCGGGTTTCTTGCATCTAACTATGTAGGGTTCCAATGTTTTATACATAAATTAAAATATCGAACATTTATATGCATTCCTTATCATCTGACTTTGTATTTTGAGAATGCAACAAGGTTGGTCAGCTACCTTGCGCTGCGTCTCACGTCTCTCACTAGGAAAAGTAGACTCGCAAAGCATGATTTTGCAAGTTCGACGCATGCCCTCGAACTTCGCGCAGGTGAGATGCGCGGTATGTCAGCGAGGACCGTGGTCAACTATGGCCGAGCCGTGTTTTGTACTCATCTCAGTGCATGCAGGTAGCATCGGGGCGCAGGCGAGAAACCGTTGCTGTTAGCGAATAACCAGTCTGTAGCGTCCAGGAACACCGCGATCGACAGACGAATGTAGACCACCCCCGTATCAGCGTCCTGCGCACAGGGAAAGACGCCGCGTGGTAATGGTTGGTTTTCCGTGATAATCGCGAGTTATCACGGCTAACGCAGTATGAGTGCTATCGGCCATCTTGGGACGTTTGGGGTTCGTTTGCGAACGACCGCTAGACGATCGGTGACAGACGCTCGGACCGGGCAAATGAGAGAAGACGGCTAGTCACGAATTTACCCAACCGCTGCGTTGGCCGCTCCACCAGTAGATACAAGGCATACGCCGCTACGATGGAAAAAGTACAGAGGGTGACAAGCTTTCCGATCCCGCCCGTCAGCCGAAAGAGCGAACCCAGCACCGGCATGACACCGATATATTGATGCAGCGGCTCATGAATGATATACAGGCTGAAAGAGATGCGACCCAAGAAAGCGAATAGGTCGCTCGGCCCACGGATTAAGGGCTCTATCTTGGACAGCGATCCATCGAAATCAGTGCATAAGTACAGGCTAAAAATCGCAAAAGCGGCAAATCCCTTTCTGCTCAAACCATGTCCCATTGCATAGCCGGAAAAGAAATGCGAGAAGAAATACGCGGCTAAGAGAAGATAAACCCCGGTGCGAAACTTTGAATTGATATCGAGCCAAGTTTTTCTGAAATTAGCATACAAATACGCTAGCAAGATTCCTAGCAAAAATTCGAGAAACAGCGGGTCGCTCAATTGGCTGATCAGTTGTGCCGGAATCGGCAGGTTTTCGGCATAAATCGGTGCCATGTAGGGGTCGAAGTTCAACGAAGAGTGCCCCAGTTTTTGTAGCCCGAATACACAGCCGATCAACACCGCAGCAGCAGCCAGTCCGCGGTGTGACTTAGACAGCAACATGCCTACGGCAAACATTACGTAAAACCAAAGTTCATAGCTCAATGTCCAGGCTGGCGACAAAATATTGTAGCCAAAAAATGGCGGATCGTTGTTTGCCAACGGGATGAATAGCATGCTGAGCATATAGGTATGCTTATCAAGGCAACTATTGGCGAAAAACAATATGGTTATAAGTAGCCAGGCCAACGGAATTACGCGGAAGGCACGCTTGACCAGAAAAGGCACGACAAGCTGATTTTTCCTGTCTTGAGTTGTGGTGTACATCACAAAGCCCGAGAGGATAAAAAAGATATCCACCCCGATGCGGCCATTTTCGAACAAAATATTTCCGATGTGCGGTATGACATCGTTCAGCAACTCGCGATAGTGATATAGCATGACGAGCAGAGCGCTAACACCGCGTAGACAATCCAATGACTCAATATGGCTTGCACCTGCAAGGTGACCCTGCCCTCGAATTTCCACCTCTAACTCAAGCGAATTCATGCTGTACAAATATCCTTTTATTACTTTATGGCGTCTCGCCGATGCTTCTGGTAAATCGCTGAAGGCGCCGAAGGGGAATAATGTCAGGCGGAATCAGAAAAATGCGATGGTTTGCATATGGGTTTCGGAATGCAGTCTCTCCGTGCTCAGGGTATATGGCTGTCTCCATTGACGTAGTGATGGTTGTCACACAGGTAACGTAATGCTGTAGCGAATTGTTGAGGCCACCGTCAGCTACATCAGCGCGCTGGTGGCGCCGAAGGGCTGCTTTGGGGCGCGGCGCCGACGTTTGCAAAAACTAACTGGGGGGCAGGAGCGGGTCGATAACGCCTGTTCGATTGCTCTGAAACCGGCCGTTCAGAAACTATCATGTGGCGGGAGTTTCCAATTGCGAGTGAATCGGGATGAGGATCTTGGCGTGTACCTCCGGAGCCTGAAGGGACGCAAAGTCCATTTTGCCAAGCCGTTGCAAGCCTTCCGCTGACTCGACGCCCGGCTGCGCACACCGGGGACATGAATTCCGAAGAAACGGTGGAGACACCCCCGCTCAAGACGCTGGAGCGCGCGTTTCGACACGGTGCCGACGTGCTCGGACTCGAAGGCAGCGAGTGGCTTGGAGCCGACAATCTCACAACTGCGGCTGCGAAGCTGACGCTCTACTGGCAAACGACGTGCTAGCACATTCTAATCCGCTGCGCGAATCGCGCGAGTTCCCCCAATGCGATGCTTCGCGATGATTGAATGGCAGAACAGCGCATTTGAGGATGTCGATGCAAGATTGCCTATGAAATGGACTTGATCGCCTTGACTCAAGCTCGAGACGCTCGTCGGCGCGTGGTTGCGGAGTATCTTCCTGTCCAGCGGGTACTGCGTTTCGCTCACCACGGTTGCAACACGCGTCGTATGCTTTGTGATCAGAGGCACGACCGCAGTTAGATCGTGGCTGCTGCAGGGCTTTGCCAGGATCGCGTTGGAAAGTGGCTGACGGTATCGACGACGGTATCCCAGCAGAAGTCGTATTCGGATGCCCACTGTTCGTGATGTTTGAACGAAAGCGCACGTTGAATCTCCGATGCAGTCTGTCTAAAGCTAGGAACTGCCGGCTGGAATTTTCGGTATGGCTGACGGTATCGTTGCTATCCGACTGGGTGGAAAGGCCGTCTTCACAAGGGTCCCGGTCACCGATTGACGATTGAGTGGGAATGACCCACGACTGGAGTAAGGGACGCAACGATCGCGTCCCTAAGTCGGACGGTCTTTCTTTTCCGTTGACCCGCCCCAGCACTTCCTGGCCGAGTCGCAGCGTGTAGGCCCACGCTGTTCGGCGTGGTTTCGTATGGGCGAAAGCCGCCGTCTAAAGACACCTCCACTGGATGGGTTGATGAGAACGACGTGAGACACGCGTTGCTCCCAGCGGTGTTGTGACCTGCCGATGGGAACATGGTGTCGGTGATTCAACCGATATCGACGTTCAAGGCGATGTCGAAGGTTCCGGCGCCGTTTTGAGCCAGGCCGATGAGCATCAGGCCGAGCGATTCGAGCGTCGAGGCCATGTGCAGGCCGCCGACATCGAACGGACGCAGCCCGAGACTCTCAAGGAAGGTCGAGACGCGCGCCTTGGTCGTCGGATCGTCAGCGGCGATGAACGCGTCGAGGCGTCCATTCCGAGCAAGTACAGGGCCGAAGAGGGTGTTGAACGCCTTCACGACATGCGCGCCGGCGGAGGCGGCCTTGGCGATCTCCTGCGCACCAGAACTGCCGTGGGGTGTGACAAGGTCCGTGAGGTTGGGAGAGACCGGGTTGGTGATGTCGATGATCACCTTGCCGTCGAGCGCGTCCCCGAACTCGGTCACCACCGCCGCCGCACTGCCGTACGGCACGGCGAGGATGACAATGTCGCCCGTCGGCGCGACGCCGTACGTCCCTGTGGTCGCTCCGGCTGCGAGCTTGTCGGCCAGCGCCCGCGCCTTGGCGGGGTCGCGGCTGACCACCTCGACGGTGTGTCCAGCCTTGGCGGTACGGCCGCCGATCGCTGCAGCCATGCCTCCTGCTCCGATGATGCTGATAGTGCTCATACGTAGTTTCCTTGAGTTGGCGTCTTGCTTGTAGTCTCTAAACGGGGCATCCGCCGGTTGATATTCCTTGTGTGCCGAGCCGCGTGCGTCATCCCTCAAGCCATCCCCGGGTCGACAGCGTCTTTGCACGGATAAATAACCGTGTCGCGACATTTCTGTCCGTCGGGCTCATTGCAACTCGGCTCCTGGCTCAGCTCAATTCAGAGGGCAGGGAAGTAGTGGCCGTTGTCGAGGTCCTCGAGCAGGCCGGGCTGAGCAGGCTCCCAGCCGAGGGTCTGGCGGGTGATTGTTTCGCCTGGCGCTGGAGAAGGGTCCGGCCGGCAAAAGTTGGCATGGAATTGAGGGCGAGGGCATTGGGTTCCGCGAGATCGCCGAGGCCATTGGCACTCCGCCGCCGCTGCCTTGAGTCCATCGAGGTCGGAGATATCCCCGCGACGCACCTTGGCGCCTAGCGCGGACACCGCCGCCGCGGACTTGTCCGACCTGGCTACGCCAGTTACCTCGTGGCCGGCGGCGATGAGTTCGGGGATGATGTACGAACCGATATGACCGGTCCCGCCAGTGACGAAAACGTGCATGTTATTGCTCCTTGTCGGCGATGTGATGAGAGAAGCGGTGGTACCGGAGCACTCAGCCGAGAAGGCTAACGCCGATTGAGAAGCTGGTGTGCTTGACGGAGTGGATGAGGAGGCCCAGCGACAGCAGGCAGGCGTGCTCCAGCGTCCTCGCCATGCGCAGCGGCCCGGTATCCATAGTGCGCAGTCCGAGGCTCTTGACGAACGCCGAGACGCGTACCTTCGCCTGCGCGTCGTCCCCAGCGATGAACACGTCCAACGGGTGGCCCCCGGCGGGACCAGCAGCCAGGACGTGGGAGAACTGGGTGTTGAACGCCTTGACGACTATCGCATCGGCTGGGGCGGCCTTGGCGATCTCCTGCGCGCCGAAACTGTCGCCGGGGGTCACAAAGCTCGCGTGATCGGAGGCGACGGGATTCGTGATGTCGACAAGATGCTTGCCTGCCAGCTTTTCGCCGTACTGCTTTACCACGTCAAGAACGACGGAGTAGGGAACCGCCAGGATGACCACCTCCCCGGCCGGGGCGGCGCCGAACGTCCCTGTGGTCGCTCCGGCTCCGACCTGCTCGGCGAGAGTTCGCGCCCTGGTGGCGTCGCGACTCATCACCTCGACGGTGTGTCCGGCCTTGGCGGCAAGGCCACCGATCGCTGCGGCCATGCCGCCTGCGCCGATGATGCTGATAGTGCTCATGTGCCGTCTCCTGGTGAGTTGGGTAGTGCTCGTAACCAACAGCAACCATCCTATTCAACTTACTTGCAAAAAACAAGTAAACACGAGATTTTACTTGCACTATGCAAGCGATGTTAAGATCTGACCATGAAGACGACATCTAAAGAAGCCCTTCGGTCGCATTGCGCAGTGAACTACGGCGTGGAGATCTTCGGCGACCGGTGGTCGCTCTTGATCGTTCGCGACATCGTTTTCGTTGGCAAGAAGACGTATGGCGAGTTCCTGAAATCGGAAGAGGGAATCGCGACCAATGTCCTTGCTACCCGCCTCGCGTTTCTTGAGGAGCAAGGAATTCTGTCGAGGGCACCCAACCCCGACGACAGGCGAAAGGACTTCTACACGCTGACCGAGAAGGGCCTGGACCTCATTCCCGTCGTGCTGAACATAGTCCTTTGGAGCGCGAAGCACGATTCGAAATCGTACGTGCGGCGCTTAAAGGAATTCGTTGCTCGATTAAGTCAAAGCCCCTTACAGGTGAGCGAAGAGGTGAAGGAACTGGTCCGCAATGGCGGATGTATGTTTCCTGAGAGCAAGGAATGAGTAAGACCGCAAGCGCGCCCTGTTACGTTGCACGAACGATATGCACACACCACGATATCTACCAACCAGCATCGCATCGATCTATCGTTGAAAAGATATAACTCAGAGCGTATAGCGAACGGCGGTTAGACCGCTAAAAGCGGTCGTCTGGTCGATAGTACGCATTCGCCGAAGGCATTCGCGGTCGTTCGCCGTTGCTTTTAGCGAACAGCCGACTATCTGTAGCAATGGTCGCGTATCGCGTCGCCGACGAAAGAATGACCATCTCCCCACTTTTCCGTCAACTGATGTATTTCTTCCTGCATCCGGGCGATCGGAAATCTATGCCGTGACCTGCTACAAAAGCTGCGGCTACTCGTTGGCGTTATCCATACCCGGTAACCGCGTGTTAGCGTTTTGTTGAGCCTCGGACGCTCACGAATTAGCCTCAACGCTTCTCTCAACCGTTGCGGAACAGGAAGCTATAGCCGTTCAACGCTGGCACGCCGCCCAGGTGTGCATAGAGAACCTTCGACCCAGCGGGAAATTCACCGAGTCGTACCTTGTCGATCATGCCTTGCATCGACTTGCCTTCGTAGACGGGATCGGTCAGCATCCCCTCCAGTTTTGCGCACAGGCGGATGGCTTCCATCGTCCCGTCGTTAGGCAGGCCGTACTCGGGGCCGCCGTAGCGCTCATCGAGGACGATATCCTTCGCGACGATGTCGCGACCCAGTTCCACCTGCTCGGCCGTTTGTTTGGCAATCCGGAGTATCTGGTCACGTGTCTTTCCGGGCTTGGCCGACGCATCGATGCCGATCACCCTGTCGGCGCGGCCATCTTCGGCAAAGCCCACCACCATGCCCGCCTGGGTGCTGCCGGTCACCGAGCACACGACGATGTAATCGAACTTGAAGCCGAGAGTCGCTTCCTGCTGGCGGACTTCCTCTGCAAAGCCCACAAAACCGAGACCGCCTAGCGGATGGTCCGAGCACCCTGCTGGAATCGCGTAAGGTTTGCCGCCTGCCGCACGCACGCTTTCCAGCGCGTCTTCCCAGCTTTTGCGAAAGCCGATATCGAAACCGTCGGACACGAGCCGCACATCTGCGCCCATGATGCGCGACATCTGGATGTTACCCACGCGGTCGTACACCGCGTCCGAGTAGTTCACCCAGTTTTCCTGCACGAGTACGCACTTCATGCCGAGGTGCGCTGCGACGGCTGCAACCTGGCGCGTTTGATTGGACTGTATCCCACCGATCGACACTAGCGTATCGCAGCCTTGCGCCAACGCTTCCGGAATCAGGTATTCGAGCTTGCGTGTCTTGTTGCCGCCGAACGCCAGGCCGCTGTTGCAGTCTTCGCGCTTCGCATACAGATCGACTTTGCCGCCCAGGTGCTGACTCAGGCGCCGCAGGGGCTGGATGGGTGTGGGACCGAAGGTTAGCGAATGGCGCGGGAATTTCTTGAGGTTCATGTGAGGATCCGGTGATGTAAAGAGTCCCAGCACCCCGTTACCCTGAGCGGTCGATTCGCTTTGGGATTGTGGCCGATGCTGCGATGAAGAGTATGGTAAGAAAATATTGAAGAAATGAGGTTGCGAAAGTAGTGGAGAATTTTGGTTTTATGTAGGTCAATGGTACTTTTGACCTTTATTTACTTCGTCTGGAACCCCATGCCCGCAAGAAAATTTCGTACGCCTGCGCCGGACTCCCGCCCTTCAAGCCCGGAGATCGATCGCGTCGATCGGGCCATCCTGCGTCAATTGCAGCGCGATGCGTCGATCTCGAACGTGGCGCTTGCGGCCAAGGTAAATCTCAGCGCGCCGGCCTGTTTGCGGCGGGTTGAACGGCTCAAGGAAATGGGCCTGATACGCGGCATCGTGGCGCTGCTGAACGCGAAAGCACTCGAAGCCGGCATGCTGGTGATGATCGGCGTGGTACTCGACCGGTCGACACCCGATTCCTTTGCCGATTTCGAAAAGGCTGCGCAGAAGGTGTCAGGATGTATGGAGTGTCACGTCGTGACGGGGGAGTTCGATTACTTCATGCTGGTGCGCACGAGAGACAGCGATAGCTTTAACCGCTTGCATGCCGAGCAATTGCTCTATCTGCCAGGGGTGCGGCAGATCCGCAGCTTTGTGGTGCTCAAGGAGATTCTTTCGACCACGAGCCTCCCTGTTTAACACCGCCCGTGACGTTTATGGACAGGCGCGCACTCACTGCCAGTCGGTCGCGACATCATCCGGATCGACCAGCGTCAGTCCTGCAGCCGGCAAGGGCAGCGCTGTCTTGTAGCGTACCTGTTTGAGCGCAAAGCTGGAGCGGATGTTGGAGACACCCGGTATTTTCGTCAGATGTTCGAGGATGAAGCGCTCGAGCGTCGGCATGTCCGGCATCACTACGCGCAAGAGATAGTCGGCATCGCCCGTCATCAGATAACACTCCATGACCTCCGGCCGTTCCGAGATGGCCTGCTCAAAGCGCTGCAGCGCGTCTTCCACCTGCTTTTCGAGGCTGACCTGAATAAACACGTTGATCCGCAGTCCCAATGGCTCGGGATTGAGCAACGTCACCTGCTGCTTGAACAGGCCGAGCTTCTCGAGGGCGCGCACCCGGTTGAAGCAAGGCGTAGGCGACAGGTTGACCGCGCGCGCCAACTCGGAATTGGTGATGCGGGCGTTCCGCTGCAACTGGCTGAGGATCCCGATATCGATGCGATCAAGCCGTTTCGGCGGCGTTGTCATAGATGAAAGATTCCGGAAATGGAGGTGTATGCAGAATAAATACACTATCAAGCCAGGGAATGACAAGTAAATGAGAGGCATATTTTGCAGGTTGATGGTTACTATGGAGTTCATCGCTTTTGAACCGGGTGTCCTCGCGGGAGTGGTGCCATGACGGATTTATCGAGCGGAGCATTGCGGTTGGGCGCTCTTGATCACGGTCCGGGAGACAGTGATCCGGAGGAAACAACCGAGTGGCTGGAGGCGTTCGATGCGGTCGTGTCGCACGTCGGCCGTGAGCGCGCGCAGTTCCTGTTCGACCGGCTCGCGGCACATGCTCAGTCACTGGGCGTCAATTCGAGCGGCGCGCGGATCACGCCGTACGTCAACACCATCAGCTTCGACGAGCAGCCGCGCTATCCGGGTGATCTAGAACTGGAGGAGCGGCTCGCTGCGGCACTGCGCTGGAACGCGCTGGCCATGGTGGTGCGAGCTAACAAGGCGTACGGAGAGCTCGGCGGACACATTGCAAGCTATGCTTCGGCGGCAGATCTGTTTGAGGTGGGTTTCAATCATTTCTTCCGGGCAGCTGCGCCGGACGCTGGCGAGGGTACGGGTGGCGACCTCGTCTACTTTCAGCCGCACTCGTCGCCGGGTGTGTATGCGCGAGCCTATCTCGAAGGATTCCTGAACGAAGAGAATCTGCAGCACTACCGGCGCGAAATCGCGGGACCGGGTTTGTGTTCGTATCCGCATCCGTGGCTGATGCCTGACTTCTGGCAGTTTCCGACCGGCTCCATGGGTATTGGACCGATCAACTCGATTTACCAGGCGCGCTTCATGCGCTACCTGCAAAATCGCGGGCTCGCGCAAACGGATGGCCGCAAGGTGTGGGGCTTTTTCGGCGACGGAGAAATGGATGAGCCGGAGTCGATCGGCGCGTTGTCGCTCGCCGCGCGCGAAGGGCTCGACAATCTCGTGTTCGTGATCAACTGCAATCTGCAGCGGCTCGACGGTCCAGTGCGCAGCAACGGCCGCATCATCGACGAACTAGAAGCGCATTTCAGCGGCGCCGGCTGGAACGTGATCAAGGTGGTGTGGGGTTCGGACTGGGATGAGCTGTTTGCGCGTGATCGCACCGGTGCCTTAGCGCAAGCCTTCGCACAAACGGTGGACGGCCAGTTCCAGACGTTTTCGGCGAATGACGGCGCGTATAACCGCGAGCGCTTTTTCGGCCAGAACGCCGAACTGGCAGCGCTTGCCGCGCAACTGAGCGACGCTGCGATCGACCGTCTGCGCCGCGGCGGCCACGACGTGCGCAAGCTGCATGCGGCCTACGCCAAAGCACTGGCGCATCGCGGCCAGCCCACGGTGATCCTTGCGAAAACCATGAAGGGTTTTGGCATGGGCACGTCGGGGCAGGGCAGGATGACGACCCACCAGCAGAAGAAGCTCGACTTTGACGACCTGAAGGCATTCCGCGATCGCTTTCGTTTACCGCTTTCGGACGAGGACGTCGAGCAGGTCAAGTTTTACAAGCCAGCAGAAAACGGACCGGAAATGCAGTACCTGCATGCACGCCGGGCTGCCTTGGGAGGCTATCTGCCCAGAAGGCGGAGAGTCGCATCGAAGGGGCTAACCGTTCCTTCGCTGCAGACCTGGGGGCAATTCGCAATGGACGCTAACGGACGGGAGATGTCCACGACGATGGCGCTGGTGCGCATGCTTACCGCACTATTGAAGGACGGAGCAATAGGTCAGCGGGTAGTGCCGATCGTCGCCGATGAAGCGCGCACGTTCGGCATGGCGAACATGTTCCGGCAGGTTGGAATCTATTCTCCACTCGGGCAGTTGTATGAGCCCGAAGACCTTGGATCGATGCTGTACTACCGTGAAGATATTAAAGGACAGATTCTCGAAGAAGGAATCTCGGAGGCGGGTGCCGTGTCGTCGTGGATCGCGGCGGCGACTTCCTATAGCGTGCATAACCTGCCGATGCTGCCGTTTTACATTTATTACTCGATGTTCGGCTTCCAGCGGATCGGCGACATTATCTGGGCTGCCGCTGATCAACGCGCACGCGGGTTCCTGATCGGTGCCACGTCGGGCAAAACCACGCTCGGTGGCGAAGGCTTGCAACATCAGGACGGCACGAGCCATCTCGCAGCATCCACGATTCCAAATTGTCGTGCCTACGACCCAGCGTTCGCGTATGAAGTGGCGGCGATCGTCGACGAGGGTATGCGGGAGATGGTCGAGCAGCAGCACGACGTGTTTTACTACGTCACTGTGATGAACGAGAACCAGGCGCAGCCATCTGCGCCGCAGGGGGGTGACGAGGTATTACGCGAAGGAATCCTGAAGGGTATCCATCGCCTGCCAGGTGCATTGAACGATGCCGCCAGCGTGCAGCTACTGGGTGCGGGTGCGATCCTCGGCGAGGTGCTGGCAGCACAGCAAATGCTAAAGGACGACTGGGACGTCGATGCGGCAGTGTGGAGTGTGACGAGCTTCACGGAACTGCAGCGTGACGGCATGGCCTGCGAGCGGATCGAACGGCTTGGTGAGACGGCAAGCGTCCCTTACGTGAGCGCTGCGCTCGGCACATCGCGCGGTCCGGTGATCGCCGCGACCGACTATGTCAGGGCGGTCCCGGAACTGATTCGCGCGTTCGTGCCGCGTCGTTATGTGACGCTCGGTACCGACGGATTCGGGCGCAGCGACACACGCGGTGCGCTGCGTGAGTTCTTCGAAGTAGACCGCGGCTCGATCGTCATCGCGGCACTGAAGGCGCTGGCCGACGAGAAGACGCTCGACCAGGGCATCGTGGCGCAGGCGCGGCAGCGTTATAGCAAGAGCGTCGGCGACGCGGTCGCACCGTGGCAGAAGTAACGCTTCGATCTGATTTCTTCGGCAACGCGGGCAAATCAGCTGCAAGCCTCACGGCGCCACGCTACACGCTGCGTACGGCTTCGCGAGACGTCGTTCTCTGCGTAACGCTTCTGCGTTATCGAGAGCGCGCGCTGGTCCAGCGCGACCGCCGCGGTCAGAATATCTCGACGTAGCGCTTCCGCATCGTAGACGACAGGTGCATCGTCCACTTCGCGCTCGGCGGCGAGGACGGCTCGTTTTTAGACGACGGCGATCCTTTTGTTGCGCTTCGCATAGGTTCAAGTCCCGCTGAGGCGCCGATTCCTCGAAGATTGCCACCGCGATCGAAGGGGCGCCAGCAAACTGTTTGGACGCCTAGTTGGCGGGACTCGGAAACTGAAATCCGTCGCTTTCAACCTTCAAGCCAAAGTTCCCCAACACAACTTCCGAGCACATCTCCCGCGCGCAGCATCCTTACCTAGGTCATGATGGCTAGTGCAAGGCGACTCCGAAAGCACTCGTTATCACGATTCAAGTGCAATCGCTTTTCCTAAACTGATTGTTGAGCCACCCCCGACTGCGAAAATGCAATCCACGCCAATTGAAAGAGCATAGTCACGCGCCTGCCAGGCAATTTCAATGGGCACATGCATCGCGGCTTTCGGGAAAGTTCCAGCGCTCTGATCTCCAAGACAGGCAGCGACATCAGCGGCAAGCGCCATTTGCTCCGGAGTACAGAGGATGAGCGCAGGCGTTACACCCAACTCCAAAAACTCCTGGTAAAGCCGGCCCAAGCTACCGACACCGAAAACCACACGCCCAGGTAGCGCCCGATTTCGAAGAGTTCAATGTCACCGACGCAGTCATCGAGCGAATGTCCAAAGCGGCCATTGTTACTGCATGCGAGTAGTAAAATGTTGAAAATTTCTACGCGATACACGCATTTCGATTTCAGTGTCATCCAGCCAGGATTGACTTGCGCCATCGCGGCGGCAAAAGCAAGGACTTCCCTTTTCGACTCGGGTGCTTTTGCGGGCTACGGGTCCATAACATGGCTTCTGTCATGGGCAATCCCTGCGTGAAGTTGATGATCATGAAGCGCGAGTGTGCCGGATCCGGTATCAGGTGCAAGCGATGCGGCAGGATGAAGGCAACCGCGCCAGCAGGAAATGGTTTGCACACTCCGCTAATGTGCTGCTCGGTGTCTCCACCGAGGTTCATCTGTATCTGAGAGTATTCGTGCTTGTGCGGCTCCTCGATCGCGGGCCTTGAGGCCTGATCGCGGATATAGAAATCGAGCCGATCGCTTCGCTCGGGCATCGCGTAAGTGCGTGATGCAGCCTGCGACGCCCCCATCGATTCGTGCTCCCACATGCGGTGATCAACACCCATTCTCGTCGTCCATGAATACGCAAGTGGCGGTCGCTTTGGGCATGTGCCACACGTCCTGACCATACGCCGCACACACCTCGCTTGGTGATATTGTCGACTGCGCGACTTATATCAGACCAGTTGATAGTGTCTCGTGTCACAAAGAAATACCTGAACTGGAAAGTTCTCTTCGTTACCGATCGCTTCTTTTCCGAGGTTCGGAGTGGGAGTGCCATTGGCGTAAGGCAGTGGTCGTTTAGGGGTTTTTCGAAAATTTCGACTCGAACGGCTGCATGGCTTATCCGTTGCCGACCGTCGCACTTAACGCGATGGACAGCTTATGGCTTGCGAGCCGCTTTCTTTTTTTGAGCGTAAATCAAAGCTCCTGTCTCGACAGGTATGAACGGCGCCTGGAAATGGTCGATCAGAAAATCAATGAATGCCCGGGCGCGCCGCTGTCTGGTTTCGCTGGCTGGGGTAGTCAACAAACAGGTCGGCGGACGGCAGTAGAGTATCCGGCAGCACAAGTTTAAACCGACCGCTCTGAGCGTACTTCACGAGGTCCCACTCGGAACGAATCAATATTCCATGGCCGTCAAGCGCCCACCGCAGCACGATGTCTCCATCGTTGCTCGAAAGTGAGCCTTTGACCTTCAGGGCTTGGGTATGGTCACCTTGTATGTATCGCCAGACGCCATAGGCATCATCATTCTGGCGATGAATGATGCAACGGTGACGAGCGCCATTGTCGCTGGCGATATCGGATTTGATGATCCCAGCGCCTTTCATCGTGCGTTCCGTCACTGGACGGGTAGCACACCCGGAACCTGCCGTCTGCCTCTCCAGACCAGGTGAAAACCGCCGATGGGCGAGCGTCCACAAGGTCGATATCGATGAATCGATACGTTCGCGATGGCCAGATTTGTCACTATTTGGGCCGGATTGGATAGCGCGGGAACGAGATACTCCGGTAGGATCACCAGGCATCGTCACTGTCCGGCCGTTTCCCTCGGATTCAAGCTCGCGGCAGTGATCAATTGACCGTTTTAGTGGAAGATCGATCATGAGTTACATCGCCCCCATCAAAGACATGCTCTTCGTGCTCAAGGAATTGGGTGCCATTGACGATGTCGCGAAGCTGCCTGGCTTTGAAGAAGCGGGACTCGAAACCGCGGAGGCCGTGCTGGAGCAGTCGGCCAAATTGTGCGGCGAAGTGCTGGCGCCGCTGAACGTCGAGGGCGATCGCAATCCGAGCAGCTGGAAAGATGGTGTGGTCACCGCGACACCAGGGTTCAAGGAGGCGTTCCGCCAGTTCGCCGAAGGCGGCTGGCAAGGCGTGCAGCATCCGGTGGATTACGAAGGGCAGGGCCTGCCAAAGTTGATCGCGACGGCGTGCATCGAAATGCTCAACGCGTCGAATCTGTCCTTCGCGCTGTGCCCGTTGCTGACGGACGGCGCGATCGAAGCGCTGCTCACCGCCGGCACCGAAGCGCAAAAACAAACCTACGTGCCCAAACTGATTTCCGGCGAGTGGACCGGCACGATGAACCTGACTGAGCCGCAGGCCGGCTCCGATCTCGCGCTGGTGCGCACGCGCGCCGAGCCGCAAGGTGATGGTTCGTTCAAGCTGTTCGGCACGAAGATTTTCATCACGTGGGGCGAGCACGACATGGCGAAGAACATCGCCCATCTCGTCTTGGCGCGCACGCCGAATGCACCCGAAGGCGTGAAGGGCATTTCGCTCTTCATCGTGCCGAAGTTTCTCGTCAATGAAGACGGCTCGCTCGGCGAGCGTAACGACGTGCATTGCGTCTCGATCGAACACAAGCTCGGCATCAAGGCGAGCCCAACCGCAGTTCTGCAATTCGGCGACCACGGCGGCGCGAACGGTCATCTGATCGGCGAAGAAAACCGCGGCCTCGAGTACATGTTCATCATGATGAACGCCGCGCGTTTCGCAGTGGGCATGCAGGGCGTCGGCGTGTCGGATCGCGCGTATCAGAAGGCGGTTGCGTATGCCAAAGACCGCGTGCAAAGCCGTCCGGTGGATGGCTCCGCGAAGCAGTCGGTCGCGATCATCCAGCATCCGGACGTGCGCCGCATGCTCGCGACGATGCGCGGCCTCACCGAAGCATCGCGCGCGCTGGCTTATGTTGCCGCGGCGCATTGTGATATCGCGCATTGTCATCCGGACGCAGCGAAGCGCGCCGAACATCAGGCGATTTACGAATTCCTCGTGCCGATCGTGAAGGGTTGGAGCACGGAGCTCTCGATCGACGTCACGAGCCTCGGTGTGCAGGTGCATGGCGGCATGGGTTTCATCGAGGAAACGGGCGCGGCGCAGTACTACCGCGATGCACGCATTCTGCCGATCTACGAAGGCACGACCGCGATTCAGGCCAATGACCTGATCGGCCGTAAGACCCTGCGCGATGGCGGTAAGGTGGCGAAGTCGCTGCTCGCCGGCATCGCGGAAACGATTGAAGCGCTCGACGCGCAACAGGGGCCGGCCTTTGATTCGATGAAGAAGTATCTGGCGCTGGGCCATGACGCGTTGAGTGCGGCGGTCGATTTTGTCGTCGCCAATGCTAAGGGTGATCCGAATGCGGTGTTCGCCGGCGGCGTGCCCTATGTGAAGCTCGCGGGCATCGTGCTTGGCGGCTGGCAGATGGCGCGTGCGTTGCTCGTAGCGGCGCAGAAGCGCGATGACGACCCTTCGTTCTACGGCGCCAAGATCGCGACCGCGCAGTTCTACGCGGAGCATGTGTTGCCGCTGGCGTCCGCGCTCGAGGCGTCGATTGTCAGCGCGAAGGGCGCTGAGAGTGTGTTGGCGCTGTCGGACGATCAGTTCTAATGGGAGGCCACGAATTATGACCCCCGCAAGTCTCATTGAGCAGTACGGCCCGCGCGAGTCGATGGAATACGACGTGGTGATCGTCGGCGGCGGCCCGGCTGGCCTGTCCGCGGCGATCCGCCTGAAGCAGCTGGCGCAGGACAAAGGCGTCGAAATCGGCGTCTGCGTGCTGGAAA
>NZ_JBAURZ010000259.1:0-28224 GCF_049581445.1 Paraburkholderia sp. | reverse complement strand
CGCCACACCGGTGCAAGGCGAACTGCCCATGGCGGAGCCGGCAGCAGACGTGGCGCGTGACGCGGTAGCCGCGCCGGATGCCGCTGCAGCGGACGCCAATACCGCTACTCCGGGAGCCGAGCCGGTGAAGCTCGCCACCTCGTCGCAAACAACGGTGGTCGACAAACCGTTGCGCTCCGGCCAGCGAATCTACGCAAAGGGCGATCTGGTGGTGCTCGGTCTCGTGAGCTACGGCGCGGAAGTGATCGCCGAAGGCAACATTCATATTTACGCGCCGTTGCGCGGCCGGGCGTTGGCCGGCGTGCATGGCAACCACGACGCACGCATTTTCTGCACGTGTCTGGAGCCGGAACTGATCTCCATTGCCGGTATCTACCGCACGACGGAAAACCCGCTGCCGGCCGACGTGCTCGGCAAGCCGGTGCAGATCTGGCTCGATGAAGAAAAGCTGATGATTGAACCGCTGCGACTCACCTGACCATGCGCCGCGCGCGCCGTTTCTGGCGCGTGCCGTGGAAGCGGGCTGCCGCCGGACTTATTTGAACGAAATTGACGAACACAGGGTAAGGGTAATGGCAAAAATCATTGTGGTGACATCGGGCAAAGGTGGTGTGGGCAAGACGACCACGAGCGCGAGTTTTGCATCGGCCCTCGCATTGCGGGGCAGCAAGACCGCCGTGATCGACTTCGACGTCGGCCTGCGTAACCTCGACCTCATCATGGGCTGTGAGCGCCGTGTGGTGTACGACCTGATCAACGTGATCCAGGGCGAAGCCAACCTGAACCAGGCGCTGATCAAAGACAAGAAGTGCGAGAACCTGTTCATCCTGCCGGCCTCGCAAACGCGTGACAAAGACGCGCTGACGCTGGAAGGCGTCGAGAAGATCATCAACGACCTGATCGCGATGGACTTCGAATACATCGTGTGCGACTCGCCGGCCGGTATCGAATCCGGCGCGCTGCTGGCGATGCACTTCGCCGATGAAGCGCTGATCGTGACGAACCCGGAAGTGTCGTCGGTGCGCGACTCGGATCGCATTCTCGGCATTCTGTCGTCGAAGACCAAGCGTGCCATCGAAAGCAAAGACCCGATCAAGGAACACCTGCTGATCACCCGCTATAACCCGAAGCGCGTGAGCGAAGGCGAAATGCTGTCGCTCACCGACATCCAGGAAATCCTGCGCATCGACCTGATCGGCGTGATTCCGGAATCGGAAGCGGTGCTGCATGCATCGAACCAGGGCTTGCCGGCAGTGCATCTGGATGGTACTGACGTCGCCGAAGCCTACAAGGATGTCGTGTCGCGTTTCCTCGGCGAGCAGAAGTCGCTTCGCTTTACCGATTACCAGAAGCCGGGCCTGTTGCAGCGCCTCTTCGGCACCAAGTAAGGGGAGCGCACGTAATGTCGATTCTTTCGTTTTTGCTGGGCGAGAAGAAGAAATCCGCGTCGGTAGCGAAGGAACGCCTGCAGTTGATCATCGCGCACGAGCGCGCCGGCGGCCATGCGCCTGCCGATTATCTGCCGGCGTTGCAACGCGAACTGGTCGCCGTGATTTCGAAGTACGTGAAGATCTCCGATGACGATATTCGCGTGAGTCTCGAGCGCCAGGACGACCTCGAAGTGCTTGAGGTCAAGATCGAAATCCCGCAGGCCTGATTTTCGCCAGGTATTGTTCCTGAAGGGCTTGCTTCAAGCTGGTTTTCTGCAAGGTGTTCAAGCGCTTTTCCGTGTCCTGTGAATACGGCGAAGCGCCTTCACCGGCGGGAGTGCGCCGGAAATATTCCGTTGCACTTCCGGGCTCCGCGTTACGTGTTGGCGGTCAGCCAAAACGCCTCCTCGCGCATTA
This sequence comes from Paraburkholderia sp., assembly GCF_049581445.1. GTDB lineage: Bacteria > Pseudomonadota > Gammaproteobacteria > Burkholderiales > Burkholderiaceae > Paraburkholderia. The sequence continues at coordinate 26,377 of NZ_JBAURZ010000259.1, read as the reverse complement.
AAGGACTAACGCCGTCGCTGGCGCTTTTAAACAGAGGAGAACATGAATAAGACCTTTCGTTTGCTGCTCGCTCAAGCTCTGATTGTTACGGCTGGTGCAACGGCCGTCGCCTCGGCATCCGCTCAGGTTGTCGTGATCGCGCCGGGCGCGCCGCCTCCGGTGCGCTACGAGGCCGTACCGGCTGCGCGCCCGGGCTTTGTGTGGGATCAGGGCCACTGGCGCTGGGACCACGGCCGCTATGTGTGGATCGGCGGTCACTGGCAACATGAACGCGTCGGTTACCACTGGGTGCCGGGCCATTGGGTCGCGCACGGCCCGAACTACCGCTGGATCGAAGGCCACTGGGCTTAACAATTTGCTGCGGCGCATCGCGTCGGCGATGCGTCCTGACGCATCCATATCGTCCGCGCGGACTGAGTCTCACCGCTTCAGCGCCGCGCAGCGGGCCTTTCGTTCACAGCTAGCTTGACCGGCTGAAGGCCCGCGACATCATTCAACTAACGAGCACAGCGTCAATCCGCGCGTCGTCAAAGCGCAGGTTGCTTGCGCGCTCGCGGAGAGAAAACATGAAAAGAAATCTTTTGGCGATTGCCCTGTTGGCGATCACGCTGGCGGGCTGCGTCGTCGTGCCGGGTCGGCCGTTGTATGTCCGGGCCGCTCCTGTTGTGATCTATTGAGCGTTTCCCAGCGCGTAGCCTTAGCAGAAGAACGACGCGCCAGGACTACGCGACCGTTTTACCGGCTCGGCGCGTCGACCTCGTCGGCCGCGTCGTCCTCGGCAGGCGTGTCGCTATCTATTAGCGCTTCGGGGACTTCCGGCACAGGCGCCGGGGCCGGTTGCGGCAGCGGTGCCATATAACGTTCAGAAAGCGCTTCATACAAGGGTGGCGCAAAGACGCGCGACACCCGGCTCGCGATCAACGCCGTCGCCATCAGCGAGATGACCAGCGCGTGGCCGTTGATCATTTCCATCACGATCACGAACGACGTAATTGGCGCCTGGGTGACGGCCGCGAGGTAGCCGACCATCGCGAGCGCGATCAGCATCTGCAGTTGCATGCTGCCGAATACCATGTGCAGCAGATTGCCCAAACCCGCGCCAATCGAAAGCGATGGCGCGAAGATGCCGCCCGGAATGCCCGGCAGATACGAGCCGACCATCGAGATCATCTTCAGGAACGGATAGAACACCGACAACTGCTCGCGCCCGTCGAGCAAGCCGCGCGCTTCCGCGTAGCCGCTGCCGAAAGTGAGGCCGCCAGAAATCACGCCGACCACGGCGATCACGAGTCCGCACAGCGCAGCGAATGCCACCGGCCGCTCGCTATGCAACTGACGCAATGGCGCGGGAATCCAGCGCCCCGTGTTGAGCAGCAGCCAGCAGAAAAAGCCGCCGGCGACGCCGGTGACGATGCCGGTGAGCAGCACTGCCACGGCCAGCAGATCCGGAAAATGCGTACCGATCTGGATCGTGCCGAAGTACGTGTAGTTGCCGTTCACGCCGAGCGCGATGACGCCGGCAATGATGATGGCCGTGATCAGCACGCCGCTTGCCCGAGCTTCGAAGCTGCGGGTGAGTTCCTCGATCGCGAAGATGATCCCCGCGAGCGGCGTATTGAAGGCGGCGGACAAGCCGGCCGACGCGCCTGCCAGTACGAGTTGACGTTCGATTTGTGCATTCGAGCGCGGATAGAAGCGCCGCAGATTGAACATCAGCGCCGCGCCGACCTGCACGGTGGGTCCTTCGCGACCAATCGTAAAGCCGCCGAGGATGGCGAGAAACGACACCGCTATCTTGCCGAACAGAATACGAAACGACAGCAGACGCGCGCCATATTCGCCGGGCTTGGCGTGCAGCGTCGCGATTACTTGCGGGATACCGCTTCCCTCTGCACCGCGGAAGAATTTGCGGGTGAGCCACACCGACGCTGCCGCGACGGCCGGCGTCACGAATAGCGGTAGCCAGAAGTGCCGGTGCTCCATGGACTGGAATTGGGCGAAGCCGAAGTCGATGAGCCTCGCGTACAGCACGGCAATGAGGCCGACGACAATAGCGCCCAGCCAGAACACGCCATACTGGCGCCACAGGCGCCGTGTGCGCCGTACGAGGCCTGAGGAGAGAGGTGGCAATGCCCGCATAGGATTTTTGCTTAAGCAAAGGTTGAATTATAACGGCCGAATAAGGCGCACGACCGGCTGAAAGCGAATTGAAAATAAATTGGAAATGGGCTCGTTTGGCTTATTTGGCGTGTATTTGCATTGCCCGCGGACGCGGAAGCAACAAGAACCAGGTAGCGGAGCGCAATGGGCCGAACCGCCCTGTGTAGCAGGGAAATCCCCACGCCGGCTATAAGATCGACCGATCGTCGGCTAAAATGCCGGTGCGACCGAAACTGTAATGGGCTTATCAATGAAGCGAATTCTTATCGTCAAAGTGACTTCACTGGGCGATATTGTGCAGGCACTTCCGGTTATTGCCGATATCAAGCGGGCTTTTCCGGGGGTGCAGGTCGACTGGGCGGCAGACGAAGCGTTTGCCGAAGTGGTCCACTGGAGCCAGAGCGTAGATCGGGTCCTGTGCGCGCCGCTGCGCCGCTTCAAGAAGGCGCGGCGCTGGGCGGATTTCAAGGCCATTGCGGCATCCATCGGCGAATTGCGAGCCTACCGCTACGATTACATCCTCGACATCCAGGGCGTGTACAAGAGCGCGATCATCGCGTTTCTGGCGCGCTCGTCGCGGCGTTTCGGTTATCAGTCTAAAGACCTCGGCGAACGCGGCGCCGCCTTTGCCTACAGCGGCCGTTTCGGTCCGCGTCCGCTCGGCAATGCCTGGCAGGGCATGCGCATTAGCGTGGGCGAGGTGCTCGGCTATCAGCCGGAGGGGCCGTCGGTCTACAACCTGAAACTGCCGGAAGGCGACGCGGCGCCATTCGGTACAGCTGACGTAGGTGATGCAGGCAATGCGCCTGTCGCAGCGCTGTTTCACGCCACCTCGAAAGACGACAAGAAGTGGCCGGTCGATCATTGGGCCTCAGTGGGCTGCGAGCTCATCCAGCGTGGTTTTCGTATCGTGTTGCCATGGGGTTCTGCTAGCGAGCGCGAAGAGGCGGTTGCCATCGCCGCGAAGGTGCCCGGGGCCACGGTTTTGCCACAGATGACCGTAGACGGCATTGCCCGCATGATCGATGCGTGCGCGCTGGTGATCGGCACGGACACGGGTTTCGTACACGTCGCCCATGCACTGCAAAAACGCACGGTGATGATTTTTGTGGCGACCTCGCCGTCCCATTTCGGCATCGAGGCACCGTTCCGTTCGATCTCCATTGGCGACGGCCATTCCGTGCCACCCGTCAGCGAAGCGCTGCGAGCGATCGACTATGTCCACACGGATCCGCTCTCCCCTGGCGGCGTGACGGCACATCCCGCCGCGACGGCCTGATAACGGGTTGATACGTGCTTGATAGGGCGGTGGCGCAACGCTTGCCGCTCACCTAAAAGAAAAAAGGCGCGACACGCTAAGCGCTCAATCGACTGAGCACCGCCGTGGCACGCCTCGGAAAACGCCCGCGTCGGGGAACAGCGGGCGGAGAGGATCCAACAATGAACAAACAGGCACTACCTCTATAGAGACTGCATGTGGCTCGTTGAGTTCCATCGCCGACACAATGCCGCTTCCGTTGACGGCTGTTGCCCGCAGGCCCTTTGCTTAGATCCGCTCGTATTACACAGCTGTTAGAAGTGTCGCTTTTGGTTGACCGCGTTGACCGGTCGCGCGCTGCGCCGGCTCGCCCATGCGTGGGAAATTCTCCCGGATCATATGCACTTGTGAGGCACTCCGCAGTAAGGCAGAACGACGCACTTTGCCCGTAGGCGGCCAGAGCACCGATGCCGTCGGTTCGCTGAAAGGGCACTTGCACCTGCCCTCGCAAGTTTGCGGCGGCCATTTCACTTGAACGCGCCTTTGCAAGCGGCGTCTTTGACCGGCCAAACATGTAACGCCGCGCTCATCATCACTTACAAAATGCAACGCTTGCGTTTGGCTGCATCGTGTTCAATCGACATCATTCGAGGAACGCTCGAACGACACTGACTCGATGGAGAGAACAACATGAAACGCTTGACGCTGACTTTGATTGCGGGCGCGCTGCTGGCTGCGGCGCTGGGTGGTTGCGTAATCGCACCGGCGCCAGGGTACTACGGCGGTGGCTACCATCACCATTACTACGACTGATGAGGGGTAGCGTTACGCAGACGCTGCGGATAGTCGGGCCAAACGTAGGGCGTAGACGACAGGCACTTCAGGGAGAGAAGCGGGCAGGTCAGCGATCAGCGCGGCAAACCGACCGCGCGACGCTGGCCGACGTATTCAGGCGCGGCTTAGCTCAACATCATTTCAAAAGCGATGACCGCCACGATCGCGGCCGCGTTGGCGGCCAGGGCTTCGAGAACGATGGCTTTCCAGCTGGACGGGCGAAAGCGCAGGGCAAGCAGCAAAGAACAAAGCAATGCCAGCGCAATGATCATCACGATGTCTGAGTTCTGGAGATGAATGTTCATGGTTGCCTCCTTGCTCAACGGGTTGCTGATCGGGTTTCGGTTGGACTTGACTCAGGTTTCTTTGGGACTCGCGTTGCGTTTGCCGCCGCTTCGAACGGATTTGATTCGAGCGCGTTTGATTGGAGTATAGGCACGCCAAAAAGCCGTGCAAGAGGGGAAACCTACCAGGGAGGGCGCGGCAGCCACGCGGTTTGTGGCGAGCCGGTGAGGGCATAAGACAGGACTGCGACGCAGATGTGCCCGGTACGCCTGCGTCGGGGGAGGGAGGCGTTACATCAAACGGGTATCGCGCGTCTCGCGCATGCAAAGCACACCGAACAGACTGACTGCTGCGGCAATCGACACGTAAGCGCCCACCCAGCTCAGCCCGCCGCGTGCGGCGAGCACCTGGGCGATATACGGCGCCACCGAGGCGCCAAGGATCCCGCCGAGGTTGTAGGCGACACCTGCACCGGTATAGCGCACGTTGGTCGGAAACAGTTCGGGCAGCAGCGCGCCCATGGGTGCGAAGGTCACGCCCATGAGGAACAGTTCGATCACGAGGAACAGCAGAACGAGCGGCATCGAACCACTGCCGAGTAACGGTGCCATCGTGAAGCCCGACAAAATTGCCGCGACGATGCCGACGATCAGCACCGGCTTGCGACCATAGCGGTCGCTGGCCCACGCCGAGAGCGGGGTAGCAAGCGCCATGAACAGCACGGCGACGCACAGCAGACCGAGGAAGCTTTGACGCGGGATGTGCAGCATCGACACGCCGTATGACAGCGAGAACGTGGTGGCGTTGTAGAACAGCGTGTAGCACACCACCATCGCGAGCGCGCCTAGCAGTGTTGGCCACCAGTATTGGGAGAACAGTGTGGCGATGGGCACCCGCACGCGCTCATCGCGTTCGATGGCGGCGCGAAACGCCGGCGTCTCAGCGATCTTCAGACGTACGTACAAACCGAGCGCCACCAGCACCGCGCTGACGATGAACGGCACGCGCCAGCCCCAACTGCGGAACTGCTCGTCCGAGAGCGACAATGCGAGACCGAAGAACAGGCCATTCGAAGCGAGGAAGCCAATCGACGGGCCGAGTTGCGGGAACATGCCGAACCAGCCACGCTTGCCAGCCGGTGCGTTTTCGGTGGCAAGCAGCGCGGCGCCGCCCCATTCGCCGCCAAGGCCGATGCCCTGGCCAAAGCGCAGCACGCACAACAGGATCGGCGCCAGGCTGCCGATCGAGTCATAGCCGGGCACGAAACCGATCAGCGTGGTGGACACACCCATCACCAGCAGCGAGGCAACCAGGGTCGATTTACGGCCGATGCGGTCGCCGAAGTGACCGAACAGGAACGAGCCGATCGGCCGCGCGACAAACGCAATCCCGAACGTGACGAATGCGGATAGCGCTTGCGCCGTCGCGGAGCCGTGCGGGAAAAATACCGGGCCGATCACGAGCGCGGCGGCCGTCGCGTACACGTAGAAGTCGTAGAACTCGATCGCGGTGCCGATGAAGCTCGCGAAGATGATCCGCGTGCTGCTGTTCTTCCCGGCCGCGTCGGGCTGGGTCGCGGAAATCGGCGAAGTGGACATTCAAGGTCTCCAGTTTCGTGACGCCGGGCGCGGCGCATCCGGTAGGCGGCGCGCTCGCATGGCGTCGTATTTTGTTTGGATTCGTGTGCCCCGCGATGCATCCCGGCGGTCGTGGCGGGACGTAGCGAGGTCGGGCTGGGCGGCGCGAGCGGGTGAGCGGGCGTTGCCAACCTAGGCCGGAAGGTCCCGGCGGGGGATCAGAAAATTATAACGTGTGTAAGGTTGGTCGGGCCACGGCTGCTTGTCGACAGCGCCAGGCAGGCGCTGGCGCGGCCGGTCAGTCAGTCGATCGTCTGCGCCTGTGGCGAGGCAAACGTGCGCAACTGGAATTTGCCGTTGTCATTAAAAAGCCAGTCTTCGAAGAGCTCGATTTGCCCATGCCCGTTGAGCAACTTTGCCGGTGGCTGGGGCAACGGCGCGGCACGTCGCAGCGTCGACAGCGCCGTACTCTCGGCTTCGTCGTCGCCATTGGTGCGATAGACCGCTGATTGCACCACCTGGCCGTTACGGTCGACGGTGAACGAGACCACCACTAGCGAACGCAGCATCGGCTGGAGGGTGCCTTGCAGGACATACGACGGGTTGCGATCGAGGATGCGCCGCGCCACGGCCATGCGGTATTGGTCGAGCGTGGCGCTGTTGACGGCGGCGGGCGGCGTGATCAGCAGTGGCCGTTGCGGCGGCGTGAAAGTGCAGCCCGTAACTGCCATGACGACGGTGAGTAGCAGCGACGCGCAACCGGCGCCGCGCGGCCATGAGCGGCGGCTTGGGATGAGTTCGCCTGAGTGACGTGAGCGGGTGAGCATCGCGGTATAAGCGGCGAAAAGCAGAACGTGATTTCATGGTACTCAAAACCTGCGGGGTTGCAATGCGCATTGGCCCTGAACGGGTTGTGCGATCGGCCTGTGCGGGGTTTTACGCACATCGCATGACGACCGCGTAGATGCGATTTTTCGTCTCTGTCAGAATCGTGGGGTCATCGACCTGGGCGATTCACCTCGCGAGCGACGCCATCCATGACTGCGCCAATTTCACTGGTTCTATTCGACCTCGACGACGTGCTATGCCGCTACGACCGTTCAGCGCGTATCGCTCATCTCGCCGGTGTGGTGGGCCGCGATGCACAAACGGTGCGGCAGGCCATCTGGGACTCGGGGCTGGAAGGGCGTGCCGACGCCGGCCAGATCGGCGATGCCGATTACATCGCCGAACTTGGCGCGCTGCTGGATTATCCCCTTACGGTGGACGACTGGCTCGACGCGCGCCGCGCCGCAATGACGCCCGACGCCGAAGCGATCAGGCTCGCGCGTGAGGTTGCTGGTCGCCACAAAGTGGCCGTGCTCACGAACAACTGTTGCCTGCTGGCCGATCACATTCATTACCTGTGTCCACCGGTTGCCGATGTGTTTGGCGCGCAGGTCTATGCATCGGCGTCGTTCGGATTTGCCAAGCCGTCACCGGATCTTTATTTGCGTTGCGTAAGACATCTGCGCGTGGAACCCGCGAAAGTGCTTTTTATCGACGACGTCGAGGCCAACGTCACGGGCGCAATTCAGGCTGGACTGCAGGGCTATCGTTTCGTCGACACCGCCGCGCTTGAACGCGAACTGGCTGCTCAACAGCTGCTCTAAGGCGCGCCTGTTTGTGGCGGCAGTAGCTGCGGTAAATGCTGCACCGCGCCTTTCGGTCAGCTTGTGCCGCGAGGCAATTTGACCTGTCTTTCGGGAGCTTACGTAATGGCCTTTGAGCGCAAGGTGTAACTCGCCATAAATACGGCGCGTGACGACCAAAGCGGCGCTGTGCGGGACTCAGCGACCCCCGCAGGCGTAGTTCGTCGGCCTTGAAGCTGTAACCGCGTAACGTGCTGAAACAAGACCGTAGCCAAAATGTAGTGTCGGCTCTCTAGGATGTCGACATCGCCCATGCATTGATCAATGGAGGTGTCCGATGCTGAGCCACCATGAACTCGCGACGCTCATGTTGCTCCGGGACACCGGGCGGCATCTGGAGGAACGTGATCCTGACGTTCTCGCGTTGCGCCACTATCAACTTATCGAGGTTCGACAGCACGAGCGTCAAGGCGCTACGTTACAACTCACCCACCGTGGCCGAGAATTATTGCAGCGTTTGTATCCCGAAGCGGGCGAATTGCAATAAATGCGGTGGCCGTGCCGTTCTGTTGAGTTTGCTATGCGAGCTGGTGCGAACGCGATTCAATTCAGGTGAGCCTGAGAAAAGTGAGACGTCGCGTGCACGCAGCGGTCCTGCCGCGCCGCGATAATTAATGCCTGGGTATCCTTCGATTACCGCCAGGCCTCTAACCCGTCGTGACTCAGAGGCTGTATCATCGCGCGGCAATCTTGCCTGTGCGGCGATGGCCGCAATCCGTCGAGAGCCGGAATAATTCCTGCTGCTCAATCGTTAACGGCAAGCTTGTAGTGTAATGAGCCGAAAAAATCGGGAGCGATGTAGTAATTGTATTGCGGCCCAGAGTGGAATAGCGTTCAGTTGTGCCGTGGAACACGCGTTCCGCGCCCGTTTTCGTCGTGGAGATCGTTGTGAAAAGGCTTAAAATTTTTCTGGGGTTGTCCGCCGCATTGATGGTCTGCGCCAGCGGCGTGGCGCACGCATCCCATGTGGGGGTGTACATCGGCGGCGGAGGGTACTACTGGGGCCCACCGGGGCCGTATTACTACCCGTATCCGCCGGCAGTTGCGGTGCCGGTGCCTGTTCCGGTCGGGCCGCAGGACTATGTGGAGCAGGGCCAGTCTGCCCCCGCGCCTGCCGCTGCGCCACAGAACGGTAGCATGTGGTACTACTGCGACGACACCAAAACTTACTATCCGTATGTGAAGTCGTGCTCGTCGGGTTGGCGGCCTGTGCCGGCGCAGCAGTCATCGGCACCCACCAATTGAAGATGCTTTCCTGTAAAGAGAAGGACATGAAATATTCAAGGTATGTTGTTCTTGCTTCGCTGAGTTTTCTCGGCGCGTGCGCAGTTGTGCCGACCGGCCCCAGCGTGATGGCGCTGCCAGGCACCGGCAAGACTTTTGATCAGTTTCGCGCTGACGACAATTCGTGCCGGCAATACGCGTTTCAGCAGGTGGGTGGCGTTTCAACCAACCAGGCTGCGACGACGAGCGCGGTCGGAAGTGCTGTGATCGGCACGGCACTGGGCGCAGCCGCTGGCGCGGCTTTCAATGGCGGCAGCGGCGCGGCTGTCGGCGCAGGTGCCGGTCTGCTGGCGGGTAGTCTGTTTGGCGCGGGATCGTCGCAAGGTTCGGCTTACGATGTGCAGCAGCGTTACGACTACGCCTACATGCAGTGTATGTATGCATCCGGCGAGCGGATTCCTGTGAACGGCCACATGCGCACTGTAGAGCCTGCAAACGGCGGTTACGTCACAGCGCCGCCGCCCCCGCCGCCGGGTTCGCCACCCCCGCCGCCGCCTGGCGCGTACTGATCAGGTCGTCCCCGCTTGAGCCACACGCGGCTGCCGTTTTTGACGGCAGCCGCGTTGTTATTTGCGAGCGTGTTTCTTGATGGGCGAACTTATCTTTGAGGCCGAAACGTTTCCGCTTTGAGCAACTCAGATGCGGTGCCGTCTGCGCGTAATGATGTGAAACATTGATGCAACACAAACGCGAGCAAACCCCTCTACACTGGATTTGCCTCTCCCAAGGAGGCATCGGTGGAAGGTCTTATTTGCCCGCTTCGTGCGGGCAATTTTTTGTGCGCGAGTCCGGCGTGCGTCAGCGGCAGTCTTGCGTTATGCGAGCCGTTGCGCACTATTATCGACGCCAGCCGCCGCCCCACCCGCCGCCAAACCCAACGCCGACGTTCACAGCGGGCGCAGCGTAGTAACCGTACGCGGGAGCCGGGGCGTAGCCATACGGCGTAGGCGCAACAACGCAGCCGCTAAGACTGGCCGCCAGTGCGATAAGCGCGATCACTTTGAGCATGGTTGTCCTCCTGTTAAGCGTTGGAGGAGTTCACCGCGCGATTTGTTCGACTTCTCGTGTGACGGTGCATTACGACACGCGGAGCTCGCATTTCCTCCGGCGGGGCAAGCACGTTGAACTGCATGCACATTGGGACGCGAGCCCTATTTACAGTTGCTTACGTTAGGCGCACGTCAGACCATTGCGGGGCTGGCGGACGGCAGCATAGGCGACCTCGGGGCATTGAGATAGAAATTTGCGGGTGTTGTTTGCGCGCTACCTTGCGACGCCTAGGCCGTTGCTATGATGGAGTGACTGTTCCTCGGAGCGGCAATTATGGCGATCAGAGATTTGACCAAAAGCGAGCGGCAGAACGCCGCCATCGCCGAAGCGCGCAAGCTGGCCGATAGTGGCGCATATCACGACTACACCGACATCGAATATGTCCTACGGTTCGACCACGGGCTGACAGATGTATCGGTGCTGCTCGACAGCCAGGCCATGCATCGGGATTTGAATCGACGTTGCGCGGATGCGCGCGAGAAGCAGGCCTTGCTCGCGGTTTGAATGTGTCGGCGCAAGCTCGCGGCCGGGTCGTAAAAAAGCCCGCCGGTTGGGGCGGGCTAAACTGAGGAGACTCACACAATACCTCACCGGGGGTGGATGAGGTCAACCCAGTGTAGCGGCCTATGGCTCACACCGGGTTTCACGCGCTCTTACAGCTATTACACCGCGTGACGGCGCGCTGGTTTTGCCTTTGCGTACTTCCTGCTCGCATGCGTTGTGCGTTTGCCTTTGCGCGTTGCGCGGCTCTCGCGAGACCGTCCACCAGACTAGCGCCGCGACGAGCGAGATGGCTGTGGCAGTTTCCAGCGCCATCCGCAGGGCCGCTTCGAAGGGCTGCGCGCTGATGAAGCCGCCAAACACCGCTACCCCCAGAGCCGCGCCGCTTTGCCGGGCGGAATTCAGAATCGCTGCGGCGACGCCGGCACGATTGGGGGCGACAGTGCCCATAGCCGGCGCAGTCGCCGCAGGCGACACGATGCCAGCGGCCAGTCCAATGGCGAGCATCGGTACGACGGCGAGCCAGCCGGACGCCCGAGGGCCCCGCCGAGAGCAAGCCTAGCGAGCCGGCGGTATATAAACCGAAAGCCACGCACATCGACCCTCTTGTACCGCACAGCTTGACCACACGACCGGAGTTCAGTCCGCCGAGCGCAACCATGATCGTCGTGGGCAAGAACGCCAAGCCCGTTTGCAACGGGGAGTCGCCGCGTATCGTCTGATAGCCGATGCTGAACATAAACAGCAGGCCGTAGAACACCACCGCCGATGCCATCGAGACCAAGGTGGATGCCGCGAACAGCGGGTTTCTGAAGAACCTTAAAGGAAGCATTGGATCTGCACGCCGTTTTTCGATAATCAGGAAAACGAACCATGCGGCGGCACTTAATGCGATCCCGGACAGGATGGAGGTCGAGTGCCATCCGCGGCGCGATCCTTCGATCAGCACGGCAATGAGCGTCCCCAATGCGATGATGGCCGCAGCCTGACCGGCGAGATCAAAGTGACGAGCCTGTGTAGCGCCATCACGCGCGATTGACCGCGTCAGCGCAAGGCCCGCCAGTCCCACCGGAATGTTGACGAAGAAAATGCTGCGCCAGCCAAGCCAGTGAATCATGAGGCCGCCGACCAGCGGACCAGACGCCATTGCGATGCCACCGCAGCCCATCCATACGCCGACCGCCGACGCACGCCCAGCCGGATCGGGATAGGCGCGATTGATCAGCGCGAGCGAGCACGGAACCAGCAAGGCGCTGCCCACGCCTGCAACGCGCGTGCGCAACCGAGCGTCAGCAGGTTGGGCGCGAAACCGCACAGCGCGGAGGCGAAGGCAAATAGCGCGAGACCTGCGGCGTATACGTTCCGTGCGCCGAGCCGGTCGCCAAGCGTGCCGCCCGTGAGAAGAAGGCTCGCGAGACTTAGAGTGTAAGCGTTGACCACCCATTGCAAACCGGTGATATGGTTGCCGAGCGTTGTGCCGATCTGTTCAAGCGCGACGTTGACGATCGAGGCGTCCAGCAAAACCATCGTAGCTGATGCTGGTGGCGGCGAGTACCTTGCGCGCAATGCCTGGATCCAATTCAGCGTGTGACATCCTCAGGCCTGCGCGTCGAACGCGTGATGCCATTGATGGTGAATCAGGGCTTGCGTGGTGGCGATCATGAGGGCTCTCCGTCGTAGCTATCGGACTTCGAGTCTAGGGTGCGGCGCAAAGGAATGTTTCGATGCGTGACGAACGATGTGGACCGCTGATGGGATGCTTCGACGGAAGTGTTGAACTTTTGAAGCGGCAAGGTTGAGCGGAGGCAACGGCCGCGCGGACGCGGCGCGTGGCGAGAAATGCGTTGGTGGGTCTACCTGCGAGGGGGCGGTTTAGTGGATCGCGAGCGCATTCGATTGCGCGTTGCCGACGCCGGACCCGATATTCAAGCCGATGTTGCCGCTTGCCTTGGCAAGGGCCCCGGCGGCGAGGGTCGCGCTGCCGCTGCCGTTGATCGAGGCTGCGGCGCGTGTGTCCTGAAACGTATTGATATCTGCCGACGGTGCGCCGATCAGCGCGATCTGATTGGCCTGCGCATTCAGCGCGCCCGCTGTGACGTTAACGCCGATGTTCCCGCTCGCGTCGCGTAGCGCATCCGCACCGACCGAGGCCGTGGCGAGGGAGACCGTAGCCGTGCCGGTCGTCTGCTGCGTCGATGAAAGTTGCATGGCGCCGAACAGCGCGGCGGCATCCGGGTCGCTGGAGGTCAGGGCGTTCACCAAAGCGGGTGAGGCACCGATGGCCAACGAAACGAATAGCGTGATTAATGGGCGAGCTTTTGGACGAAGTTTCATGCGGGGCTCCCGGACGAGGCCTGGCGAGGGGTCGTATTCGGGGTATCGGCGGGATGGGCGGAAAGTTGAGTAGGGGATGTACGCGGGGGTATCGCTCTTGGTGGCGAAGTGTTCCACAGCGCGTATGGGCTGTCGGCAGGAGGTGCGGACGCTTTACTTCAGGGCAAGCGATTGTTTTCGCGAGCGTAGCGGACTCGAAGACTGACGGGCCTGGGCGGCGCCATGCGCAAGCTTTCGGAGAGCGGAAACGAAAAACGGGCCAAGAGGCCCGTATTCATTGGTGATGTGGCGGAGGCGGTGAGATTCGAACTCACGGAAGGATCACTCCTTCGCCGGTTTTCAAGACCGGTGCCTTAAACCACTCGGCCACACCTCCAAGCCCTAAATTGTAACCTGGAAACCCGCCACCACGGCAAGTCCGCGCAACTTCACTGCGGCTCTTTCAGGAACAGCGCCTGCAGATCGTTCAGAAACGCTTGCCCGAGCGGCGTCGGTGCGATCTTCTCGTGATCGCGCACAATCAGGCCGCGTCGCTCCGCTTCCTGCAACGCCGGTTCGATCGACGTCATCGACATACCCGTGCGCTCGATGAATTGATGCACCGGAAAGCCTTCCACCAACCGCAATGCGTTCAGCATGAATTCGAACGGCAGATCGCGCGTCCCGACCTCATGCTCTTCGTGCACCGGAGTACCGGCTTTGGCTTGCTCAATAAACGTGGTGGGATGCTTATAGCGCATCTGGCGCAGGACACGATTCGGAAACGACAGCTTGGTATGCGCGCCGGCGCCGATACCCAGGTAATCGCCAAAGCGCCAGTAGTTGAGGTTGTGTTTGCTCTGTCGATGCGGCTGCGCATAAGCCGACACTTCATAGCGTCCATAGCCCGCGGCAGTCGTGCGCTCATGAATCCAGTCCTGCATGTCGGCGGATGCGTCGTCGTCCGGCAGCGGCGGCGGGAATTTGGCAAACAGCGTATTCGGTTCGAGCGTCAGGTGATACAGCGACAAGTGTGGCGGCGCGAACGACAACGCCGTTTCGATGTCCGCCTGGCATTCCGCAAGCGTTTGCCGCGGCAGCGCGAACATCAGATCGAGGTTGAAGTTTTCGAACGTGGTAGCCGCAACGTCGACCGCGTGGCGCGCTTGCGTCGAATCGTGAATCCGGCCCAGCGCCTTCAGATGAGCTTCATTGAAACTCTGAATGCCAACGGATAGGCGATTCACACCACTCGCACGAAACTGGGCGAACTTGTCCGCTTCGAACGTGCCGGGATTGGCTTCGAGTGTGATCTCGGCGTCGGCGTCGAGCGGCAGCAGCGCGCGCACGTCCGACAGCAGGCGGTCGAGCCCGGCCGCCGACAGCAGGCTAGGCGTGCCGCCCCCGATAAACACCGTATGCACCTGGCGGCCCCATACGAGCGGCAGCGCCAGTTCGAGGTCCGTGCGCAGCGCGTCGAGATATTCGTTCTCGGGGAAGGTGTCGCCTTTCCACTCATGCGAGTTGAAATCGCAGTAAGGGCACTTGCGCACGCACCACGGAAAATGCACGTATAGCGCCAGCGGCGGCAGCGAGGTGAGGTGGATGCTGCCCGGCGCAGTGAACGCCTGGATTACCCCGGCGCCGGTCTTTCCGGCGGGTTGGATCGGAATCAAGCTTCCTCCACGAGACGCGCCAGTAACTGCCGCAACGCGATCGCGCGGTGGCTGCAGGTGTTCTTCACGGCGGGATCGAGTTCAGCGGCGCTCGCGTTCAGATCGGGCAGGAAGAAGTGCGGGTCATAGCCGAAGCCATTCGCGCCGCGCGGCTCGTCGATAATTTGCCCTTGCCAGCGGCCCTCGGCGATCAGCGGCTCGGGGTCATCAGCGTGCCGCACGAGCGCAAGGACGCAGAAGTAATAAGCGCGCCGATCCGCTTCGCCCTGCAGTTGCTCGACAAGCCGCGCGTTGTTTGCAGCGTCGCTTTTCGGGCCACCCGCAAGCTGCGCGTAGCGCGCTGAATAGACGCCAGGCGCGCCACGTAGCGCGCGCACGCACAGTCCCGAATCGTCTGCCAGCGCAGGCAGACCAGTCAGCTTGGCTGCATGCCGCGCCTTCGTCAGCGCATTTTCGACGAAGGTAGGGTGCGGTTCTTCCGCCTCAGGTACGTTGAGCGCACCCTGCGGAATCAGTTCGATGCCAGCCGCGTCCAGCAGCGCCGCGAATTCGCGCAGCTTGCCGGCGTTGTTCGAGGCCAGCACGACTTTGCCGAGCGGCCCTTTCGCCGTTGCCGCTGCCTTGCTGCTGGCGTTCTGCTGATTACTCACCCTTCAACTCCAGGGCCTGCTTCTGTTTGGCGACCAGCGTGCTGATGCCGTCGCGCGCGAGGTCGAGCAGTGCATTCATTTCGTCGCGCGAGAACGGCGTGCCTTCCGCGGTGCCCTGAATTTCGACGAAACCGCCTGCGCCCGTCATCACGACGTTCATGTCGGTGTCGCATTGCGAGTCTTCGTCGTAGTCGAGATCAAGCACCGGCAAGCCGTTGTACACGCCCACCGAAATCGCTGCGACGAAGTCGGTGATCGGTGAGCTTTCAATGCGGCCACTGGCCAGCAGCTTTGTCACCGCATCGTGCGCGGCGACAAACGCGCCAGTGATGCTTGCCGTGCGCGTGCCGCCGTCGGCCTGGATCACGTCGCAGTCGATGTTCATGGTGCGCGCGCCGAGCTTTTCCAGATCGAACACCGAGCGCAGCGCGCGGCCGATCAGCCGCTGGATCTCCTGGGTGCGGCCGGTCTGTTTGCCGCGCGCAGCTTCGCGATCGTTACGGGTGTTGGTCGCGCGCGGCAGCATGCCGTATTCGGCTGTGAGCCAACCTTGGCCGCGATCGCGCAGAAAACCGGGCACCGTCTCGGCGACGCTCGCCGTGCAGATCACTTTGGTGTCGCCGAATTCGACCAGCACCGAGCCCTCCGCGTGCTTCGTGTAGTGGCGCGTGATGCGCACATCGCGCAGCTGATCGGCAAGGCGGCCGCTGGGGCGTTTCGTGGTGTCGTTCATCGTTCGGGGATCGTCAAAGAGAGAATGCAGGAGGGAAACCGCGATTTTACCGCCTATCGGTTCACGGGGCTTCAGGCGGTTCTCCATGGGCACTGGCATGTCTTTCGGGGTGCGCCCTGCACGGGTAAGCCGCATGAACAGGACGTCTCGCCAAAAATGGGATAATGCCGGTTCTACGCCCCGCGCCTCGTACTCGCCGGGCGATTCGACTCTACTGGCCATCCCGCTTCTGGCATGGCCTCAATCGCGAGACATACGATGATCTACAGCATGACGGGCTATGCGAGCGCCACGCGCGAACTCGCAGCGGCTACAGGCAATGGTGGCGTGAGCGTGTCGGTGGAACTGCGCACGGTGAACTCGCGTTTTCTGGATCTGAACTTTCGCATGCCCGAGGATGTGCGTGTCTGTGAGCCGACCTTGCGCGAAATGCTGATGAACAAGCTCTCGCGCGGCAAGGTGGATATTCGTATCAATCTGCAGCGTAGCGAACAGTCAGCCAACGCGGGCGCGATCAATCATGATGCGCTTAGCCAACTCGCGCTGCTGGAGCGCGCGGTGCTGAGCGCGTTTCCAGAAGCGGGCCGCCTGCGCACTGGCGAGATCCTGCGTTGGCCGGGCGTGCTGGCTGAAAGTGGTGTGGCGGCGGAAACGCTGCGTGATGCAGTGCTGGCGTGCGGCAAGCAGGCGATTACGGATCTGATCGACGTGCGTGGCCGTGAAGGCGCCCAGCTCGCGACGATGTTGCTCAGCAACGTGACCGAAATGGAAGCGATCGTCACGAAGATCACGCCGCTGGTGCCCGAGCTGATCATCCGCCATCAGCAAAAGATTGTCGAACGGTTGCAGGAGGCATTGGGCATTGCTGCACCGGATACGGTGACGACGAGCATCTCGCGCGAAGAAATCGCCGAACGCATTCGCCAGGAAGTGACCATGTACGGCATCCGCATCGACATCACGGAAGAGCTGTCGCGCCTCACCGCTCATCTGAACGAAACGCGTCACGTGATCGAGAAGGGCGGCAAGGTCGGCAAGCGCCTCGACTTCATGATGCAGGAACTCAATCGCGAAGCGAACACGCTAGGCTCGAAGGCGGCTGCGAAGGAACTGGCGGATTCGTCGATGACCTTGAAGCTGCTCATCGAACAGATGCGCGAGCAGGTACAAAATCTGGAGTAATCTTCGAGCCCCTTTCGGACAACGATTGCAATGACTGACCACACACGCGAAAGCAGCGCACCGCGCAACCCTTACGCCGGGGCTTATCCCGGCAACCTGTTCATGGTGGTCGCGCCTTCGGGCGCGGGCAAGTCGACGCTCGTCAACGCGCTGCTCGCGCGCGACTCGGCGATCCTGCTGTCGATCTCCTACACGACGCGGCCGCCGCGTCCCAAGGAGAAGGACGGCGAGCACTACCACTTCACAACCGTCGACGATTTTCTGCAGCGCCACGCCGAAGGGGAATTCCTCGAAAGCGCGGAAGTGCATGGCAACTACTATGCAACTTCGCGCCTGTGGATCGAAGAGCAGATGAAGAGCGGCCATGACGTGCTGCTCGAAATCGACTGGCAGGGTGCGCAGCAGGTGAAAAAGCAGTTCCGCAATGCGGTCGAAATCTTCATTTTGCCGCCGTCACTGGAAGCGCTCGAAGATCGTTTGAGAAAGCGCGGTCAGGATGAGCCGAACGTGATCACGCGGCGTCTGCTTGCTGCGGGTAGCGAGATCGCGCACTCGGCCGAAGCGGAGTATGTGGTCATCAACGAGAACTTTGATCGTGCGCTCGCGGAGCTGCAATGTCTGGTTGCCTCCACGCGCTTACGCTTCGCCTCGCAATACGCACGTCACACGGACCTTTTTGTACAGCTCGGCATTCACCTGCCACACGCGTGATCGCGGCGGGCAATCGAGCACATAAGGTAGAATAAGCGACATACTGAGAAGGAATCCAACATGGCCCGTATTACCGTCGAAGACTGTCTGAAACAGATCCCGAATCGTTTCGAACTGGCACTTGCCGCAACCTATCGCGCACGCCAGCTCGCCCAAGGCCATACGCCGAAGATTGAAAGCCGCGACAAGCCTACCGTCGTCGCGCTGCGCGAGATCGCGGCTGGCCAGGTTGGCGTCGAGATGCTGAAGAAGGTGCCGGTCTAAGGTACGCTTCATTCGCTGTCGATTGCCATGTAATACCCCTAAGCGTGCAGACCGGCGTCCAACCTGATACGGAGGCGAGTATGAGCACCAACCCTTCGCCCCCCGTTACGGAAGTGGAACAGGACGCCCGTGACGGCGATTCGCCGGCATCTGCACGTAAGTACATCGACGCGGTCCTCGAACAGTCGTTTCGCCATCTGTTCGGTCCGACCGCCACGCCGGAGCAGCCGCGCCGGCATGACGTCGTTTCGATCGCCAAGCTGACTTCCGCCTTGTCCGGCTATCTGTCGCCGGAAGAGATCAAGGACGTCAAGGCGGCTTTCCACTTCAGCGACGAAGCCCACCTCGGGCAATACCGTCAGAGCGGCGAACCCTACATTACGCACCCAGTTGCTGTCGCGGAGATCTGCGCCAGCTGGAAACTCGACGCCCAGTCGATCATGGCGGCGCTGCTGCATGACGTGATGGAAGACCAGGGCGTGACCAAGGCCGAACTCGCCGAGCGTTTCGGCGCAAAGGTCGCGGAACTGGTCGACGGGTTGTCGAAACTGGACAAGATGGAGTTTCGCAATCGCGAGGAGGCGCAGGCGGAGAATTTCCGCAAGATGCTGCTCGCGATGGCGCGCGACGTGCGCGTTATTCTGGTCAAGCTGGCCGATCGGCTGCACAACATGCGCACGCTCGGCGCGGTGCCGCCGGAAAAACGCCGGCGCGTGGCGCGTGAAACGCTGGACATTTACGCGCCTATTGCCCATCGGCTTGGGCTGAACAATACGTATCGCGAGTTGCAGGACCTGAGCTTCGCGAACTTCAACCCGCACCGTTACGCCACGCTCGAAAAAGCCGTCAAGGCGGCACGCGGTAACCGGCGGGAAGTGGTCGGCAAGATTCTGGAGTCGGTGCAGCGCGCGATCGCCGACGCGAAGCTCGACGCCGAAGTCACCGGCCGCGAAAAAACCATCTTCAGCATCTACAAGAAGATGCGCGACAAGCAGTTGTCGTTCTCGCAGGTGCTCGACGTGTACGGGTTCCGCGTGGTCGTCGACAGCGCGCTCGAGTGCTACACCTGCATCGGCGCGCTGCATGCGCTCTACAAGCCGGTGCCAGGCAAGTTCAAGGACTACATCGCCATCCCCAAGGTGAACGGCTACCAGTCGCTGCATACGACGCTGGTGGGCCCATTTGGCGCGCCGATCGAGTTTCAGGTGCGCACGCGCAAAATGCACGAGATTGCCGAGGCGGGTGTGGCGGCGCACTGGCTGTACAAGAACGGCGGCGCTGACCTGAACGACGTGCAGAAGCGCGCGCACCAATGGCTCAAGTCGCTGCTGGATATCCAGAGTGAAGCCGGGGATTCAAGCGAATTCCTCGAACACGTGAAGATCGATCTGTTCCCGGATGCGGTCTACGTCTTTACGCCGAAGTCGAAGATCATGGCGCTGCCGCGCGGCGCCACGGCGCTCGACTTCGCCTATTCGATCCACAGCGACCTGGGCAACCAGTGCGTCGCGGTGAAGATCAACAACGAATTGCTGCCGTTGCGCACTGAGCTTAAGAGCGGCGATATCGTCGAAGTGATTACCGCGCCGTATTCGAAGCCGAATCCGGCGTGGCTCGGCTTTGTGCGCAGCGGCAAGGCGCGCTCCGCCATCCGTCACTACCTGAAGACGATGCGTCTGAACGAGTCGGTGCAACTCGGCGAGCGGCTGGTCGATCAGGCCTTGAAGGGCTACGGCCTCGCGCTCTCCGATACGACGCCCGAAGTCTGGGAAAAGCTGGTCCAATGGACCGGCAACAAGAGCCGTCAGGAGATTTTCGCGGATATCGGCCTCGGTCGGCGCGTAGCCGCGGTGATGGCCAAGCGCATCGAAGTGCTGATGAGCGGCCGCGACGCCGACGACGACGGCCCGCGCTCCGATTCCAGCAACGCGCCCCACGCACCGCCGGTGGTGATTACTGGCACCGAAGGCATGTCGGTGCAGCTGTCGGCCTGCTGCCGTCCTATTCCGGGCGACGACATCATGGGCTATATCGGCATTGGCCTTGGCATGGCTATCCACACCACCGACTGCCGCGTCGCCCAGCGTATTCACAAGCGCGATCCGGGCCGCTGGATTGACGTTGCATGGGCGCCGCAGCCAGGCCGCCTGTTCGATGTGGCCGTGAAGGTGCTCGTTAAGAATGTGAAGGGAGTGTTTGCCCGAGTGGCTGCGGATATCACATCCGCGGACGCCAACATCGTGCACATTGCGATGGATGAAGACCTGTCGCAGGAATCAACGGTCCTGCGCTTTGTGATACAGGTGAGCGATCGTGTTCACCTTGCGAATGTGATGCGCCGCGTGCGCACCAACCCCGACGTCATGCGGATCGCGCGCGAGCGGCCTAGCGAGGAAGGGCACCACCGTCACGACGGCGGGATGCGCATTGATCGGGAACGCGCGGACTACTGAGCGGGCTTAGGTCCGACCTGGGAGCGCCATGAACGTAGCGAATCTGAGCGGCATCGAACTTGACTACTGGGTTGCGCGCAGCCTGCACGACTTTGTGCGCGAAATCCACTTTACCGACAGCGGTGATACCGTTTCTATCCGCGGTAACGATCGCGGTCGACCGTGGGACGGTCGTTTCACGCCGTCTACGTCATGGGAAGCGGCTGCGGTCGTGCTTGAGCGAGCGCAGCGTCTCGAGGTACGCGAAGTGAACCGGCAGCAGGCACATTGCGTCGCGGATTTCGAAGGCGGCCACCGTACCGTGGAAGGGCGGGGGGAGTCGTTGCGGGTAGCCCTGCTTCGAGCATTCGTGGCGAGCCGGTTTGGCGATGCAGTGGACGAACTGCTCCGGCAAGCTCAGGCGTTGGTGGGCCTGAGGGCGGAGCCGATTGGGGAACAGACAGCAGCGCCCGTGGCGCGAGACATGCCGAAGCCTGACGGACAGATCGGCGATATTCAATCTGCGCCCCGCTAAGGGGCCTGGGGCTCACCCCCGCGGTTGCTGGGGGCTCTGCATGGCCTCCTTTCTGAACGTCTGATTGCGCGAGACCAAAAACAAAAGGCCTTCCATTCGGAAGGCCCTTTATAGGTGGTGCGGCTGGCAGGATTCGAACCCACGACCCCTTGGTTCGTAGCCAAGTACTCTATCCAACTGAGCTACAGCCGCACGCTAAGACGGGTACATCAATAAACCGGGTGAAACAAAAGGGCCTCCCCGGAGGGAGGCCCTCGAAATAAGTGGTGCGGCTGGCAGGATTCGAACCCACGACCCCTTGGTTCGTAGCCAAGTACTCTATCCAACTGAGCTACAGCCGCACGCAGAAACGGGATTATAGCAAAGCTACTAAAAAAGGGAAGAGTGAAACTGCGATTTGTCTGATTGCCCCGATCGTGTACCCTTGATGGGCAGGGTTTGCTGCAGTCTATGGATGATCATGAATAAGGCCTTTGTCAAAGAGTCGAGCGAAGAGAATGATGACGATCTCGACGCCGCTCAACCCGCGATTCCCCCGGGCGCAAAAAACTACATTACGCCGGCGGGATACCGCCGGCTGCGCGATGAATTGCTGCATCTGATCGACGTGGAGCGGCCGGAGGTCGTGAAGCTGGTCTCGTGGGCGGCGTCGAATGGTGACCGTTCGGAGAATGGCGACTACATCTACGGCAAACGCCGTCTGCGTGAGATTGACCGGCGTATCCGCTTTCTGACCAAGCGGCTCGATCTCGCGGAGATTGTGGATAGCAGCAAGCAGGAAAACATCGACCAGGTGTTTTTCGGTGCAAGCGTCGACTACGCGAGCGAAGATGGCGAGGCCCATACGGTGACGATCGTGGGCATCGACGAGGTGGACCTGGATCACGGACGGGTGAGTTGGGTCTCGCCGATTGCCCGGGCATTGGTCAAGGCAAGAATCGGCGATCAGGTGACGTTGCATACGCCGGCTGGGCCTGAGCCGATCGATATTCTCGACGTGCGATATCCACCGCCGGATACGGAGTCGTAGGCGGCCATAGCGGGCAGTTACGCCGCGCCTTCGCGACGATACACACCAGGACGAAAAAAGGCGCCGCAAGCGGCGCCTTTCAATACTGCGATTACAGCCAGATGCTTTAGAAGCGGTGACGCAGACCAGCCGTGACAGCGACCTGGTTGTTGTTGCCCGAGGCTGCCAGCGCGTTGATGTCGGCGTGAATGTCCGTGCCGTCCTGGCTCACGTGCTGGTATTCACCTTGCAGGTACACGTCGGTGCGCTTCGACAGGGCATAGGACGTCTGCAGGTTAAACTGGTTCCACTTCGGATTCGTACCGTCGATGCTCGATTGCGTGTACGTGTACGCAGCGGCAACGCTCAGTGCCGGTGTCAGTTGGTAACGGCCATTCACTTCGAAGTTCTGGAAGTGGCCGCTCGTCACGTTCGGCAACAGGAGGCCACCGGTCACGCCGGAGTTGGACTGGCTGATGCCAACGAAGTTGTTCAGATTGCTCTGCGTGTAGACGAAGCCTGCCGTTGCCGGGCCGAACGCATAGCTGATGCCGCCGCCGAAGGTGCGCTGACGGCCTGCGATCAGCGAGTTGTCGCTGGAGACTGCGCCGCCGGAGTTGGTCACCGCGTTAATCGGATTGGTCGACGCGCCGAGTGCGCCGATGTCGTTGTTCAACTGCAGGTATGCAGCCGAAACATTCAGGCCACCGTAGTTATACGACGCACCAAGGCTGTACGCACGGTTGTTCGAGAACTCGCCTGCTGCGTTCGAGAAGCCATACAGGCCGCCGAACTTGAAGCCGCTGTAGTTGGCGCTCTGGAACTTGATCGAGTTGTCAACGCGGAACGAGTTGTTCAGGTTGTCGTTGTCGAACGGGTGAGCGAACAACGTGCCGCCGTATTGCGTGCCGGTCAGTGACTGCGGGGCGAGGTAGTCGACCACGCTGTCATATTGACGGCCGAGGGTCACGGAGCCGAACTGCTGGCTCGACAGACCGACGAATGCCTGACGGCCGAACTCACGGCTGTTCTGACGCAGCGCGCCGGTATTGACGTTGAAGCCATTTTCCAACACGAAAATTGCCTTCAGACCGCCGCCCAGATCTTCAGAACCACGCAGGCCCCAACGGCTCGTGTTCACTGCGCCGTCCGTTGCTTGCCAGTTGGAGTGACCGCCTTGATTGTTGGTGTAGGTGATGCCGGCATCGATCAAGCCAAACAGCGTGACGCTGCTTTGCGCGTGAGCTGCCGTAGCAAAAACGCCCGTGAGGGCCGCGACCATGAGTGTCTTTTTCATCTTTATAACTCCGAGAACAGGATGGGTTTTGGAAACCCAGGCTTCAAGGAAACAACACGCTTACGCTGCGAGAGGCGATGACCTGCGTGGAACGCGCAATAATGCGGCGCGCTTGTTTCCGGACAAGCAGAGTGTAAGGATGTGGCCTCGGAGCAAGTATTCCGATTTACGCAATAAAGTATTCCTTGCGCTGCAATTATTGATGAGGCAGACGGGAGCCTTACTGGTAAAGGCATTCAGAGGAGGAGTGCGCTGCTGCGAGGAGGTGTCAACCTTGGCGCGTTGTGCAATTGCTACACCAAACGATGTGTAAAAACAACGAGAAAAAAATGAACTTTTTATTATTTCCCGAAATGCAATAGATGATTGACGATTGTGCTTTCAATCGGCGAACGTATCGGCGGTATACTGAAATCTCTGCTTCTAGGAGCAGACTTTTTCGTTGACGAAAAAGATCTCCAAACCTTTGTCGGCGCGACTTCCCAGTCGCGCTTTTTTTTCGCCCGACGCTTTGCCGGATGCTTCCTAGCGGGCCTGCGCAGCGAGGCGAGCTGGTTCAAACTCGGCGTCGGTGACGACGCTCCAGTCTTCCATCACGTAGTGGCGGGCGTCCATTGGAGAGGACAGCAGGTTTTGCCAGTGATCGCCGTGCCACATGGGATCGAAGTCGAAAAGCGATCCGGTGGATGCAGTTTGCGTGGTCCCGTTTGCGGGTGTCTCGTCGTGAGCCTGTTTGAGCCAGGTGACGAAGCGGCGGACTGTATTGAATTTCATGGCAACCTCCCGATACACACTACTGATTTCCATCATGAGCGGCGTGATTCACCCGGACAACCCGGACAAACACTTACGATTGACATGATTTGTTACATATTGCGTAAGAATTACGTTCGCTTCCGCGCTGCCAAAATTGTCCAGTAAAAATGACGGCAATTACGTTCTGCTACCGTTTAATTTGGGTGTGAATCAGGCGTTGAATTAGCGCTTTTTGCTTATGACCCCAGCCGATTATCGATTATTGAAAATTCTCTTGACGCTTGATCTTGCTTCCCCGTATAACGGCAAGGCTGCATTTTCGATTGATATGCGTGATGGTTGGTTTGTCACGTGCCTCTATTCAAGAGGCGTCGTAATCGGCATGAGGGCATTGCCCGCTTTAATCAAATCTTGAAGGAAACTGGAATATGGAAACCGGTATCGTCAAATGGTTCAACGATGCTAAGGGCTTTGGCTTCATCACGGCAGACTCGGGTGGTGACGACCTGTTCGCTCACTTCTCGGAAATTCGCTCGGAAGGCTTCAAGTCGCTGAAGGAAAACCAGCGCGTCTCTTTCGAAGTGAAGATGGGCCCGAAGGGCAAGCAGGCAGCGAACATTCAGCCGCTGTAAGATACAACGCCGTGCAGTCTCATCCACTGCATGGCGGCAAGACTAAAAAGCCCTCGCTACGCCGAGGGCTTTTTGTTGCATCGTCAAGCAGCGGATGCTTATACGATTCATATCCGTATAGCGCGGTTCTGGATTAAGACATTGGCTTTGGGTATACCCGGTATATATGGTGATTCCTATGGTGTAGATCGTAATCGAGGCCAAGGTGCCAGGGTTTTCAACTAGAAATATTCACTGCCGTTTTATCTGACGTCATAAAACAATAATCGATTTCTGCGCGTGCAGTTCTTTGCAGATGCGGCGTTCGGCGCCATGGAGCGGCCCCCGCAACCGGACGAACCGCCACTTCGCCCGCGTGATTGTCAGCCAGGTGGTGCATACTTGCCGCAAGCCCGACACCAAAACGTATTCTTCCTCATGCCTGAACAGCTTCTGCATAATCCCGCGATCGACACCCCGATCGTCTTCGTCGATCTTGAGACCACGGGCGGTTCGACCGCTGAGCACCGAATCACGGAAGTCGGCGTGGTCGAAGTGGGGCCGGAGGGCACCTCCCGGTGGAGCACCCTGGTCGATCCTCATCAGTCGATCCCGCCATTCATCCAGCAACTAACCGGTATCACCGACGCTATGGTGCGCGGCGCGCCCAGTTTCGACGCAATCGCCCCCGCGCTGTTCGAACGGCTGAACGGAAAGCTGTTTGTTGCACATAACGCAAGTTTCGACCGGGGCTTTCTGCGCAGCGAATTCCGCCGCGCGGGTCTGGCGTTCAATCCGGATGTGCTTTGCACGGTGCGTCTATCGCGCGCGCTCTTCCCGGCGGAAAAGCGCCACGGACTCGATGCGCTGGTTGAACGTCATGCACTCGTGCCGTCTGACCGACACCGCGCGCTCGCCGATGCCGATCTGCTTTGGCAGTTCTGGCAGCGGTTGCACGGTCTCGTACCCGTCGAGGCCTTGCGCGCCCAGATCGAGCGTACCCTGCGACGCTATCACCTTGGCGGCGACATCACGGAAGATCTGCTCGACACAGCGCCGGCCGGTTGCGGTGTCTATGCGTTTTACGGGGAAGGGGATGCGGCTCTGTACGTAGGCCGCAGCGTGCGGATCCGTCAGCGTCTACGCTCGCACCTGACAGGCGAGCGGCGCTCATCGAAAGATATGCGACTTGCCCAGCAAGTGCGGCGTGTCGAATGGCGCGCGACGGGTGGCGAGTTAGGTGCAATGCTGGCCGAGGCTCAGTGGATCTCGACTCTGCGTCCGGCGCAAAACCGGGTGCCGCGAGTTGCCAAGAGCGACCCGGTCGATGCGCCCTGGCCGTTCGACGGCCCGATCGTGTTTGAGGAACGCGACGAGGAATTGCAAGCGCGCACCTTTCATGTCGTGGATCGCTGGCAGTACCTGGGTCATATGCCGTCGCTGGTGCAAGCGGCAAGCTTGTCCGCGCTGGATGGGGCGGGCGCATTCGAGCTTTCGACTTACCGCATCCTGCAGGCACATCTTGCACGCGGCCTGCGCGTTATGCCGCTGGGCGTTCCGGCTGGCGC
>NZ_JBAURZ010000258.1:0-12959 GCF_049581445.1 Paraburkholderia sp. | reverse complement strand
GCGCTTGCCTTGTGGGCGCTCGCGGCCATGCCGGCGCATGCGCAGGACCCCTCGCCGGATACGGACGACAACTCCGTGGCCATGCCGGACGCGCTCGGCGGGCAATCGGCTGACGATCAAAAGGATTTGCCTGACGTCCAGTTGTCGAGCCAGATCGTCTTCCAGGTGCTGGCGGCTGAAGTCGCCCTGCAGCGCGGTCAGCCGGCGCCAGCTTATCAGACCTATCTGGCGCTCGCGCGCGACACGCATGATCCGCGTATGGCGCAGCGCGCCACGGAAATCGCGCTTGCCGCGCAAAGTCCGTCGGATGCGCTCGCGGCCGCGCAATTGTGGCAGCAGTATGCGCCAACCTCCGAGCGCGCGGCGCAACTCGACGCCTCTTTACTGGTGCTCTCAGGCAAGCCCGACGATGCCGAGCCGCTACTCGCGCGCGAACTGGGCAAGGTGCCGGACGAAAATCGCGGCGCCGCGATTCTCTCGCTGCAACTGCTGCTGTCGCGCGGACCGAATCGCGTCGGCGGCTTGCACGTGTTGCAAGACCTGCTCAAGAACGACATGAACCGGCCCGAGGCGAACCTGGCCATTGCGCGTCAACAGATCGTCGCCGATGACGCGCCAGGTGCGCGCAAATCCCTCGAGCAGGCGCTGACGCTGAAGCCCGACTATCTGCCGGCAGCGCTCACGCTCTCGCAGATGGGCCCGGAAGAACGCAAGGAAGGAATTGCGTCGCTCGAAGCGTACGTGCAGAAGAATCCGAAGTCGCATGATGCACGCCTCGCGCTCGCGCAGATGTACCTGGCAAGCGACCGCCTCGACGATGCGCAAAAGCAGTTCGAGGTCATGCACAAGGACAACGCGAACGACCTGACTCCGCTGATGGCGCTCGCGCTAATCGATGTCCAGAAAAAGGACTTCGCCGGCGCGCAAACCTATCTGGAACAGTACGCGCAGAAGGCGGAACAGACGCCCTCCGCCGATGCTGGCCAGGCGTACATCTACCTTGCGCAACTCTCTCTTGAGCAAAAGAACGACGACGCAGCCAGCAAGTGGCTGAACAAGATTTCGCCGTCGAGCCAGCAATACATTCCGGCGCAGATCACGCGTGCGCAACTGCTCGAAAAGCAGGGTAAGCCGGACGACGCACGCAAGCTGCTCGCCAGCCTGCAGTCGCCGGACCCGCGAGACCAGGCGCTGATTGCGCGGACCGACGCGGCCATTCTGTTCGACGCGAAGCGCTATCCCGAAGCGGAAACCCGCCTGGCGCAAGCCACGGCCGACTTCCCGGACGACCCGGATCTGACCTACGACTATGCGATGGCGGCCGAGAAGAACGGCCACTACGACATCATGGAAGCGCAGTTGCGCAAGCTGATCGAAACGCAACCGGACAACCCGCAGGCCTACAACGCGCTGGGTTATTCGCTGGCTGACCGCGGCCTGCGCCTGCAGGAAGCCAACAAGCTGATCGAAAAGGCTTCGTCACTGGCGCCGGACGACGCTTTCATCATGGACAGCGTTGGCTGGGTCAAGTACCGGCTCGGCGACACGTCGGACGCGCTCAAGCTGTTGCGCAAGGCCTACGACCTGCAGCCGAACGCCGAAATTGGCGCGCATCTGGGCGAAGTGTTGTGGAAAACGGGCGACCAGGAACAGGCCCGCGCAGCATGGCGCGAAGCTCGCAAGCTTGAACCGGATAACGATACGCTCCTCAAAACGCTCCAACGTTTTCAGGTGAACGATCTCTGATGCTGATATCAACCGCCTCTGTCCGTTTTAACCGTTATTACCAGGCGCCGCGCCGCGCGGCGCTTGGGCTCGCCGCGGCGGCTGTCGTCGCGCTCGCCGGGTGTGCATCAGTCAAGCCGCAAGGGCCGTCAATGTCGAACGCGGCAACCGCCGTCACGGCGCAGACGTCCCGCGCGTACCATGGCCGCTTCGCGGTTCAGTATGTCGATCAGAACGGCACGCAACGCAACGCCTACGGCAACTTCGACTGGCAGGAAGCCGGGGATACCGTCACCTTGCAGTTGCGCAACCCGCTCGGCCAGACGCTTGCGATCGTCACGTCGTCACCGGCCTCGGCTTCGCTCGAACTGCCCAACCGCCAGCCGCTCACCGCCGACAATGTCTCGACGTTGATGCAAAATGCGATGGGCTTCGCATTGCCCGTCGAAGGGCTGCGCTACTGGCTGCAACCCTCGCCCGCCCCAACATCGAAAGCGAAGACCGAGCAGGATCCGCAAGATCCCGCGCGTCTGAAGGAAATTCGCCAGGATGGCTGGACCATCGACTATCTCGCGTATGCTGACGCACCAGCCACAGGGCTCAAGCGCGTCAACCTGAGCCGCGAGGAGCCACCGCTCGACATCAAGCTCGTGCTGGACCAGTAGGCCGCCGAATCGCCTCACGCCCGCCCCGCAATTTGTACCCACTCATGATTGAAACGAACGATTCGCTGCGTAATTGCTTCGCGCCAGCGAAGCTGAATCTCTTCCTGCACATCACCGGCCGCCGCCCGGATGGCTACCATGCACTGCAGACCGTGTTCCAGTTGCTCGACTGGGGCGACACGCTGCATTTCACGCGTCGCAGCGACGGCCAGATCACGCGCGCCACCGATGTACCTGGTGTACCCGCGAATGACGACCTTACGGTGCGCGCCGCAACGCTGCTGAAGAGCCACACGGGCACGTCCCAGGGTGTGGACATCCAGACCGACAAACGGCTGCCCATGGGCGCCGGTCTCGGGGGAGGCAGCTCCGACGCGGCCACCACGCTGCTCGCGTTGAACCGCTTGTGGAAACTCGAATTGCCGCGCACCGAGTTGCAAGCGCTGGCGCTAAAGCTGGGCGCGGACGTGCCATTTTTTGTTTTTGGAAAAAATGCGTTTGCAGAGGGTGTCGGAGAGGCGTTGGAGGTTGTACAATTGCCGCCGCGATATTTCCTTGTTGTGACACCACGGGTTCATGTTCCAACTGCAGCGATTTTTTCCGAGAAATCGTTGACAAGAGATTCAAAACCCCTCACAATTACGGACTTTCTTGCACAACATAGTTGCAGCGCAGAATGGCCTGACAGTTTTGGCCGGAATGACATGCAGCAGGTTGTCGTGGGAAAATACGCGGAAGTTGCGCAGGTGCTGGGATGGTTTGATAACATCGCGCCGGCGCGGATGACGGGATCAGGTGCAAGTGTTTTTGCAGCGTTCCAAAGCCGAAGTGAAGCAGAAGAGGCGCAAGCCAAACTGCCCGGCAACTGGAGCAGCGCAGTAACAGCAAGCCTGGACAGGCATCCACTCTTCGCTTTCGCGTCATAGTTTTTGCATCGTCGAACGGTCCTACACGTTCGGCGGGGTTCAAAGTTAGTGTAGGGGAGTCGCCAAGTTGGTTAAGGCACCGGATTTTGATTCCGGCATCCGAAGGTTCGAGTCCTTCCTCCCCTGCCAAAAATTCTCGCATTTCCTCGCCCCCAGCCAGAAGCAGGTGCATGATGAGCAGCCATGACGGCCTGATGGTTTTTACTGGCAACGCGAATCCCGCGCTTGCACAGGAAGTCGTAAAAATCCTCGGTATTCCCCTCGGCAAAGCGATGGTCAGCCGTTTCTCTGACGGCGAAATCCAGGTCGAGATTCAGGAAAATGTGCGCGGCAAGGATGTGTTCGTCCTGCAATCCACCTGCGCGCCGGCGAACGACAACCTGATGGAACTGATGATCATGGTCGATGCGCTCAAGCGCGCATCTGCTGGCCGGATCACCGCTGCCATCCCCTACTTCGGCTATGCCCGTCAAGATCGTCGCCCGCGTTCAGCGCGCGTCGCCATCTCGGCGAAGATCGTAGCGAATATGCTGGAAATCGCGGGTGTCGAGCGGATCATCACGATGGATCTGCACGCTGACCAGATTCAAGGCTTCTTCGACATCCCGGTCGACAATATCTATGCAACGCCCGTGCTGCTCGGCGATCTGCGCAAGCAGAATCACGAGAACCTGCTGGTCGTGTCGCCGGACGTTGGCGGCGTGGTCCGCGCCCGCGCACTGGCCAAGCAACTGAACTGCGATCTCGCGATCATCGACAAGCGCCGTCCGAAGGCGAATGTCGCTGAAGTGATGAACATCATCGGTGAAGTCGAAGGCCGTACCTGCGTGATCATGGACGACATGGTCGACACTGCCGGCACGCTCTGCAAGGCGGCTCAGGTGCTGAAGGAACGCGGCGCAAAGCAGGTGTTTGCGTACGCAACCCACCCGGTTCTGTCCGGCGGCGCAGGCGAACGTATCGCCAATTCCGCGCTCGACGAACTGGTCATCACGGATACGATTCCGCTCGGCGATGAAGCCCGCTCTTGCGCCAAGATCCGTTCGCTGACAAGCGCAGGGCTGCTGGCCGAAACGTTCTCGCGGATTCGCCGCGGCGATTCGGTGATGTCGCTGTTTGCTGAAAGTTAAGTATTTGCGAAAGCGCGGCGCGAGTTGCGCTTTTGCACAATCGGCACGAACGAACGAAGGTTCGTGCCGTCGCTCTGGGGCCTCAGCCAACATGGCGTGAAGGCCCCGTTTTTACTGCCTGGTCGCGGGCAGTGCATTGGAGATTCAAAATGAAAGTAGTCGCTTTCGAGCGTTCTTTGCAAGGTACGGGTGCGAGCCGCCGCCTGCGTAACTCGGGCAAGACCCCGGGCATCGTATATGGCGCTGGTGCTGACACGCAATTGGTCGAACTGGACCACAACGCACTTTGGCACGCGCTGAAGAAAGAAGTTTTCCACTCGTCGATTCTCGACCTGGAAGTGGCCGGCAAGTCGCAACAGGTTCTGCTGCGCGACGTGCAATACCACCCGTTCCGTCAGCTCGTGCTGCACGTGGACTTCCAGCGCGTTGACGCGACGAAGAAGCTGCACACCAAGGTTCCGCTGCACTTCATGAACCAGGAATCCAACCCGGCAGTCAAGCTGTCGAGCGCGGTGATCTCACACGTTCTGAACGAAATCGAAATCGAGTGCCTGCCGTCGGCACTGCCGGAATTCCTCGAAGTCGACCTCGCGAAGATCGAAGCCGGTCACACGATGCACGCCAAGGACATCGTCCTGCCGGCAGGCGTCGCGCTGGTTGCGCACGTCGAAGCAGAAAACCCGGTGATCGCGTCCGCGACGATCCCGGCTGGTGCTATCGCTGAAGGCGACACCGCCGCTGCTGCCGAAGGCGAAACGCCGGCCGCTTAAGCTCCACAGAGCAAGCAATCCTCTCGATCCGTTTCAATGGAACGGACGATATGACCCGCCGCGGTTCGCCCCGGCGGGTTTTTTTTCGTATTTTTTCAGGTCGCGTGGCACGCCGCCGGCCCTTATCCAATCATGATCAAGCTGATCGTGGGGCTCGGCAACCCGGGCGCCGAATACACCGCGACGCGCCATAACGCCGGCTTCTGGCTGGTCGACCAACTGGCACGCGAAGCAGGTACGACGCTGCGCGACGAGCGTCGCTTTCACGGTTTCTATGCGAAGGCGCGTCTTCATGGCGAGGAAGTGCATCTGCTGGAACCGCAGACCTACATGAACCGCTCTGGCCAGTCGGTCGTTGCGTTGGCGCATTTCTTCAAGATCCTGCCCGATGAGATTCTTGTCGCGCACGATGAACTTGATCTGCCGCCGGGCACTGTCAAGTTGAAGCTAGGTGGCGGCAGCGGCGGGCATAACGGCCTCAAGGACATCTCGGCGCATTTGTCGTCGCAACAGTACTGGCGCTTGCGCATTGGCATCGGACATCCACGTGATCTGATTCCCGAAGCTGCACGCGTCGGCGCGAAACCTGACGTCGCCAACTATGTGCTGAAACCGCCACGCCGCGAAGAGCAGGATGTGATCGATGCGTCGATCGAACGCGCGCTCGTGCAGATGCCGCTCGTCGTCAAAGGTGAGATGGAACGCGCAGTGATGCAGTTGCATCGCAACGGCTGAGTGCTGTATTGAGCAGGGGCTGTCGTGACTGGCGTTCAGGCCAATGCGACGCTCCTGATCCCCCGGAGAGGCGCCGCGCTATCATCGGAATCCGACCGTATCCATCGAAGGGAGGCATGCTTGAGCCGCTATTGGAGTGACATCGTTCATCGTCTGACGCCGTATGTGCCGGGCGAACAGCCCGCACTCGCTCATCCGGTCAAGCTCAATACCAACGAGAACCCGTACCCGCCGTCACCGCGCGTGCTGGAGGCGATTCGACACGAACTCGGCGAGACCGCAGAAACGTTGCGGCGCTATCCTGACCCGACCGCGCGCCAACTGCGCGAAACGGTTGCGGCGTATCACGGCATTCGCGTCGAAAACGTTTTTGCCGGTAACGGGTCGGACGAAGTTCTCGCCATGACTTTCCAGGCGCTGCTCAAACACGATCTGCCGATCCTTTTCCCCGACATCACCTACAGCTTTTACCCCACGTACGCGCGGCTCTTCGAAGTCGACTACCGGACAGTTCCTGTGGATGACGCGTTCGCGATCCGCGTCGACGATTACACAATGCCCAACGGGGGCGTACTGCTGCCGAATCCGAACGCCCCGACCGGACATCCTTTGCCACTCGCGGAGATCGAGCGACTGGTGGCGCGCAACGCTGAGTCGGTGGTGGTGATCGACGAGGCTTATGTGGACTTTGGCGCGCAGTCGGCGATTGCACTGATCGACCGCTACCCTAACTTGCTGGTCGTACACACGGTTTCGAAATCGCGTTCGCTGGCGGGCATGCGGGTGGGGTTTGCGTTCGGCGATCCGGCGCTGATCGACGCGTTGAATCGGGTAAAGGATAGCTTCAACTCATATCCGCTCGACCGACTCGCGCAGGCCGCGGCGATGGCCGCCTATCAGGACGACGCATGGTTCCGCGATAGTTGTGCGAAGGTGATTGCAAGCCGTGAGCGTCTGTCGGCCGGGTTGACGGCGCTGGGCTTCGAGGTGGTGCCGTCCGGGGCAAATTTCGTCTTTGCCCGGCATGAAGGCTATGACGCCGCCACGCTCACCGAACGGTTACGTGACAAGGAAATATTCGTGCGCCATTTCAAGGCGGCACGCATCGATCAACACCTGCGCATCTCGATTGGCACGGACGCCGAATGCGACGCGCTGCTAGCGGCGCTGCAAGACATATTAAGCGCTTACGTAGGCTGGGCAGCGGGTTAAGCGGACGTGTTCGGGTACGCCGGATACTCTCGCTCAGCGGGGCGCGTGAGCAGTCCCGCTCAGGCGCCCTTGGCAACCTGCAACGCGTGATACTTCGCCATCAGACCTTCAGGCGTCTCCAGATGCTGCGGATCGCGCGGAATACACTCGACCGGGCACACCTGGATGCACTGCGGTTCATCGAAATGGCCGA
Organism: Paraburkholderia sp.; assembly: GCF_049581445.1. Lineage (GTDB taxonomy): Bacteria > Pseudomonadota > Gammaproteobacteria > Burkholderiales > Burkholderiaceae > Paraburkholderia. Next base: position 5,603 of record NZ_JBAURZ010000258.1, on the reverse strand, counting down.
CGCATTCAGTGCATTTCTTCGGGTCGATCACATAGATTTCCGGGCCCATCGAAATTGCATCGTTTGGGCACTCAGGCTCGCAGACGTCGCAATTGATGCACTCGTCGGTAATCATCAGGGCCATACTGGTCTCACTTCACTCCGTCACTTCGTACTTCACTTCACGCCGGCCCCGAGGCCGGCGGTCGTTCCATCAAACTGCTAGTTTACGCCGGTTACGGCTGGCTCGCCGAAGGCTCATCCTGGCCGAGCAAAGCAACCTTGTCCGTCAGCCACTTTTCGACGGACGGAAATACAAACTTGCTGACGTCGCCCCCCAACTGCGCGATCTCGCGCACGATCGTGCCCGAAATGAACTGGTATTGATCCGACGGGGTCATGAACATGGTTTCCACGTCCGGCAACAGATAGCGGTTCATGCCGGCCATCTGGAACTCGTATTCAAAGTCCGACACCGCCCGCAAGCCGCGGACAATCACGCGTGCATTGTTGGTGCGCACGAAATCCTTCAATAGCCCCTTGAAGCTCATCACCTGAACGTTCGGATAGTGACCGAGCACTTCATGAGCGATATCGAGGCGCTCTTCGAGCGTAAAGAAAGGCTTCTTGTTGCGGCTGTCGGCAACGCCCACCACCAGCGTGTCGAAAATGCTCGACGCGCGCCGAACGAGGTCTTCGTGACCGCGCGTCAGCGGGTCGAAGGTACCCGGGTACACGGCGACTACCATGAGACTTCTCCTCTCTTCAGACAAATGGGCACGTCAAGCACGTTCGCAGAACGCGTTTGCCGCCGGTCGCGCGTGTGACGGCTGGCCGCCCGGCGCTTGTTTTAGAACGCGCATTATTCCTCATTTTCGCGCTGCAGCAAATGATAGTGGACCACCCCGGCCTTCCCTTGCCGCGCAATCATCCAGCCCGCCAGCGCTGGTGTCTGTGCGATGTCGAGCACCTCGCCCGCCTCTACGTAGAGGAAGCCTTCAGGGCTGACCAGCGGTGCCGCCTGTTCCAGCGCGCGCGCCAGCAGATCCGAGCCGAATGGCGGGTCGAGGAACACTACATCGAACGAGCCGGGAGCGAGGCTCGCCGCGAGGCGCAGCCCGTCGGCTTCGGCGATCTCTATCGTATTCGGCGCGAGTCGCGCCTGGTTGGCCCGCAATTGTCCCGCTGCCCGCGCATTACGCTCGACCATCAAGACTCGTGCCGCGCCGCGCGAGGCAGCCTCGAAGCCCAGTGCGCCGCTGCCGGCGAACAGATCGAGACAACGCTGGCCGTCCAGGCGCTGTCCGAGCCAGTTGAAAAGTGTCTCACGTACGCGATCCGGCGTCGGGCGCAGACCATCCAGATCAAGCACGGGCAGGGGCGTGCGCTTCCAGTCGCCCCCAATGATGCGGATGGCGTGCGGCTTGCCGCGGCTGGACGACGCGCTGGGCACGTGAGAGGTAGAAGAACGGGGCATGCAGATTCGAACAGTTGCAAAGGGTTGGTCAGATACCCGCGAGCGCCACTGCACGCGGGTTCGAGCGCCAACGTTACCACACAGGGGCGCGCAACCCACCCTGGCCGGACGGCTAATGCAACGCGGACAGGCGCGCCTGATAAAATGACGGCCTTCCAGCGCCTTGCATCCCGCATTGCCACGCTGCCTGCCGCTGCCACCGGTTTACGCCGGCTGCGCGCATCGGCGCTCGCTCTCACCAAGCCAGATCATGTTCAGTTTTTTCAAACGATTCAAGGGTTCGAACGCGCCCGACGCCGCGCCTGAAGAGGCGCAGACGGAGCCGCAGTCTGCCGCGCCCGTCGCCGCGCCTATCGCGCCTGTTGCGCCTGTCACACCCGTCGCGCGCGTTGCACCGGTACAGCCGGTCGCGCCGACGCCCGCCGCCGCGCCGCTTGCCGAGAATAATGCGCTCGAAGCCGTCGAGATCGTCCCGCCCCCCGTACCCGAGGCCGCAGCCAAAAAGTCCTGGCTGACCCGGTTAAAAAGCGGCCTGTCCAAGACCAGTTCGAATCTCACCGGTATCTTCATCGGCGCCAAGATTGACGAAGACCTGTACGAGGAACTCGAAACCGCCCTGCTGATGTCCGATGCAGGCGTCGAAGCAACCGAATTCCTGCTCGAAGCGCTGCATGAAAAGGTGCGCGCCGATCGCCTCACGGACCCTCTGCAGGTAAAGGAGGCGCTGCGCACGCTGCTGATCGACCTGCTCAAGCCGCTCGAAAGGTCCCTGATTCTCGGCCGCGCCCAGCCGCTCGTCATGATGATCGCCGGTGTCAACGGCGCGGGGAAAACCACCAGCATCGGCAAACTCGCCAAGCATCTGCAAAGTTTCGACCAGTCCGTGCTGCTGGCTGCGGGCGACACGTTCCGCGCAGCCGCGCGTGAACAGCTCGCCATCTGGGGCGAACGCAACAACGTGACGGTCGTGTCGCAAGAGAGCGGCGACCCGGCCGCGGTGATCTTCGACGCGGTCGGCGCGGCACGCGCGCGCAAGATCGACGTGCTGATGGCCGACACGGCGGGTCGCCTGCCTACGCAGTTGCATCTGATGGAGGAGTTGCGCAAGGTCAAGCGAGTGATCGGCAAGGCGATGGACGGCGCGCCGCACGAAGTGCTGCTCGTGATCGACGCAAACACCGGCCAGAACGCGCTCACACAGGTCAAAGCGTTCGACGACGCACTGGGCCTCACTGGCCTGATCGTCACCAAGCTCGACGGCACGGCCAAGGGCGGCATTCTCGCGGCGATTGCGCGGCAGCGCCCGGTGCCGGTGTACTTTATTGGCGTCGGCGAAAAAGTGGAAGACTTGCAGCCGTTCAGCGCGGAAGAGTTTTCAGACGCGCTGTTGGGCGACTAAGGGACGACCGCCGGTATTGGCGGTCAAACGCGCCCGAGCCAGGGCGCACAAGCGCACAACAGCACATGCTGTCAGCCACCAGCAAAAAGGGCGTCCAGATCAATCTGGACGCCCTTTTTGCCATCAGCACGCAGAATTCTTAAACCAGAGCTGAAGATCACTCCGTATCCGGCTGCACGCCCGGTGCCGCACGCGCAAACGCGTCAAGCTGTGACGCCTGATCGTGAATACGCTGAATGGTCGGGAAGCGCGTCACATCGATCTTGAAGCGTTGCGCGTTGAACACCTGCGGCACGAGACACACATCGGCCATGGTCGGCGTGTCGCCGAAGCAAAACGCGCCGGTACGCGAATCGCCCGCCAGATGTTCTTCGAGCGTCGTAAAGCCGCTTTCGATCCAGTGCCGGTACCATGCGTCCTTCGCCTCATCCGCAACGCCGAGCGTGTGCTTCAGGTATTTCAGCACCCGCAGATTGTTCACAGGATGGATCTCGCAGGCCACCTGCAGCGCCACTGATCGCACATACGCACGATCGGCGGGCGCCTTCGGCAGCAATGGCGGCTCAGGATGCGTTTCCTCCAGATACTCGATGATAGCCAGCGACTGCTGCAGCACATGGCCGTCGTCTACGAGCGTCGGCAGAATTGCATCCGGGTTCAGGCGCCGGTACGCTGGCTTGAGTTGCTCGCCGCCATCACGTAGCAGATGCACCGGAGCGTACTCGTAAGGCAGGTTCTTCAGATTCAGCGCGATGCGCACGCGGTAAGCGGCCGAACTCCGGAAATAGCTGTATAGCTTCATATTTGTTTGTCTCCCCCGTGCCGAATGATCAGACGACGCGCACGCTGAATTCGCCTAGCCCGTCCACGCCGCCCTTCATCAGATCGCCCTTCACAACCGCGCTCACCCCTTCAGGCGTGCCCGTGAAAATCAGATCGCCCGGCTGGAGTTCGAACAGCGTCGAAAGATAGGCAATCGTCTCCGCCACTGACCAGATCAGTTGCGAAACGTCCGAGCGCTGCTTTTCCTCACCGTTGACCGTCAGCCAGATCGCGCCCTTCGCCACTTGCCCCACCGCCGAAACCGGATGGATCGGGCCGAGCGGCGCCGAGTGGTCGAATCCCTTCGCCGTATCCCACGGGCGGCCGAGCTTTTTCGCTTCGGCCTGCAAGTCGCGGCGTGTCATGTCGAGCCCCAGCGCGTAGCCGTGGACATGATCGAGCGCCTGCTCGACAGCGATGTTCTTGCCCGCCTTGCCAATTGCCGCCACCATTTCCATTTCGAAGTGCACGTTCTTCGATTGGGTCGGATACGGGAATTCGCCGGTCGTGCCTGGCGCCACGTAGAGAACCGCATCCGCGGGCTTGCTGAAGAAGAACGGCGGTTCACGATCGGGATCGTGTCCCATCTCGCGCGCATGCGCCTCGTAATTGCGGCCCACGCAGTAGATTCGACGCACCGCGAATTGATCGCCAGACCCGACGACTGGCACCGCGACCACCGGTGCGGGAGCAAACACGTAACTCATCCCGTTCTCCATCTTTGAGGGCGCCGCCTGAGCGGCCATAAAGCATTGAGTTTAACGCGGCGGCTCGCAGCATGAGTGCGAGGTCGGCAAAGTTGGCTCGGCGGTGTTGATAGCCCGGCCGCGCGCCCGCAGCGTGGGGCAGCGCACCTTGACCGTCTCAGCCTGGTGATCTCATCTTAGCCGTCTCAGTCCGGTTAAATCACCTTAGCCGCCTCAGTCCGGGCATCGCAGCCAGAATGTCGCAGGTTGGCCGACTCAGCGACAGCCCGCCCCACAAACTTGCAAGATCGTCGTAGATGCGATACTGACTAGAGGAACCGCTGCTGCCTGTCGCAGCGTTCGTGCTTGCATTTCGAAATCAAAGCCGTGGTCGCTCGCCACCACACAATACCGCCCCACTTGAACGATGACCGAATCCGTTGATACCGCTGCCCCCGTCTTCCCGTGCGCCCGCTACATCAAGGAGATCGGCCGCGGCCCGAACGGCGCCCGTGCACTGACGCCGGAAGACACGCACGCCCTCTATAGCGCGATGCTTGATGGGCGAGTGTCCGATCTGGAACTCGGCGCGGTGCTGCTCGCGTATCGTGTGAAGGGCGAGACTGCCGACGAACTGGCGGCAATGCTAGCCGCTGCACACGCGTCCTTTGACCCGATCCAGATCGCCCATGGCGCTTATCGTCCGGTTTCGATTCCAAGCTACAACGGCGCCCGCAAGCAGCCGAATCTGGTGCCGTTGCTGGCGCTGTTGCTAGCCCGCGAGGGTGTGCCCGTGCTGGTGCATGGCGTCACAGAAGATCCCGGCCGCGTGACGAGCGCGGAGATCTTCACGCATCTACAGATTGCACACGCACAGACGCACGCGGACATCGAAGACAGTCTCGCCGCACGCCGCCTCGCCTTCGCGCCCATCACCACGCTGGCGCCGAAGCTCGCCCGCATGCTGGCATTGCGGCGCCGCATGGGCGTGCGCAATTCCACCCATACGCTCGTCAAGATTCTCCAGCCGTTCGCGCCGCCTGGCCTACGTCTCGTCAACTATACCCATCCGCCGTATCGCGACAGCCTCACGCAGCTTTTCAGCACGCATCCCGATGCCGCCGCGGGCGGCGCGCTGCTCGCACGCGGTACCGAAGGCGAAGCCGTCGCCGATACGAGACGTCAGGTGCAGATCGACTGGTTGCACGACGGCATCTGCGAAACACGGGTGGCCGCGGAG
>NZ_JBAURZ010000257.1:0-21041 GCF_049581445.1 Paraburkholderia sp. | reverse complement strand
CAAACCTTCCTCTAATACTGTGTGAGACTTGATACTTTCGCTTTTGCAGCAAACCCCGAAGAGTTCACCGCACGCGTCTCGCATCAAGCGCCCACACTTATCGGCTGTTAATTTTTAAAGATCGCATTCGCATTCACTACCAAAACCGCGCCTCACTTCAACCACCCGGCACCGCTTCGTTCTGCGTCGCTGCATCAGCAGCAGAGAAACGAGATTATGAAGAATCTTTTTCGTTTCGTCAACTACATTTTTTCGCTTTCGCTTAAAACCTTGTTGACGCTACGGCCGCTGGTTTCGGCAGCGGCACTCGTTCGCAAACGAGGAGGCGAATAGTAGGCCAACATCGGCCATATGACAAGGGTTTGACGGAAATGTTTTTTTGGCGAGTCACTTTCGCGTCGAATTCACTACAGCCTCCAGCGGAATCGCGTCCGCCATTGCGGCATAGCCGGCGTCGCTGGGATGGATATGGTCGCCGCTGTCATAGGTGCACCGCAGGTGGTCGGGTTGCGCAGGGTCTCGCAGCGCCGCATCGAAATCTGCCACACCATCGAGCGCCTTGCTGGTCCTGACCCACTGATTGACAGCGAGGCGAATGCTCTCACGCTGCGGCGGAAGCGCAGCCGGCGTAAGTGTCGCCCCAAAGACCCGCACGCCATGACGATGTGCGTCAGCGATCACACGCTCGTAACCGGCGACCAGATCTGCGGCCGTGACGGAAGTGTGCGGAAGATCGCAATCGAGCCCCGCACGTGCCGGGGTCGACGAGAAGTTGATGTCGTTAATCCCGATTAGCAGAATCGCAGTCTTGACCCCCGGGTGCTCAAGCACGTCGCGCCCGAAGCGTTTGGCGAGCGCGTCGCCATAGCACGGCGAGTCGTTGAGCAGGCGGTTGCCGCTAATACCCAGATTGACAACCGCAGTCGAGCCGTCCCCCGCTCGCACCAGCCTACGCGAGAACGCGTCCGGCCAGCGACGGTTCTCGTTCAGACTCGAACGCATCCCGTCGGTGATCGAATCGCCAATCGCCGCGACGGTCGCTGCCGACGGCACATCCACCGCCAGCCCCGTCACCCACGCGAACTGGGTGAAGCGCTGGCCGAACGTGCCGCTCAACGCATCGGATGCGTGGTTACCCGGCAGCGACACATAATTCACCTGATTCGATACGCGATGCCAAGCCACGAGCCTCTGTTCAGCCCCCATATATGAGCTGATGGCATAGGGCGCACCGGCGACGACATCGATTGCCACGGGGTCGCTGTCGAGTGCGCCACCCGGCGGCACAATGACCGATGCATTACCGTCGAAGGTGGCGCGAGCCCCGCCGTTACCCTGCACCGCCGCCCCGCCCGTGGATCGCGCAATACGCAGTTCCTGGATTACGAGCGGCGCATCGCCATATTCGTTGCTCACATGGAGTCGAACGGCACTGCCTGACAGTGTGGGATAGACAATCTGACGGACCGTCCGCCCCGCCACATTGGGGGCGCGGTACAGCGGCGGCAAATTCGGTTGCTGCGGGATCGGCTGCAGGGCGGTCGCCCAAGCCGTGACCCAGTGCCCCGGGGCACTCGCGGCGAGCGCCGCCGGCGAAACAGCAAATTGGGCCAGTAGTACGGTGCCGCATGTCGCGGCCAGAGTGCGAAGGGACATTCAGGTAAGGAGATAGAGCCAAAGCGCCCATTGTGCCCGATCGCCCACGGCGAGTGAGCCCGGGCATCCGGCATCCGGCATCCGGCATCCGGCATCCGGCATCCGGCATCCCAAAATCTTAGCTGACGCTCCTCGACGACCGCTCCTTCGAAAGCTCACCGAAACGTCAGCTGCTGCGCTCCGATCGTCCGCCCGCCGAAAGCTCACCGAAACATCAGTTGCTGCGCTCCGATTGCCCGCCCGCCGAAACCTCAGCCGGCGCGCCCCGAGGCCCGTTCTTTCGAAAGCTCAGCCGAAACTCGAGCCAATGCCTCAAAGATCCGTTACTCCGAAACCTCAGCAGGCACTCTCCGACGCCATATCCAGCGCCAGTGCCTGCGCCACCTCGATCCCGTCAATGGCCGCCGAGTAAATTCCGCCCGCGTAACCGGCCCCTTCACCCGCTGGATACAGCCCCTCGACGTTCATACTCTGGTAATTGTCCTTGCGGCGAACCCGAATCGGCGACGAGGTGCGCGTCTCCACGCCGGTCAGCACCGCGTCGTGCATGGCGAAACCGGCGATCTTCCGGTCCATTTGCGGCAATGCCTCGCGAATCGCTTCAATGACGTAATCCGGCAATGCGGTGCTGAGATCGGTCGGATGCACGCCCGGCTTGTAGGACGGCACGACGGAACCCAGCGAAGTTGACGGCCGCCCTGCGATGAAATCGCCAACCAACTGACCCGGCGCGCAATAGTTGCTGCCGCCCAGCTCAAAGGCACGTTCTTCCCATTTACGCTGGAACTCAATTCCGGCCAGCGGGCCGCCGGGATAGTCCTCCGGTGTAATGCCAACGACGATGCCCGCATTCGCGTTGCGCTCCGCACGCGAATACTGGCTCATGCCATTGGTCACGACGCGGCCCGGCTCCGAGGCCGCCGCGACAACCGTCCCGCCGGGACACATGCAGAAGCTGTACACCGCGCGTCCGTTACTGCTGTGATGCACCACCTTGTAGTCCGCCGCGCCGAGTTGCTTGTGGCCCGCGAATTTGCCGAAACGGCTGCGATCAATCAGGCCCTGCGGATGCTCGATGCGAAAACCGAGCGAAAACGGCTTCGCCTCAATATAGACGCCGCGTTTGTGCAGCATCTCGAACGTATCGCGCGCGCTGTGGCCAACGGCCAGCACGACGTGCTCGCAGGGCAGCGTCTCGCCATTCGACAGTCGCAGCGCGCGCACCTTGCCCTGTTCGATCTCGATATCCTCGACCCGTGTCTCGAAACGCACTTCGCCGCCGAGTTGGTGGATCGTGGCGCGCATTTTTTCCACCATGCTGACGAGGCGGAAGGTGCCGATGTGCGGCCGGCTCAAATATAGAATGTCCTCTGGCGCCCCGGCCTTGACGAACTCGTCGAGCACTTTGCGGCCGTAGTGGTGAGGATCCTTGATCTGGCTATAGAGCTTGCCATCGGAGAAGGTCCCTGCCCCACCTTCCCCAAACTGCACATTGGATTCGGGATTGAGCACGGACTGGCGCCACAGACCAAACGTATCTTTGGTGCGCTCGCGCACGGCTTTGCCGCGCTCGAGAATAATGGGGCGGAAGCCCATCTGCGCGAGAATCAGTCCGGCGAACAACCCGCAGGGCCCCATCCCAATGACAACCGGGCGCGGCGCCGTCATCCGCTCGGGGGCTTTGGTGACAAAGCGGTAAGTCATATCCGGCGTCACAGCGCAATGCGGCACCCCGCCGAATCGCTTCACGGCTGCCGCTTCGTCTTTGACTTCAACATCGACGATATAGGTGAGCTTGATGTCGGCGCGCTTGCGGGCGTCGTGCGCGCGGCGGAACACCCTGTAACGGATGAGCTCGTCGGCGGGCACGCCTAGCTCGGCAAGGCGCGACAGAATCGCGGCCTCGAGCGCGCTTTCGGGATGATCGAGCGGGAGTTTGACTTCGCTTAGACGTAACATGGGGACCAGGATGCAGGGGCCGCGGAATCGCAGCCAATCCGCAATTTTATAGGTTCTCCTGCAGGCCAGGGCGGCAACGTCCGAGATCGGGAATCATGCAGCGCCCATTTCACGTCAACATTCAGTGATCGGCAAAGCGTTTCTCACCGACCCGGCAGCACCATATAACCCTTGCGTTCCAAGGCCCGCCGGTGCCAGTCGTTCGCGCTCATCCCACAATAAATCGCGAACACGATACTCAGCACAAGGCTGATCAGGTCGGCGGTGATTCCAGCGAGTCCAATCAGGCCGAGCGCCAGATCCACGACTAGCATGAACAGGGCAACGCCCCACAGCCGCTTCATGAGCGCCCAGATGAAGCCCAGCAGCAAAGCCGGCCAACTGAACCCGACGCTCACCACCACCGTTTCGTCGCGGGTAGGATGCTGCAAATAAATCCGGTCCGTCATCGCTGCTCTTCCCTGTCCTGTTTAGATGCCGTGTCGCCGAGCCTGGCGCCGATAGCCAGCCTCCACCCTATCCTATGAGCGTACAAAGGCGGCAGACCTTACCCAAAAATCTCTCTCAAAAAAATCATTAACCGACCGGTCGGTTGGTTTATACTGCCGAACACAGACAACTTCGGACGAGAGTGTTCGCCATGTACACGCAATCCCTCGACATCCCCGGCAACGTCGCCCCGCTCGACGCGGCCGCCAGTTCGCCCGAGCAGTCGCGCTTTGACGCCATCATGGCCGCCGACGGCAAGGTCGAACCGCAGGACTGGATGCCCGACGCCTATCGAAAGACACTGGTGCGGCAGATTTCACAGCACGCGCACTCGGAAATCGTTGGCATGCTGCCTGAAGGCAACTGGATCAGCCGTGCACCCAGCCTCAAGCGCAAGGCGATCCTGCTCGCCAAAGTGCAGGACGAAGCCGGCCACGGTCTCTACCTATATAGCGCGGCGGAAACGCTCGCGGTTTCCCGCGATCAGTTAATCGCCGCCTTGCACTCCGGCAAAGCCAAGTATTCCAGCATCTTCAATTATCCGACGCCCACCTGGGCAGATGTCGGCGTGATTGGCTGGCTGGTCGACGGCGCGGCGATCATGAACCAGATCCCGCTGTGCCGCTGCACGTACGGGCCCTACGCGCGCGCCATGATCCGCATCTGCAAGGAAGAGTCTTTTCATCAGCGCCAGGGTTTCGACGCACTTCTATCCATGATGAGCGGCACCGAAGCGCAGCGCGAGATGGTCCAGCAGTCCGTGAACCGCTGGTGGTGGCCGGTGCTGATGATGTTCGGCCCGAGCGACAAGGATTCGATCCACAGTAGTCAATCGTCGCAATGGGGCATCAAGCGCATCTCCAATGACGATCTGCGCCAGAAGTTCGTCGACGCCACCGTCGACCAGGCCAAGGTACTCGGCGTCACGCTGCCGGATCCGGACCTGAAGTGGAACGAAGCGCGCGGCCACTACGACTATGGCGATATCGACTGGGAAGAGTTCTGGCGCGTCGTGAACGGCGACGGCCCTTGCAACCGCGAGCGCCTCGCCACCCGCGTCAAAGCCCACAACGACGGTGCGTGGGTGCGTGAAGCCGCCCTCGCCCACGCGGAAAAACAACGCCAGCGCGCCCAGCAACACGCCGCGTAAGTCGCGCAACGATCAATCGAAGCGGTTGCCGGTTTATCAAGCCGGTAGAGCAGGATTCAGGAGATTCGACAATGGACAAGTCAATGAACAAGGAATGGCCGATCTGGGAAGTGTTCGTGCGCAGCAAACAGGGGCTCGACCACAAGCATTGCGGCAGCCTGCACGCTGCGGACGCCCCGATGGCACTGCGGATGGCGCGCGACGTCTACACGCGTCGCCAGGAAGGCGTGAGCATCTGGGTGGTGCCGTCCTCCGCGATTACCGCGTCCGATCCGGCCGATAAGGAAGAGTTGTTCGAACCCGCTGGCGACAAGATCTACCGCCATCCGACGTTCTACACGCTCCCCGACGAAGTCAACCACATGTAAGCGCGTCATGGACATCACACCCCAACACCTGTCTTACGTGCTACGCCTCGCGGACACCGCGCTGATCCTCGGTCAGCGCAATGCCGAGTGGTGTGGCCACGGCCCGATCCTCGAAGAGGACATCGCGCTCGCCAACATGAGTCTGGATCTGATCGGCCAGGCGCGGCTGCTATACACCCATGCCGCCACGCTGGAACACTCGCTCGCCGGCGTGCAGCGGACCGAGGATGACTACGCCTATTTCCGCACCGAGCGCGAATTTGCCAACTACACGCTGGTCGAACTGCCGCACTACGGGCCGCTCGCCGGCACAGCGCACGCAGATAAGGACTACGCCGTCACGATTGTGCGTAACTTCCTTTATTCGACGCTGATGGCGCACCTCTGGACCGCGCTGACGGCGTCAGCCGACGAGCAACTTGCCGCAATTGCCGCGAAATCCATCAAGGAAGTCCGCTATCACGTCCATCACGCGAGCGAATGGCTGATCCGTCTGGGCGACGGCACGGATGAATCCCATCGCCGCGCGCAGAACGCGCTTGACTATCTGATGCCGTACACGCGTGAGTTCTTCAGCACCGACGCAGTGGAAGACAGCATTGCGGCGGCCGGTGTTGGCCCGAAAACCGTCGATCTGGAAAACGCGTGGCTGGAACATATCCGCGCCACGCTTGCAGAAGCAACACTCACCCTGCCCGAGCCCGTCAAGCACATCACCACCGGCAAGCACGGCGAACACTCGGAGCACATGGGCTACGTGCTCGCAGAAATGCAGAGCCTCGCGCGGCAACATCCCGGCGCAAGCTGGTAGGCCTATCCGGAGCATGACGATGACCTCGACCGCGACCCTCTGCGCCCCGCTGGACCCCACCCTGGAACGAGCGTGGACGGTGCTTGAAACCGTCCCCGATCCGGAAATCCCGGTAGTATCGATTCGCGAACTCGGGATTCTGCGCGACGTGCGCCGAGCCGTAGATGGCGTCCTCGAAGTCGTGATCACGCCGACCTACTCCGGCTGTCCGGCGATGTCGCAGATTGCTGAAGACGTTGCGCACGCACTGGATGTCGCAAAACTCGCACCGTACCGGATCCAGACCGTACTGGCCCCCGCCTGGACGACCGACTGGATGACCGCCGACGCCCGCGACAAGCTGCGAGCCTACGGCATTGCGCCTCCCACCGGCCACTGCGCGACCGACACGCCGCACGAGAAAGTGGTGCGCTTCGTCCCTCGCGCGTTACCCGCGCCCGCTTGCCCGCGCTGTGGATCCGTGCACACCGAGCGCCTCGCGCAGTTCGGCTCGACCGCCTGCAAGGCGCTCTACCGCTGCATCGATTGCCGCGAACCATTCGACTATTTCAAACCCTACTGATATGGCCACTCCGCAATTTCATCCGTTGCGCATCCGTGAAGTGCGGCCCGAAACCGCCGACGCGGTCTCCGTCGCCTTCGAAGTCCCCGTCGAATTGCGCGAGCATTTTCGATTCACGCAAGGTCAGTTCGTCACGCTGAAGACGCACATCGACGGTGAGGAAACGCGCCGGTCCTATTCGATCTGCGTCGGCGTCACCGACTACGACCGCGACGGTGAACTGCGGATCGGCATCAAGCGCGTGCGGGGCGGCCGCTTTTCCAATTTCGCCTTCGACACTCTGCAGCCCGGCCACACCATCGACGTGATGACGCCCGACGGGCGCTTCTTCACGCATCTGAACGCGGATCAAGGGCAGCAGTACATCGCGTTTTCCGGCGGGTCGGGCATCACACCCGTGCTCGCAATCATCAAGACGACGCTCGAAGTCGAGCCGCGTAGCTCGTTCACGCTGGTCTACGGCAACCGCAGCGTCGACCAGATCATGTTCGCAGAGGAACTCGAGGACCTCAAGAACCGCTTCATGAACCGCTTCGTGCTGTATCACGTGCTGTCGGATGATCTGCAGGACGTCGAGTTGTTCAACGGCGTGCTCGATCAGCAAAAGTGCGCGGCATTTATTGAGCATCTTCTGCCGGCAGAAAGCATCGACGAAGCATTCATCTGCGGGCCCGCGCCGATGATGGACGCAGCCGAGGCTGCCCTGAAGGCGGCAGGCGTATCGAGCGAAAAGGTCCACGTCGAACGTTTCGGCTCGCCGTTGCCGCAAGCGGGTGTGCCCGCGGTCGAGATCACCGAAAACACACCGGCGGCGGACCTCGAAATCGTCCTCGACGGCAAGAGGCGCAAGTTGCGCCTGCCTTACCAGGGCGTCAGCGTGCTAGACGTCGGGTTGCGGGCTGGCCTTGCACTTCCCTACGCCTGCAAGGGCGGCGTGTGCTGCACCTGCCGCGCCAAGGTGCTTGAAGGCGAGGTGAAGATGGAAAAGAACTACACACTGGAAGAACACGAAATCCGCGACGGCTTCGTGCTCACGTGCCAGTGCCATCCGGTGAGCGATCGGGTCGTGGTCAGCTACGACGAGCGCTAAGCTGCGCGCGGGCATCGATCTTCGAGAATCGACGCCTCCGCGCTTTCGGCGCACACGCGATCCGCTTACACTAGGGGCCGCTCGGGATCGGGACATCGTGCCGGTCAACGAGCGGCCCTTTTTGTCACTGATTTGCCTACGAACTGCTGATGAGCACGATCCACCTCACAAACGGCGATGTCGCCGCCACCTCGCTGCGAGCCGCCCTGCAACTGGCCGGCCGCGACGACGTCGTGCAACCGTTGCGCGATGACCTGGCGGTCGGACCATTGCGCGGCATCGACGATACGCCTGAGGTGCGCGCGGATTTCTGGCAACGCGTGACCGACGATACGCGCCGCGACGGCGCCCGTCCGGTCGATAACCGGCGCGACTTCCTCAGCGAGGTCCGTGAACAGGCTGCGGTGCTTGAAAAAATCGTCGCCGCCGATTCCTACGATTCGCAGGTCGTCGTATGGCACGGCGAAAGCGCCGCCGATCAACTGACCTTGCGCCGCGTCAGCTATCACTTGCGCAACAGCCCGCAACGGCTCAATGAAGTGCGTCTTTCGATCAGCGATCTTACCGATCCCGGCGCATGGGCTCACAGCCGCGCGGACCGCGCCACTTCCGTGGGCATGTTTGCGCCCGAGGCGTTGCTGAAGCGGCTGTCAGATGTCGCGCCTATCTCGGTGTTACGCATCAGCCGGCTCGCGCTCGAATGGCAGGAGGCCAAGCAGGCGAACGGCGAAACCCGCCGGTGGCGCGATAACACCTTCACGAGCGGCACCTTCAGCGAACTCGACGCCTTCATCCTCGAGCATGCGAGTGACACGTGGCAGCCCGCGTCCCAGATCGGCGCCCAACTGATGGTGAGTCAACTGGGATTTCTGGTCAGCGATAGCATCGTACTCTGGCGTTTTCGCGAACTGGCTGCGAGCGGCCACGTCAGCCTGCGCGGCGACACGTCAGGGTGGCGCGCGCTGGAACTGCGGGCCGCCGTCTCAACCTGCACCAGCTAACCATTAGAAGAACATGGCCCGTACCCGAGCCCCCGATCACGAAACCCAACGCGACCAGATCCTCGAGCTGGCTGCGGCAAAATTCGCGCAGACCAGCTATCCGAGCACCTCGATGGCCGATCTGGCGGCTGCCAGCGGCACGTCCAAAGCTCGCCTCTACCACTACTACGAAAGCAAGGAAGCGATTCTGTTCGACCTGCTCGACCGCTACACGAAGCGGCTGATGCTGATCATCGCGGAAGTGGAAGGCGCCAGCCAGCGGCGCGGCCTAAGCGAACGCGAAACCTTCGCCGAGCTGATCCGAGCCTTCCTGTCCGAATATGAAACCTCGCACAGCCGCCACGTCGCGCTGCTCAACGACGTCAAGTATCTGGTCGATGCCCAACGTGAAATCGTCCTGAATCGGCAGCGTGACGTGGTGGCGGCGTTTGCCCGTCAGCTGACGCGCGCCTATCCGGATCGCGCGACCCGCGAGAATCAGACCGCGCTGACGATGATGGTGTTTGGGATGATCAACTGGACCTTTACATGGCTAAAGCCCGGGGGCCGGATGGGGTATCGGGAATTCGCCGAGCAGGTGGTCGGAATGGTCGATCACGGACTGGGCGCTGCGGAATAGCAGCTCATATTGCAAAGCAACATACTCCTACGAGAGCGATTTTCGCCCAAGCATCAATCCGAGCGCGCCGCCGCGCTCAAAAATTCACTATATAAATCAAAAATATAAAAATAGGTTCGCATTAGAATAGAGTTCATCGTCGAATCGATATACGGGTTTTCCCTAGTTATGGGATAGCGGTCCTGATAGAATTCGTCTTGCGGTGCATCATGCCGCGCGACTAATAGGAGAACCCACTCATGACCATGTCCACCACACACGCCGCTGAGCCGATCATCGCATCCGATCGCCTGGTCTCGGCTACCGGTAGCGCGCATGCTCTGGTGCGGGAACTGACTGCCATCGACCGGGAGCGCCTTCAGGCGCACTTTCTGGCGCTGGCTGAAGATGACCGCCTCCTGCGGTTCGGCCAGATCGTGCCTGACCACGTCATTGAAAACTACGTTCGCTCCATCGACTTCAGCCGCGACACCGTCTTCGGTGTGTTCAATAACCAGTTGCAACTGGTTGGTGTTGGTCACCTCGCGTATCTGACTGCGGAAGGTGACAAGCGCACTGCGGAGTTTGGCGTCTCGGTGCTGGAAAACGCACGCGGCCAGGGTATCGGCAGCAAGCTGTTCGAGCGGGCCGCCATGCGCAGCCGCAACACGCACGTCACGATGCTCTACATCCACTGCCTGTCGCGCAACTCCACGATGATGCACATCGCGAAGAAGGCAGGTATGAAGATCGAGTACGCGTACGGCGAAGCCGACGCCTATCTCACCCTGCCGCCGGCGGATCAATCGAGCATCATCGCCGAAATGCTGCAGGAGCAAGCCGCCGTGTTCGACTACGCGTTGAAGCGTCAGGCACGCCAGGCGTCGAAGATTTTCGAATCCTTTTTGCCGGCTGCTGCGGCAGCTTAAACGGCAACTTGCTTCAGACAAAGCAAAAGGGCGGCTAAAAGCCGCCCTTTTGCTTTTGGCGTATCCACCACGACCATTCTGCCGCGAGCACGGTTCAGCGTATCGGTAGCGCGGTCGTCTCTTTGATCGTATCGAGAGAGAAGCTCGACTTCACGTCGATCACCGATGGATGGTGCAGCAACTGATCCTGCACGAAGCGCGAAAAGTGCCCCATGTCCTCCACCTGTACGCGCAACAGAAAATCCATGTCGCCTGTCATGGCGTGGCAGGCCACCACTTCCGGCCAGGCCTGCACCGCCGCACGGAACAGCTCCGCATGCGTCGCCCCGGCACGGGCCGGCGTGCTCTCCCCATGCGGACCGAGTGTCGGTCCACCGCGTTTTTCAAGCCGCACATTCACGTACGCGAGCAAATCAAGCCCTAGCCGCTGCGCATCCAGCAAAGCGACGTAGCCGCGAATCACGCCGCTTTCTTCAAGCCGTCGAATGCGCCGCAGACACGGACTCGGTGACAGGTTCACGCGCTCCGCGATCTCCTGATTCGACAAGCGGCCGTTCTCCTGCAGGATGGCCAGGATTCGCCGGTCAATCACATCCATCTCAATACTCGCCATCTTTTGCCGCCAATCTGAGTTTTAGAGCTATTAATTAGCTCGATCGTACTTATCCACGATTAAATTCGCAAGTTTTCGTCGCGTGTGCGCCTATACACTGGCGTCATTCCACTGCGCCAATGCGCGCCCCCGCAATCAGGAGACAGACATGCAGGTTCAAACTTGGGAGAACCCCGTTGGCACCGACGGTTTCGAGTTCATCGAATACACCGCACCGGACCCGAAGGCTCTCGGCAAGCTGTTCGAACAGATGGGTTTCACCGCAATTGCACGCCATCGCCATAAGGATGTGACGCTGTATCGCCAGGGCGAGATCAACTTCATCATCAACGCAGAACCCGACTCGTTCGCGCAACGCTTTACGCGTCTGCATGGCCCATCGATCTGCGCGATCGCTTTTCGCGTTCAGGATGCTGCCAAGGCGTATCAGCAGGCGTTGGAAAAAGGCGCCTGGGGCTTCGACAACAAGACCGGCCCCATGGAATTGAACATTCCCGCGATCAAAGGCGTCGGCGATTCCCTGATCTATTTCGTCGACCGCTGGCGCGGCAAGAATGGCGTGGAGCCGAACAGCATTGGCGACATCGGCATTTACGACGTGGACTTCGTGCCCATCCCCGGCGCCAATCCGAACCCGGTCGGCCACGGTCTCACCTATATCGATCACCTGACGCACAACGTCCACCGCGGCCGCATGCAGGAATGGGCGGAGTTCTACGAGCGCCTCTTTAACTTCCGCGAAGTGCGTTATTTCGATATCGAAGGCAAGGTGACGGGCGTGAAGTCCAAGGCAATGAGCTCGCCGTGCGGCAAGATCCGCATTCCGATTAACGAGGAAGGGTCGGAGACCGCCGGACAGATTCAGGAGTATCTCGACGCGTATCACGGCGAAGGCATCCAGCACATCGCGCTCGGCAGCAGCGACATCTACAGCACGGTCGACGGCCTGCGCGAATCGAAAATCTCGCTGCTCGATACGATCGACACCTACTATGAACTGGTCGATCGCCGCGTGCCGAACCACGGCGAACCGCTCGCCGAACTACGCAAGCGCAAGATCCTGATCGACGGTGCGCCCGACGATCTGCTGCTGCAGATCTTCACCGAAAACCAGATTGGCCCGATCTTCTTCGAGATCATTCAGCGCAAGGGGAATCAGGGGTTTGGCGAAGGTAACTTCAAGGCGCTGTTCGAATCGATCGAACTGGATCAGATCCGCCGCGGAGTGGTGCAGGACAAGGTGTAAGCAGTTCCTGGGAGCGGCGACGAATCGCCAAAAGAAAAGGGCGGGGATCGGAAGATCCTCGCCCTTTTTGCTCACCTTGATTGCTTGGGTCACCGCTCAGACAGGAGCAATGACGCGAAATGGATAGAAGCGAAAATAAACGCGCCGCAGCGACGGCGCATCAGCGGATACCTCAAGACCGCCGTTCGTCCTCTTCAGCCTCACCAGCGGATGCGCCACGCGCCGAGGCGAGTCGCGCCGGCGAAATTTGCACCGAGTGTGCGACCGCATTAGCCAGCGTCCCCGCGCTGCCCGAACGGACCGGTGCGCTCATGGCGAAAAATGCGGCCGAGACCATCAGGAAGGTCTGGATATTTCTTGTGTTCATGCGTACTCCTTTTCTGACTGCCTGTTGTCGTGAAGCTCCGCCAACTTGCGAAGCGTTGCGCAGACATTGCACAGGTGGCTGGTTAGACAGGAGTTTAAAGAGCGGTTCCCCGGTTTTGAAGCTTTTACAGCTTGTTACACGAGACCTTGGAAAAGTATTCAATTCTCGTTGATCCTGACATCAGGGTTTCATAACCGCTGCGTAACCCGTGTCGCGTAACCGCATTTTTAATGCCATGCGGCGGGTTTCTCCCAGTGCTACCATCACTTAAAACACGTCAATATGTCGACCCCGGCCAGAGCATTCACAAGATGTCGAGGCCAGCAGATTTTGGCGATCCCGATCCGGGTGGAGGAGTACACATAATGAATGCCCCGCTAGACGCTGGTCAGCGAGCCTCGCTCGAAGCCGCGCTATCTTCCGTCACTCTCGACGACAAATACACCCTCGAACGCGGCCGCGCTTATATGAGCGGCATCCAGGCGCTGGTGCGTCTGCCGATGCTGCAGCAGGAGCGTGACAAGGCTGCAGGACTCAATACCGCCGGTTTCATATCAGGCTATCGCGGCTCGCCGCTCGGCGGACTTGACCAGTCGCTGTGGAAGGCGAAACAGCATCTCGCCGCACACCAGGTCGTGTTCCAGCCGGGCGTCAACGAGGACCTCGCGGCAACCGCCGTATGGGGCTCGCAGCAGGTCAATCTGTATCCGAACGCCAAATTCGATGGCGTGTTCTCGATGTGGTACGGCAAGGGCCCCGGCGTCGACCGCTCCGGTGACGTCTTCAAGCACGGCAACTCAGCGGGTTCGTCGCAGCATGGCGGCGTGCTCGTACTGGCCGGCGACGATCATGCGGCCAAGTCGTCGACGCTCGCCCATCAGTCCGAGCACATGTTCAAGGCGTGCGGCCTGCCGGTGCTGTTCCCGTCCAACGTGCAGGAATATCTCGACTTCGGCCTGCACGGCTGGGCTATGAGCCGTTATTCGGGTCTCTGGGTGGCGATGAAGTGCGTGACCGACGTAGTCGAATCGTCGGCCTCGGTGGATATCGATCCGCACCGCACCCAGATCATCCTGCCGGAAGACTTCGGGATGCCCGAGGGGGGGCTCAATATCCGCTGGCCCGATCCGCCGCTGGTTCAGGAAGCGCGTCTGCTCGACTACAAGTGGTACGCCGCGCTCGCCTACGTGCGCGCGAACAAGCTGGACCGTGTTGAGATCGACGCGCCACATGCGCGCTTTGGCATCATGACCGGCGGCAAAGCTTATCTCGACGTGCGCCAGGCGCTCACCGACCTCGGCCTCGATGACGAAACCTGTTCACGCATTGGCATCCGCCTCTACAAGGTGGGCTGTGTCTGGCCGCTGGAAGCACAAGGCGCGCAAGCCTTCGCTCGCGGCCTGGAAGAAATTCTGGTGGTCGAGGAAAAGCGTCAGATTCTCGAATACGCCATCAAGGAAGAGCTGTACAACTGGCCGGACGCACAGCGTCCGCGTGTGTTCGGCAAGTTCGACGAGAAGGATGGCGCAGGCGGCGAGTGGTCCGTGCCGATGGGCAACTGGCTGCTGCCCGCACACTATGAACTGTCGCCGGCGATTATCGCCAAGGCCATCGCCACACGTCTCGACAAGTTCGATCTGCCGTCCGATGTGCGCGCTCGTATTGCCACGCGCATCGCCGTGATCGAAGCGAAGGAACGCGCCCTCGCCCGGCCGCGTGTCGAAGTGGAGCGCAAGCCGTGGTTCTGCTCCGGCTGCCCGCACAACACGTCGACCAATGTGCCGGAAGGCTCACGTGCGATGGCTGGGATCGGCTGTCACTACATGACCGTGTGGATGGACCGCAGCACCAGCACCTTCAGCCAGATGGGCGGCGAAGGCGTCGCGTGGATCGGCCAGGCGCCGTTCACCAACGACAAGCATGTGTTCGCGAACCTCGGTGACGGCACCTACTTCCATTCGGGGCTGCTGGCGATTCGCGCGGCGATCGCGTCGAAGGCCAACATCACCTACAAGATTCTCTACAACGACGCAGTCGCGATGACCGGCGGCCAGCCGGTGGACGGCGTGCTGACCGTGCCGCAAATCACGCATCAACTGGCGGCCGAAGGCGCGACGAAAATCGTGATCGTCACCGACGAGCCGGAGAAGTACAACGGCAGCGTCGGCCTCGCGCCTGGCATCGATATCTTCCATCGCGACCAGCTCGATGACGTACAGCGCACCCTGCGCGAAGTCAGCGGCACGACGATCCTGATCTACGATCAAACCTGCGCGACTGAGAAGCGCCGCCGCCGCAAACGCGGCACCTATCCCGACCCGGCGCGCCGTGTTGTCATCAACGAAGCCGTCTGCGAAGGTTGCGGCGACTGCTCGGTGAAGTCGAACTGTCTGTCGGTCGAGCCGCTAGATACCGAGTACGGCACCAAGCGGCAGATCAACCAATCCACCTGCAACAAGGACTTTTCGTGCGCGAACGGCTTCTGCCCGAGTTTCGTCTCGGTGGAAGGCGGTCAGTTGCGCAAGCCGAAGGCATCATCCGGCGTGACGGGCGACGCCATGCCACCGGTGCCGCAACCCGAGTTGCCGTCGATTGAGCGGCCCTACGGCGTCCTCGTGACTGGCGTGGGCGGCACGGGTGTGGTGACGATCGGCGCGCTGCTCGGTATGGCTGCTCACCTTGAGAGCAAGGGCGTGACGGTGCTGGACGTGACCGGCCTTGCGCAAAAGGGCGGCGCGGTGATGAGCCACGTGCAGATCTCGAATCAGCCCGCTGACATCCACGCCACGCGTATCGCCATGGGTGAAGCGCGCCTCGTGATCGGCTGCGACGCCATTGTCACGGCGAGCGATGAATGCGTTTCGCGGATGCAGGTGGGACGCACGCACGTCGTGCTGAACAGTGCACGCACCCCGACTGCCGCGTTCATCAAGAACCCGAACTGGCAATTCCCCGGCGCCGATGCGGAAGCAGACGTCCGCACGGGTGCCGGTGACGCGGGAGTCGATGCCATCGATGCCAACCATTTCGCGGTCGCGTTGCTCGGCGATGCGATTTACACGAACCCGTTCGTGCTTGGGTACGCATGGCAGAAGGGTTGGGTCCCGTTGACGTATGAATCGCTGATGCGTGCGATTGAATTGAACGCCGTGCAAGTCGAGAAGAACCGTGCAGCGTTCGAATGGGGCCGCCGCGCGGCACACGATCTCGCAGCAGTACGCAAGCTCGCGCAGTCACAGGGCCACGCCGCCACCGCCGAAACCGCCAGCAGCAAGATCATTTCGCTGCACACGCCGAAGGCGCTCGACACGCTGATCGACAAGCGCGCCGAGTATCTGACCGCGTGGCAAAACGCTGCTTATGCGGATCGCTACCGCGCGGTCGTGGCACAGGTGCGCGCGGCCGAATCGGCGCTCGATTCGGCAGACGGCCAATTGCCGTTGACCGAAGCCGTCGCGAAGAATCTGCACAAGCTGATGGCCTACAAGGACGAGTACGAAGTCGCACGCCTGTACGCGGACCCGGCGTTCATGGAAAAGCTGAAGGCGAGCTTCGAGGGAGACTGGAAGGTCAACATCCACCTCGCACCGCCGGCCTTCTCGAAGAAGGATGCGCACGGCCATCTGATCAAGAAGAAGTACGGCCCGTGGATCCTCAGCGCGATGCGCATGCTGGCAAAGTTCAAGTTCGTGCGTGGCACGGCGTTCGATGTGTTCGGCAAGACAGAAGAACGTCGCACCGAGCGGGCGCTGATCGGCGAGTATGAAGCGCTGGTGCGCGAACTGATCGGCGGCCTGAGCGCGCAAAAGCACGCACTGGCGGTTGAACTGGCGAATCTGCCGGATGGCATCCGCGGTTACGGTCACGTGAAGGAAAACAACCTGAAGGGCGTGCGCGTCAAATGGCAGGACTTGCTGGCTCGCTGGCGGTCGCCGGAAGGCAGTCAAACGCAGCATGCCGCGTAACAGCATTGAGGCTCGCGCGGCCGGCGCGGCGATTCGCCATCGTCTGGACTCACGGTGAGTTGAGAGTCCGAAAGCGCTGCTGAAATGTAAAAGGCGGCTGTCCGCGAGGGCAGCCGCCTTTTTTTGCCTGTCGCCCACGCACAAAAAAACGCCACGGAATCCAACTCCGTGGCGTTTCAGTTTTCAGCTAAGCAAGCGCCACAACCACGGCGCAGCATCAAGCGTAGCCGTTACTGTGCGTTCGTCCGAACCCGAGCGTTCGCCGAAGCAACAGCCGTCATGTTGATAATCCGGCGCACGGTCGCTGCCTGCGTCAGAATGTGCACCGGCTTCTCCGTGCCCAGCAGGAACGGCCCCACCGTCACGCCTTCGCCACCGATCATCTTCAGCAGGTTATACGTGATGTTGGCCGCTTCCACGTTCGGCATGATCAGCAGATTCGCTTCGCCCGAAAGCGTCGTGCCCGGCAATGCAGCCTTGCGCACGACTTCCGACAGCGCGGCGTCGCCGTGCATTTCACCGTCAATCTCAAGGCCCGGCTCGCGTTGCGCGATCAGCTTGCGCGCCGCAGCCATGCGTTGCGACGAAGCCGAAGGCACGCTGCCAAAGTTCGAGTTCGACAGCAACGCGACCTTCGGCACAATACCGAACTTCTCGATCTCACGCGCAGCCAGCACCGTCATGTCGGCGAGTTGTTCAGCGCTCGGCAGTTCGTTCACGTAGGTATCGCAGATAAACAGATTGCGGCCCGGCAGCATCAGCAGATTCATCGCCGCGAGGGTTTCAACGTTCTCCGCTTTGCCCAGCACCTGTTCGATGAACTTTAAATGGCTCTGATACGTGTCGATCATGCCGCAGATCATGCCGTCCGCGTCGCCCAGACGCACAAGGATCGCACCGATCAGCGTGTTGAATTTGCGCATCGCGGCCTTCGCGACTTCCGGCGTGACACCCTCGCGCGCGCCGATCTCGTGATACTCCTGCCAGCACTTCTGATAGCGCGGGTCGTCTTCCGGGTTGACGATCTCGAAGTCATCGCCGCACTTGAGCTTCGAGCCCATCTTCTTCAGCCGCATTTCGATCACCGCCGGACGGCCGATGAGGATCGGCCTGGCAATTTTCTCCAGCAGCACGAACTGCGCGGCACGCAGCACGCGCTCGTCTTCACCTTCGGCAAACACGATCCGCGCTGGGGCCGACCTGGCTGCGGCGAACACCGGACGCATCACCATGCCGGTACGGTAGACCGTGGTGGTGAGTTCTTCGCGATACGCGTCCATGTCCTTGATCGGACGAGTGGCGACGCCTGAATCCATCGCGGCTTGCGCGACGGCCGGCGCGATCTTGATGATCAGGCGCGGATCGAAGGGCTTCGGAATCAGATACTCAGGACCGAACTCGAGCGTGTGGCCTTCATAGGCCTTCGCCACCTCATCACCCTGGTCGGTTTCTTCGGCCAGTTCGGCGATGGCACGCACGCAGGCGAGCTTCATCTCCTCCGTGATCGTCGTTGCGCCCACATCAAGCGCGCCGCGGAAGATGAACGGAAAGCACAGCACGTTGTTGACCTGATTCGGATAGTCCGAACGGCCCGTGGCGATGATCGCGTCCGGGCGCACCTTCTTCGCCTCTTCCGGACGGATTTCCGGATCGGGATTGGCCAGCGCGAGAATCAGCGGCTGGGTGCCCATTTCCACGACCATTTCCGGCTTCAGCACGCCCGCGCTCGAGCAGCCGAGGAACACGTCGGCGCCGCGAATGGCGTCGCCGAGCGAACGCGCATCGGTGTTCGCCGCGTAACGTTCCTTCGACGGGTCCAGGTTGCCGCGACCTTCGTAGATCACGCCCTTCGAGTCGGTGACGAGCACGTTCTTCTTGGACAGGCCAAGGTTCACCAGCAGGTCCAGACAGGCAATCGCCGCTGCGCCCGCACCCGAGCACACCAGCTTCACTTCGTCGAGCTTCTTGCCGACCACCTTCAGGCCGTTCAGGATTGCCGCCGAGGCAATGATCGCGGTGCCGTGCTGGTCATCGTGGAAGACCGGAATCTTCATGCGCTCGCGCAGCTTCTTCTCGATGTAGAAGCACTCAGGCGCCTTGATGTCTTCCAGGTTGATGCCGCCGAGCGTGGGCTCGAGCATCGCGATCGCTTCGACCAGTTTGTCCGGATCGGTCTCGGCGAGTTCGATGTCGAACACATCAATGCCGGCGAACTTCTTGAAGAGACAGCCCTTGCCTTCCATCACCGGCTTGGCGGCGAGCGGCCCGATGTTGCCGAGACCGAGCACTGCCGTGCCGTTGGTGACCACGCCGACGAGGTTGCCGCGCGAGGTGTATTTCTGCGCGTCGAGCGGTTCCTCGAAGATGGCCATACAGGCCGCCGCGACGCCTGGCGAGTACGCAAGCGAAAGGTCGAGCTGGTTCGAGAGCGGCTTGGTCGGCGTGACCGAAATCTTGCCGGGCTTCGGATTCTGGTGATACGCGAGAGCGCTTTGCTTCAGTTGTTCGTCCATTTTTTGGCCTGCGAGACGTGAGTAATTGGGCCCGGCTCAATGCATCGTATGCGTCGCTTACATGGACCGAATGGGTAATCGATTGCAGCGGTACTCGCCTGCGCCGGTTAGGCGCGGCGTCGAACCTGAGCGGTTGGCAAGACGATGCGGAGCTTTCGCGGGGAAATTAGTGTACACCCCGCGAGCGTCATTTCCAGCAGGCTTTAGCGCTGCTAACCACTGGCGAAACAAAGACTTGATCTCACGTCGCGGCCTGCTCCGGGATGCTGCGTTGCGGCATTCCAGAGAGCGGCCTCAGAGGACTTCGCGAGGAAGAAAGTGGGTCAGTCGAGGGCGGCGCCGCGTCGTTCGGGAATCAGGAACAGGGTCGCCAGAATGTCGAGCAGATAGATGGACGCGAGCAGTGCGAGAGCCGAGCCGAATGAAAACCGCGCAGCCAGCGCGCCAACCACGACCGGCCCAAAACCGCCCACGGCTCGCCCGATGTTGAACAGCACATTCTGCGCAGTCGCACGCGCTTGTGTGGGATACAGCTCGGAAATCAGCGCGCCGTAGCCGCCAATCATGCCATTGACGAACACGCCCATCACCGCCCCGCCGATCAGAAGTGCGAACGGTGAGCTTAGGTGCGCGTAGAGGAATACCATCACAACCGCGCCGACCTGATAGAAGACAAACGTCGGCTTGCGACCGAAGCGGTCAGCCGCGATGCCGAACAGCCAGATGCCGAGGCCCATGCCGAGAATCGTCGCGGAGGTCCACAAGCCGGACTTGGTCAACGAATAACCGAAGGTCTTCGACAGATAACTGGGCAGCCAGATCATCAGACCGTAGTAGCCAAAATTTTGCACTGAACAAAGAATCGCCACGCCGACACTCGCACGCGTGGTGCGGGCATCGGCGATCAACTGCCGCAGCGGCAGCTTGCGTGCCCCGTGGCGTTTGGCGTGTTCGGCCTGCTCGACGAAGAGCGCGGGTTCCTCGACGCGCCGTCGCACGATGAAGGACAACACTGCGGGCGCGAGTCCCAGCGCGAACATGCCGCGCCAGCCGATCAACGGCAACAGCAGCGGCGTCAGCAGGGCTGCGGCCAGCACGCCCAGTTGCCAGCCCAATCCGACATACGACGAGACGCGCGCCCGCTGCGATGCCGGCCACGCCTCCGCGACCAGCGTCATGCCGATACCGAACTCCCCGCCAAGCCCGAGGCCGGCGATGGTCCGGTAGGCGAGGAGATCCGCGTAGCCTTGCGCCAGCGCGCACAGGCCGGTGAAGACGGCGAAGATCAGAATGGTCCAGGTGAGCATCCGCACCCGGCCGAAATAGTCGCTCAATACGCCGAACAGAATGCCGCCCGCCACCGCCCCGATCAACGTCCACGTGACCAGCGACCCCGCCTGCGCGGACGACAGGTGCAGGTCGGCAGCGATCACCGGCAGCATGAAGCCGAGGATCAGCAGATCGAAGCCATCCATTGCGTAGCCGAGCACCGCGGCGAGCAGTGCGCGGGCAGCGTAGCCGCGTTGCGTCGAGGCGTGCGAGGGCGTGGAAGGAGAAGCGGGAATCATCGAAAGCATCCTGTCAGGCGCAGCCACGGTGTCGACATCGGCGCCGCGCCGCCCAGCCCTGAAAATCGCGTGAGTGTAATCGGCGTGCCGCCGGGCCACAAGCGAGCCAAAAAGCGGCGGCGGCTTGCCGCGGCCCAGCCGCAAGCAGTCGGCGGG
>NZ_JBAURZ010000256.1:0-8446 GCF_049581445.1 Paraburkholderia sp. | reverse complement strand
CGCTACACCGGCGCCCCCACCGCTGGCCGACGTTGATATCGCTGCCGTCATGGACCAGTTCGTGAGCGAGAGCGGACAAACGTTGAACTGGCGCACCTCGATCGTCGACACGCTCAAAGCACTCGGGGTCGACAGCAGCCTTGAGCATCGCAAGAAGCTCGCGCAGGAGTTGAAGTACGACGGCGACCTGAACGATTCGGCCAGCATGAATGTCTGGCTACACAAACAGGTGATGCAAGCGCTGGCGGCGAACGGCGGGAAGTTGCCTCCGGATCTGGCGGCCTAACGGCTCGCCGGCGTCGCCGATTTCGGGCGACGCCGACGGCTTGGCACCACTCTTGCGAAATATGGCTGCCTTCGAGCAGCCGTATTTATGACCTCTGGTCAAATCCACGCTGACGCGAAACTGGCTTCCGCGCGTTCGGTTGAAGGAGATCGCCTCGAACTGCCACTGAAAAAAGGAACACGCCGCGCCGTAGTGACATCGTCCGCTGGCCGCTAAAGGTTTTACCGCGTCGGGGGATGCGCCAGCTAATAAGTATCGAACACTCGCTGCAACGCCACCCCCCCCGTGTTGCCGGCCGCAAGCGCCAGCATCAGAAGAACCCGCGCCTTATATGGATTGAGCGAGCCCGCCGTGACGAAACCGAGCGCATCGTCGGGCGCCGCGCCGTTGCGCATCACATGTCCCGAGCCGACCCGCGACGAACGCACCACAGCCACGCCCTGCTTGACCGCATCCGCCAGCGCCTGTTGCACCGACGCGTGAATCGAGCCGTTACCGGTGCCCGCCACGACGATCCCACGCACACCCGCTGCGACCAATGCATCCACCGAGATCCGCGAAGCGCCCGCATAGCTCGCGACGATCTCCACATTCGGCCATGTCGCGCCAATCACAAACTCAGTCTCAACGGTGTGCGGCCGCACTACTTTGCGCTGAAATTCGACACGTCCGTCCTGCACCCAGCCGAGCGCGCCCACTTCCGGCGACTGGAACGCGTCGACCGCGTAAGTGCTGGTCTTGACCACATCGCGCGCGCTGTGAATACGGTTGTTGAACGCAACCAGTGCGCCCTGCCCGTGCGCCGCCGCGCTAGCTGCAACCGTTACCGCGTTGAGCAGATTCAGCGGGCCATCGGCCGAAAGCGCGGAGGCAGGCCGCATTGCCGCGGTCAGCACCACAGGCTTGTGCCCTTTTACCGTCAGATGGAGCAGATAGGCGGTTTCTTCGAGCGTATCGGTGCCATGCGTGATGACCACGCCGTCGATATCGTCGCTCGCGATCAGTTCGTTGACACGCTGCGCGAGCGTCGTCCACAGTGCGAGCGCCATGTCCTTGCTGTCGACGCTGGCAATCTGCTCGGGCTGGATCCGCGCGACGCCGGACAGCGCGGGCACAGCCTCCAGCAGACGGTCGACGCCGACCACGCCAGCCTGATAACCGGAAGTATTGGTGACAGAGGCAGCGGAGCCTGCGATCGTGCCGCCGGTCGCCAGCACGGCGATACGCGGTAGGCCGCCCGCCGTCGCCGCGGAATCCAGCGAATTCGATGAGGAAGAGGTCGAGGTATTCATGGCGGCGATTGTAAGCGATGCGCCGTGCGCCGCCATGCGTTGAAACGCGAACCTCAGTCCGCTGCGCGCAACTGCGCGGCGATATCCGCCTCCTTCAACTGCGGCGCGAACATTTCCAGCAGGCGATATGCATAGGCCCGCAGGAAAGCGCCCTTGCGCAATCCCACCCGCGTCGTGCTCGCTTCGAACAGATGCTGCGTATCGAGCGCGACCAGTTCGGTATCGCGCTTAGGGTCATACGCCATCGCTGCGACCACGCCAATCCCCATGCCGAGTTCGACATAGGTCTTGATCACGTCCGCGTCGATCGCGGTCAACACCACATCCGGCAACGCACCCGCTCGCGCAAAGGCCTGGTCGATATGCGAGCGGCCCGTGAAATCCTGATCGTAGGTGACGATCGGAAATTCAGCGATCTCATCGAGCGTCAGATTCGGGCGCCCCACCAGCGGATGGTCCTTCGGCACGACCACAATGTGGTGCCACGAGTAGCACGGAAAAGTCACGATGTCCGGAAAGCGGTCGAGCGCTTCGGTCGAAATGCCGATATCCGCTTCGCCGTTGATGATCATCTGCGCGATCTGCTGCGGGCTGCCCTGACGCAGCGCCAGATGCACTTTCGGGAACACCGTCGTGAACTGGCGAATCACCTTCGGCAGCGCGTAGCGGGCCTGGGTGTGGGTGGTCGCCACCACGAGGTGACCGCTATCCTGATCCGCAAACTGACGCGCGACGCGACGCAGGTTTTCCGCGTCGAGCAGCATGCGTTCGATCAACTGGTGCACGGCCTTGCCCGGCTCCGTCAATCCCGTCAGACGCTTGCCACGGCGGATGAAAATATCAACGCCAAGTTCGTCCTCGAGATCCTTGATCTGTTTCGACACGCCCGACTGCGACGTGTACAGCACGTTCGCGACTTCAGTCAGGTTCATGTTCTGGCGCACGGCCTCACGCACAAAGCGTAGTTGCTGGAAGTTCATCTGTGTGTCTCCGGTTCGGCCAGAGTTGAGTTATTGAATATGAGTGAGACCGATTCGTTTCAATGCGCGGGAAAGACGCGCAACGCGCGGGGTACGGCCGTGACGCCGTCACCGATGCCCAGTTGCAAGGCGCGCCACGCCTCGCGATCCAGTTCCGCTTCGAGCAGATTGCCACTGGGCGAAGCCAGTTCGACGCGAACCGAGCCACCCAGCGTGACAACCCGTCGGACGTCGACCACGATGCCATCGCGATGCCCCGACGCCTGCGGATACAAATCGAGGTCGTGCGGACGCACGTACGCAAAGGCCGGCCCTTCAAAACCGGCCGAAGCCGCGACCGGCAGCGCGGCGCCGTCCACCACGAAGCCATGACGGTCGACCTTCCCTTGCAGGCGATTAGCCGCACCAAGAAACTCGTAGACGAACGACGTCTGGGGATGATCGTACACGTCCTGCGGGCTGCCCACCTGCTCCACGTGTCCACGATTGAGCACCACGATACGATCGGCCACCTCGAGCGCCTCTTCCTGATCGTGCGTGACGAAGATGGTCGAGATATGCAGATCGTCGTGCAAACGACGCAGCCAGCTGCGCAGTTCCTTGCGCACCTTGGCATCGAGCGCACCAAACGGTTCGTCGAGCAACAGCACTTTCGGCTCGACAGCCAGCGCACGTGCCAGCGCGATGCGCTGCCGCTGGCCGCCTGACAGTTCGGACGGGTAACGCTGGGCGAGCCAATCCAGTTGCACGAGCTTGAGCAACTCGTGGACCTTTTCGCGGATCACCTTTTCCGATGGCCGCTCCTTACGCGGCTTCACGCGTAGTCCGAAGGCGACATTCTCGAACACCGTCATATGACGGAACAGCGCGTAGTGCTGAAACACGAAACCCACCTGGCGCTCCCGCGCGCCGACCGTCGCGACGTCCTCACCTTGCAGCACGACCTGGCCCGAGTCTGCATATTCAAGGCCGGCGATCACGCGCAACAGCGTGGTCTTGCCACAACCCGACGGCCCGAGCAGCGCAACCAGTTCGCCCGGCGGAAAGTCGAGCGAAACGTTATCGAGCGCGGTGAAATCGCCAAAGCGCTTTTGCAGGTTACGAACGGTGATACCCATTGACTACTCTCCTTACTGGACCGGGTGCTGCGTCGGCGCGGCCTTGTCGACGGTGACAGGACCCGCGGGAACGGGCACGCCGCCCTCGTCTCGTTGTGCCGCCATATGACGTTCCGCCAGCAGCTTTAGCCCAAGCGTCACGAGCGCT
Source organism: Paraburkholderia sp. (assembly GCF_049581445.1). Classification (GTDB taxonomy): domain Bacteria; phylum Pseudomonadota; class Gammaproteobacteria; order Burkholderiales; family Burkholderiaceae; genus Paraburkholderia. Next base: position 4,622 of record NZ_JBAURZ010000256.1, on the reverse strand, counting down.
AGCAAAGCCAGCAGTGACGCCACAGCGAACGCCGCCGAAAAGTTATATTCGTTGTAGAGAATCTCGACGTGTAGCGGAATCGTGTCGGTCTGTCCACGAATGTGCCCCGAGACGACCGAGACCGCACCGAACTCGCCCATGGCTCGTGCATTGCAGAGGATCACACCGTACAACAGACCCCACTTGACGTTAGGCAACGTGACACGCCGGAAGGTCTGCCAGCCCGACGCACCAAGCACATGCGCGGCTTCTTCTTCATCGTTGCCTTGCGCCTGCATCAACGGAATCAGTTCGCGCGCAACGAAGGGAAACGTCACGAAGATCGTCGCGAGCACGATGCCCGGCACCGCGAAGATGATCTGCACATTGTGGTCTTCCAGCCAGGGGCCGAACCAGCCCTGCGCGCCGAACATCAGCACATACACGAGACCCGAGATCACCGGAGATACCGAAAACGGTAGATCGATCAGCGTGGTCAACAATGCCTTGCCGCGAAATTCAAACTTGGCGATACACCACGATGCAGCGAGCCCGAACACCAGGTTGAGCGGCACCGCGATCGCGGCGGTCAGGAGCGTGAGCTTGATCGCGGCAACAGCATCCGGATCGACCAGCGCGTCGAGGTAAAACCCGATGCCCTTGCTCAGTGCCTGATAAAACACCGCAACCAGCGGGACCACCAGGAACAGCGCGAGAAACAGCAGCGCGATGCCCGTCAATATGTAGCGCACAAGGCGCGGCTCAGTGACCGGATCAGCCGAGCGTGCCATACGCAAAGCCGCGCGCGACACTGGCGAAAGGGCTGCAGAATCGTGACTCATTGCGCACCTCCCGCCGTGGCTGTCGTTGTTACCGGCGGCAAGGTTGGCCCAGCCCCACCACGCCCCGTACGACGCTGCAGATACCACTGCAATGTATTGATCAGCAGCAGCATCAGAAACGACACCACGAGCATCACCACCGCCAGCGCGGTCGCGCCAGCGTAGTCGTACTGTTCGAGCTTGGTGATGATGAGCAGCGACGTGATCTCCGATTTCATCGGCACATTGCCGGCAATGAAGATCACCGAACCGTATTCACCCAGTGCGCGCGCAAACGCCAGCGCAAAGCCGGTCAGCAATGCGGGAACCAGAGCCGGCAACACGACACGCCGAAACGTCAACCAGCGCGGGGCGCCCAGGCACGCGGCGGCCTCTTCCTGTTCACGCTCGAACTCTTCGAGCACGGGCTGCACGGTCCGCACGACAAATGGCAACCCAATAAAGGTCAAGGCGACCAGCACGCCCGCTGGCGTAAAAGCAATCTTGAGACCGAGCGGTTCGAGAAACTGGCCGATCCAGCCATTGCCCGCATACACCGCCGCGAGCGAAATTCCCGCCACCGAGGTAGGCAATGCGAACGGCAAATCAACGACCGCATCCACCAGACGCTTGAACGGAAACGTGTAGCGCACCAGCACCCATGCGACAAGAAAGCCGAACACCGCATTGATCAACGCGCCGCCGAGCGCAGAAAAGAACGTCAACCGGTATGACGCCAGCACACGCGGCGAGCTCACAGCGCGCACGAATTGGGCCCAATCGAGGGTGGCCGTCTTGAGAAAGGTGGCCGCCAACGGAATCAGCACCACGAGGCTCAGATACGCCACCGTGATGCCGAGTGTCAGGCCAAAGCCGGGCAATGCGCTTGGCTTGCGAAAGGTCAACGTGGTCATGCTGGATGCTCTTTCAAGTTAAACCTCTGCGACCCTTGGCCCGCGCAAATGGCGCGACCTGCGGGGCGCGCCTTACTACGCCTTGCCATGCTTCGTTAGTACTGCGTCTGATCTGCGCCTCGCCGAACCTGATTCCTGATCAGCGCAATACACGCCTCACTGTGGCGAGTAGATCGAATCGAACACACCGCCATCGGCAAAGTGAGTTTTCTGCGCGTTGGCCCAACCGCCGAAGGTATCGTCAACCGTGTACAGCTTCAGCTTCGGAAACTTGGCCGTCAGCGCGGCTGGCACCTTGTCCGAACGCGGACGGTAGAAGTTCGCGGCGGCGATCTGCTGGCCCTCATCGCTATACAGGAAGTTCAGATACGCCTCTGCCAGCTTGCGTGTGCCATGGCGGTCGACCACCTTGTCGACCACCGCCACCGGCGGCTCGGCCAGAATGCTCACCGACGGCACCACGATCTCGAACTTGTCCGGGCCGAATTCCTTGAGCGACAGGAACGCCTCGTTTTCCCAGGCAATCAGCACGTCGCCGATACCGCGTTGCACGAAGCTGGTGGTCGCACCGCGCGAACCCGAGTCGAGCACACCGGCGTTCTTATAGAGCTTCGAAACGAATTCTCTGGCTTTCTGATCATTGCCGCCCGGCTGATGCTCGGCATAAGCCCACGCAGCCAGATAGTTCCAGCGTGCGCCACCGGAGGTCTTCGGATTCGGCGTGACAATCGACACCCCAGGCTTCACCAGATCGTCCCAGTCCTTGATGTGCTTCGGATTGCCCTTGCGCACGAGGAACACGATCGTCGAGGTGTACGGCGAGGCGTTGTCCGGCAGACGCTTCTGCCAGTTCTTGTCGACCAGTCCCTTGTTGGCAAGCGCGTCGATGTCGTAAGCAAGCGCGAGCGTCACGACGTCCGCCTGCAAACCGTCGAGCACCGAGCGCGCTTGCGCGCCCGAGCCGCCATGCGATTGCCTGAACGTCACCGTATCGCCGGTCTGCGCCTTCCACTGTTTGCCGAACGCCTGGTTGATCTGCTGATACAACTCGCGCGTCGGGTCGTAGGAAACGTTAAGCAGCGTCTTGTCGTCGGCTTGTGCGGCGCTCGCCGCGCCGAGCACGGCCGCGGCGGACAGCGCCAGCACCGTGATCCATTTCCTCGTCTTGCCCGCGAGCCCCGTGCCCTGATGATTCATCCTGTTCTCCGCGTGGTTTGCGCTTTAGCAGCGTTTTGTTGGCGTTATGCGCGCTGTGCATCAAGTGGAGGCCAGTCTATCGAAGGGCTTTCATTATTAAAAATAATGTTTCTTCATTTTTTAATACGCAAAAGTGGTAACGACAGAGGGGCGCGCTGTCGCGGCACGAAAGTGGTTGCGGGAACGCCGTCTGACGACGCTGGGGCGACACCCAGGGCACGAACTTAAAGTAAAGCTTGAAATGCGCCGAATACTGTATAAAAATACAGTCACCTGTCTATCCATACAGTGGCGCCATGACCAAACTCACCGCACGACAGCAAGAGGTTTTCGACCTGATCCGCCGGGCAATCGAACGCACCGGCTTTCCGCCCACCCGCGCGGAGATCGCCGCCGAACTTGGCTTCAGCTCGGCCAACTCAGCGGAAGAGCATTTGCGCGCACTGGCCCGCAAAGGGGTGATCGAGCTCGCGGCCGGGGCTTCTCGGGGTATTCGCCTCCTGTACGGCCAGGACGACGCGCCACACCAGTTCACGCTGCCCCACGCCAGCCTGATGCAGTTGTCGCTGCCGCTGATCGGGCGGGTGGCGGCGGGCAGCCCGATCCTCGCGCAGGAACACATCGCGCAGCACTATGCATGCGACCCGGCGCTCTTCTCGAGCAAACCGGACTACCTACTGAAGGTGCGCGGGCTGTCCATGCGCGACGCAGGCATCTTCGACGGCGATCTGCTCGCCGTGCAAAAGAAAAGCGAAGCCAAAGACGGCCAGATCATCGTCGCGCGAATTGGCGACGACGTCACGGTCAAGCGTCTCAAGCGTCGGCCCAACGGTATCGAGCTGATTGCTGAGAACCCCGACTACGAAAACATCTTCGTTCAGGCCGGCAGTGCGGAATTCGCATTGGAAGGCATCGCGGTCGGGCTGATTCGCCCGACCGAATTCTGAACACTGCCTGGAGAGACTCATGGAACGCCTTGCTCGCCTGTTGCCCTTCCGCCAGTTCGGTCGCCTGCGCCATCTGCGCAGCCTTGTGCCCTGCGCCCCGATCGAGGCGCCCGGCGCCACGGCGTCGTTGTTCGACACGCCTGCGCCGCATACGTCCGCGCTGCCTTCGTCGTTGCCGGCCTTCGCCCGGGTATCGCTGAACGCCGGTCTTAACACCGCCGAACCCGCGCGCCGTGCACCGGTCCGGGTCTACCACGGCCCGTCGCGTCTGATTATGGTCGGTACCGTGGATGCGGTGTGCCGGATGATCGATCGCTGCATCGATGAGGAACGGGCGGGTTTGCAAAGCGCGCTGTTTGAGTAGGAGGCGGTTATTTGAGGAATGACAACCGCCCGTTAGGGATCGTTTCCTGACGCTCGGTGTCCACCTCAGGTGACAAACAACAGCGAGTATCTTCAGATGGTCGTTTCACCACCTGCAAAACGCGGTTTCGCCAAGCCGCTCATTATTGTTGTGGTTGTGATCGCGATAGTGGCCGTGCTGGGGTATGGCTATGCGTCGCCCTATCTGGCGCTCGACCGTCTCAAACGGGCCGCCGACACCCGTGACGCGCAGACGGTCAGCGAGTATGTCGATTACCCGGCATTGCGTGAAAGCCTGAAGGAGCAAGTAGCCGGTTTGCTGACCCGGCGGCTGCATGCGAGCGGCAACCCATTAGCCGCGCTTGGGGCGATGATCGGCGTTGCGCTGATCGGTCCAATGG
>NZ_JBAURZ010000255.1:0-4374 GCF_049581445.1 Paraburkholderia sp. | reverse complement strand
GACTAGCGCCGACAGCGCGCCCATCGCCGCGACCGCCGCGAACTTGCCGCCGGAACGCCCCTGCGATGCGCGTTGCGCGCCGTCTTGCCAGCGCTGCGGGAGAGCAATGTCGTAGCCCGCGATGAGCGTTACTGCAAAAGCTGTCAAGAGAACACCAAATGCGCCTAGCACCCACGGGTTCTGCAACCAGGCACCCAGGCTTTGGCCGACCAGTGCAGCAGCAATCCCCAAGGCTGTGTAGACCAGGGCCATGCCGATGACATACGCGAGGGACAACGCAAAGCCGCGGCCCCGTGTAACCGTCGACCCTTCGCCGATGATGATGGCGGACAGGATCGGGATCATCGGATACGAGCAAGGCAGCAGACTCAGCACCGCACCGGCGACGAAGAACAGACCGATGACGGCGAGAAAGTTGCCGCCCTGCAGGAGCGACTGCGCGTAGTCAGCGCTGGTGGTTTTCTCGTACCACGACGATGGCGTCGCTGCGGTGGAATTGGCGGCGGTCTGTCCTACGCCCCCAGCGTTTCCATTATCCGTAGCAGCGTGCAGTGCAGCGCCATCCACGTGGTACACCCGCTCCATTGGCGGATAGCAAATGCCCGCGTCCGCGCAACCTTGGGAGGTGACCGCGAGATCGAATGGGCCAGCCGCCTGCTTGACCGAAATCCGGATCGTCAACTCGTCGCGATAGGTCTCGACGTTTTTCGCGAAGGTCGTATCGAACTTGACGTGGCCCGGCGGTATCTGCGGATCGCCGATCGTAGCCGTGCCATTGCGGGTAGCGAAGACGAACCGCTCACGGTACATGTAGTACCCATTTGCAATCTTGTAGTGAACGAGGATTTCGCCGGGCTGCTCGGTGGCGCTGAACTTGAACGCGACCGCTGGATCCAGAAAATCGTCGGCTGCGCGGGCGGCGCCCATTCCCCCGCTGAGCAGCAAAACGAGCAAACATGAGACGAGGACAACGAGCGCTCGCAGCGCCTCTTTGGGCAGCCGATATAGACCGTTAAACATGAACAGGGCGTTGAGTTTCAGTAATAACCCACTGGCCGTAGGCCGCAGAGGCCGTCGCTTGCCACGAGAGGATTTCGGGGGTGTCATACGGGTGATGGCTCTGGATGAACTGTTCGAGTTCAGGCGCCCGCGCGACGCTGGTTTTGAAGAGTAACTGAATCTCGTCGGCAGATTCGACCTGGCCCTGCCAGTGATAACTCGAGTGCACGGGTCCTTGCCGACTAACACACGCCGCAAGGCGCGCCGCGAGCGCCTGCTCCGCCAGCTTCTGGGCCACGACTGCGTCGGGCACAGTCGTCAGCATCAAGATCAGATTCACACTCACAGACAACTCCGGCGAGACGGAAAATACGTGCCACTATCGTATCACCTGCCTTGATGCGTCGCTGACGGCGCCCGGCCACTGCTCCAAACGCTCATGCGAGCCTTTGTCGCGGAAAGACAAAAAGGCCAGGCATTTGCCTGGCCTTTTTGCCGACGCGGGAAGCTTATTCAGCTTCTTGCACTTCAACTTCCTCGACTTCCGGACGGTCCATCAGTTCGACCAGTGCCATCGGTGCGTTGTCGCCGACGCGGAAACCGAACTTCAGGATGCGCAGATAGCCACCCGGACGGTTCGCGAAGCGCGGGCCCAGCACGTCGAACAGCTTCGAGACCGAGTCACGATCGCGAAGACGGTTGAATGCCAGACGGCGATTAGCCAGCGACGGCTTCTTGCCGAGCGTGATCAGCGGCTCGACAACTTTACGGAGTTCCTTCGCTTTCGGCAGCGTCGTCTTGATGACTTCGTGCTCGATCAGCGAGTTGGACATGTTACGGAGCATTGCCAGACGGTGGCTGCTCGTGCGGTTCAGTTTCCGCAAACCATGACGGTGACGCATGTTAATTCCTTCGATTCAAAGTTTTGGTCCAGCTCTTCTATCGCGCTCGGCTAACCGTTAGGTTGGCGAGGGCACGGGCCGGTAGTTAAAAAAGGCAAGACGCGGATTTTAAAGGAAAATCCGCGTCTTGACCAGTCAGGCAGCGGGTAGCTTTCGTCCCGGATGACTGCTCGAGTTACTTGTCCAACCCAGCGGGCGGCCAGTTCTCGAGTTTCATGCCGAGCGTCAGACCACGCGACGCCAATACTTCCTTGATTTCGTTCAGCGACTTGCGACCCAGATTCGGGGTCTTGAGCAGCTCGTTTTCCGTGCGCTGGATCAGGTCGCCGATGTAGTAAATGTTCTCAGCCTTCAGGCAGTTCGCGGAACGAACCGTGAGTTCGAGATCATCCACCGGACGCAGCAGGATCGGATCGATCTGCGGCGCGCGCGACGGCGCTTCCGCCGTTGCTTCAGTGCCTTCCAGTGCAGCGAACACCGACAGCTGATCAACCAGAATGCGGGCCGATTGACGGATCGCTTCTTCCGGCGAAATCACACCGTTGGTTTCGATGTTCATCACGAGCTTGTCGAGGTCAGTACGCTGTTCGACACGCGCGCTTTCCACTGCATAGCTCACGCGGCGGACCGGCGAGAATGAAGCGTCCAGCACGATACGACCGATGATCTTGGCCGACTCTTCGCCGTAACGACGGACGTTACCCGGCACGTAGCCACGGCCCTTTTCGACCTTGATCTGCACGTCGAGCTTGCCGCCCTTCGACAGATGTGCGATCACGTGATCCGGATTGATCACTTCGCAATCGTGCGCGAGTTCGATGTCGCCAGCGGTGACAACGCCTTCGCCTTCCTTGCGCAGCGTAACCGTCACTTCGTCACGGTTATGAAGCTTGAACACCACGCCCTTCAGGTTCAACAACAGGTTGACCACGTCCTCTTGCACACCGTCGAGCGTCGAATACTCATGAACGACGCCTGCGATCGTCACTTCGGTCGGCGCATAGCCGATCATCGACGACAGCAGCACGCGCCGAAGCGCGTTACCCAAGGTGTGGCCGTAACCGCGTTCAAACGGTTCCATGACCACTTTCGCATGGCTCTCACCAAGCGATTCAACCGCGATGATCTTGGGCTTCAACAAACTGGTTTGCATAGGTTTTCCTTTTCAATACCCTCGGCTCGTTACACCGATAAGGCTGACCGGTAACAACCTGAAAATAAACAGCCGAGGCGCCCCCTTGCGCGACGCAATCAGGGTGCCCCGGCCGTCAATCCGATTACCGCGAATACAATTCGACGATCAGGCTTTCGTTGATATCGCCAGCGATGTCGCTGCGTTCCGGCTTCTGCTTGAACGTGCCTTCGAATTTCTTCGAATCGACAGCGACCCAGCTTGCCAGACCGCCTTGCTCAGCCAAGGACAGCGCTTCGACGATACGCGCTTGCTTCTTCGACTGTTCGCGGACAGCGACGACGTCGCCTGCCTTAACTTGCATCGACGGGATGTTCGACACTACGCCGTTCACCATGATCGCCTTGTGGCCCACGAGTTGACGTGCTTCAGCGCGCGTCGAACCGAAACCCATGCGATACACGACGTTGTCGAGACGCGACTCGAGCAGTTGCAGCAGGTTTTCACCCGTGTTGCCCTTGAGGCGGTCGGCTTCAGCGAAGTAACGGCGGAACTGACGCTCGAGCACACCGTAGATGCGCTTCACTTTTTGCTTTTCGCGCAGTTGCGTGCCGTAGTCGGACGTACGGGCACCCGAGGTGCGGCCATGTTGGCCAGGCTTGCTGTCAAGCTTGCACTTGTCAGCGAGCGAACGACGGGCGCTCTTCAGGAAGAGGTCAGTGCCTTCACGGCGGGACAGCTTGGCCTTAGGGCCGATATAACGTGCCACGTTGATTCCTTCATTGATTAATCACGTGAACTCGCGTTCACGCTAGTCCGAACCCTTTGGGCCGAACAGTGGGCTTAGTCAATTCAATAACGCAAGCAGCCCGTCGTCGCCGGCACACTACCCGGCGGCAACAGGCGCAAGCGAAAGCGCGTCTTAGATACGACGACGCTTCGGCGGACGGCAGCCGTTGTGCGGTACCGGCGTCACGTCGGAGATCGCGGTGATCTTGATACCAAGACCATGCAATGCACGCACCGCGGACTCACGGCCAGGGCCAGGGCCCTTGATCCGCACTTCGAGGTTCTTTACGCCGTATTCCATCGCCACGCGGCCAGCCGATTCGGCTGCCACCTGAGCTGCAAACGGGGTCGATTTACGCGAACCCTTGAAGCCCTGACCACCCGACGTTGCCCAAGCAAGTGCATTGCCTTGACGATCGGTGATCGTGATGATGGTGTTGTTGAACGACGCGTGAACGTGAACCACGCCCTCGGCGACGTTCTTCTTGACCTTCTTGCGAACGCGTTGCGCCGCGGAGTTGTTCGAAGCCTTAGCCATTACGTTTTCCTGTA
>NZ_JBAURZ010000254.1:0-40441 GCF_049581445.1 Paraburkholderia sp. | reverse complement strand
GGCGGACGCCGGCCTGTTCCGGCGCGAAATTGGCGCAGTCGCGCCGCTCGTCGCACCGCCGCGAGTACCCCCGGCACGCACGCCGCCCTCGCCGGTACCCACGCAAACCTGGCTCGACGAAGAAGCTGTGCTCCATGAGGCGATCTCAGACGAGTTCGATCCCGAAGTCCTGCTCGAAACGGACGAAACGCTTTCCTACTGCCGGCCCGGCATCAGCCAGGAGGTGGTGCGCAAGCTCAGGCGCGGCGCGTGGATCGTGCAGGCGCAACTGGACCTGCATGGGATGCGGCGCGAAGAGGCGCGTGAAGCGCTGGCCGAATTTATCCGCGAATCCAGCAAGCGTGGCCTGCGTTGCTTGCGGGTGATTCACGGCAAGGGGCTGGGGTCGATCGGCAAGGAACCGGTGCTCAAAGGCAAGGTGCGCGCATGGCTCGTCCAGAAGGCGGAGGTGATCGCGTTCTGTCAGGCGCGCCCGCATGACGGTGGCGCGGGTGCCGTACTGGTTCTGTTGCAGCCGGTCGCGCAGCCCGCTCACCCTAAAACCTGACGGGGTCGCATTGATTCATCCGAGACTGACCGTAGCGCTGTCCATCATGGAGGCGCTGGCTATTTTTGCCTACGCCATTTCTGGGCTTATCGAAGCGCGTACGCGTCGGCTCGATGCAGTGGGCGCCTTCCTCGTCGCGATGGCCACCGCTTTTGGTGGCGGGACCGTGCGTGACGTGCTGCTCGAACGACGCCCGTTCTACTGGGTTGAACATCAGGTCTACGTGATTGCGATCTTCGCGATGTCCCTTTTCGCGCCCGCGCTGCTCAAGATGACCTCGCGATTGCTATCCGAACGCGTGTTGCTGGTGGCCGATGCAGTGGGGCTGGGGTTGTTCAGCATCTCCGGCACATCGATGGCGCTCGATGCACAGATGCCATGGTTCACAGCGGTGATGATCGGCGTACTCGCAGGGGTATTTGGCGGCGTGATCCGGGATGTGCTGTGCAACGAAGTGCCCTTGATTCTCCGCGATTCGCGGCCCTACGCCACGTGCGCGTTTGTTGGATGCTGGCTATATCTGCTGCTGGATTACGTCAAGGTTGACACGATTTACAGTGTGTTGATTGCGACCGGCTTCATCCTGTTCGCGCGGCTCGTGACGTTCAAGTTCGATGTCCGCTTGCCGCATTGAGCGCAGACGCTGCCGGGAGGCAAGCGGCGGTGTTCATCTCCACAGCGTGTAAACTGCTGACTTTTTGACTCTGGTGGTATGGTGCAAGTCCCCCAGCGCACCGCGCTCAGCGGTCCAGCGCTCATTCGCTTACTTGCGCGCCTGACGGCTCTCGACGTTCCTGAATCCAGCCAGTCGATCTCCGACCGGCTGAGCCAGTGGCTCGGCTGGACCGACGCCATCGGGTTATCCACGGCGCTGAACGGTAATCCGCCGCTAAGCGGCGCGGGCGCCGGCGCGCGGGCCGTCAGCAATGCGGAGGAGAAAGAATGCGTGCGGGTGCGCAGTTCATTGGCGAGCGCCATTGTCCGCGATGGCACGTTGGCTCCGACCCGGCAACGCAAGCCCGTGCGGGCACCTCAGGACGGCGCTGACGTAGAGGCGCCGGCCGACTATGCGGTTTTCCGTCAGAGCTATCTCTCTTTGCAGCAGGGCATGGAGACGGGCATCGCTAGTCTGCGCAGTCGTCTGCGCGCCATGCTGGCCGCAAGAACGCCCGCCATGGCCCGGCTCGCCGTCGTGGATGCCGTGATGGAGCGCTCGTTGAGTCCGCGCGAGCGCAACCTGCTTGCTGCCGTACCGGACTTGCTCGCGGGTCACTTCGATCGCTTGCGCGAGGCGGAGCGAGCGGCGCGGGCCCATGCTGATGCCAGCGGGGATGCTCCCGCAGTCAAACCCGGCGCATGGCTGGACGTGTTTCGCAAGGATATGCAGAGCGTGTTGCTCGCCGAACTGGATGTTCGTTTTCAACCGGCCGAAGGGTTGCTCGCCGCCCTTCGCGCTAGCTAAGTAGGACCCCATGTCCAGCAAAATTGTTAATACCATTGTGTTTTTGGCTGGCCTCGCCGCTGTCTGCTGGATCGGCGCCGGTTACGTTGGCTCGAATCCGCTCGCTCTATGCGTCACACTGCTGATCGGCGCCTGCTATCTGGCGGGTGCGCTGGAGCTGCAACGCTACAACCAGGCCACCAGCAGCCTGACCGGCGCCGTCACGGACCTGTCGGTGACACCGCCCAATCTGGGTGCCTGGCTCGACGCATTGCATCCGAGCTTGCGCCATCCGGTGCGCCTGCGCATCGAGGGCGAGCGCGTCGCCCTGCCGGGGCCCGCGCTGACGCCGTATCTGGTCGGCCTACTTGTTTTATTGGGAATGCTGGGCACACTGCTCGGCATGGTCGCGACCCTGCGAGGCACCGGCCTCGCGCTCGAAAGCGCAACCGACCTGCAGGCGATCCGCGACTCGCTGGCCGCGCCGGTCAAGGGCCTCGGATTTGCCTTCGGCACCTCCATTGCAGGCGTGGCTACCTCCGCCATGTTGGGGCTGCTTTCCGCGTTGTGCCGGCGCGAGCGGTTGATCGCTGCGCAGACACTCGACACGAAAGCCGCGACGACCTTGCGTCGTTACTCGCAAGCTCATCAGCGGGAAGAGAGCTTCAAGACTCTGCAACGTCAGGCCGAATTGATGCCGACGCTGGTGGACCGCTTGCAGGCGATGATGGCAACCATCGAACAACAAAACCTGAAGCTGTGCGACCGGCAGATTGCCAATCAGGACGCCTTTCACAGCAAGACTGAAGCCACCTACACACGTCTGGCTGCCTCTGTTGAACAGTCGTTGAAGGCGAGCGTCGCGGAAAGCGCTCGCACGGCTGGCGCGGCGCTGCAGCCAGTCATGGAAGCAACGCTCGCGGGTCTCGCCCGCGAGACAGCCGCGATGCACGAGACCGTCACGCACGCCGTTCAGCGTCAACTGGATGGCCTGTCCAGCGGGTTCGAGTCAACCACCACGACCGTGGCGGGACTGTGGAACAAGGCTTTGACGAACCACGAGCAATCGGGCGAGAAGCTGGTGCAGCATCTGCGTACTGCGCTTGACCAGTTCACCACCACCTTCGAAGAGCGCTCGGCCGGCCTGTTGGATAACGTCGCGACACGGCTGGACGCCACTGCGGGCAGCGTGTCGGACGCGTGGAAAGAGGCATTGTCGCGGCAGGAAGGTGTCACCGAAAAACTCGCAGCGCGCAACCACGAGGCGCTTGCGGAAGCCTCTGCGACCTTCGAGCGACATTCGACATCGCTGCTCCGTGCCGTCAGCCAGTCGCACGCGGATCTCCAGACTGAGTTGGCATCAGGCGACCAACGACGCCTCGCGGCATGGACTGAGACGCTTGGTGCCATGGCCGCAACCTTGAACCAGCAGTGGGAACAATCGGGCACGCGCACCGCGAGCCAGCAACAAGCGATCTGCGACACGCTTGAGCAAACCGCACGCGATATCTCGGCGCAAACGCAAGCTCATGCAACTGAGACGATCGCGGAGATTGCGCGGCTCGTGCAGGCCGCCTCCGAGGCCCCGAAGGCCGCGGCCGAGGTCGTTGCCGAACTGCGCCAGAAGCTCTCGGATAGCATGGTCCGCGACACCGTGATGCTGGAAGAGCGCAGCCGCCTGCTGGCGACGCTGGAAACGCTGCTCGACGCGGTCAACCATGCGTCGACCGAGCAGCGTACCGCCGTCGAGGCACTGGTCGCTACATCTGCTGATCTGCTGGATCGCGTCAGCACCCGCTTCACCGACAAGGTCGAGCACGAAACGGACAAGCTGGGCGCCATCGCCGCCCAGGTGACGGGAAGCGCTGTCGAGGTGGCCAGCCTCGGTGAAGCGTTCGGCGCAGCTGTGCATCTGTTCGGCGCGTCGAATGACAAACTGGTAGTCCACCTGACCCGCATCGAAGCTGCCCTGGACAAATCACTCACCCGCAGTGACGAGCAGCTCGCCTATTACGTCGCGCAGGCACGGGAAGTAATCGACCTGAGCATGATGTCGCAGAAGCAGATTGTCGAGGACCTGCAATTGATCGCGAGCCAGCGCACGTCTGCCGGAGTCGAGGCGGCATGAGCGAGGAAATCGATGGCGGCGTAGAAACGACGGCGCCCATCTGGCCCGTCTTTGCCGATCTGATGTCGGTGCTGCTCGGCGCCTTCGTGCTGATTCTGGTGTGCGTCATTGGCGTGCAACTGGAACTGTCGAGCCGGCTGGATCACGAGGTCAAGCAGCGGCAGATCGAAGCGCAGCGGCGCAAGACCTTGGAGCAGGCATTGGCAGGCCCGCTCGCTGCGGGCCGCGTGACGCTGGTCAATGGGCGCATCGGCATTAGCGGCAGCGTGTTGTTCGCGCTGAACTCCGATCAATTGCAGCCCGAGGGCCGTGAAGTGCTGAAGAGCCTGGCCGGGCCTTTGTCGGAATATCTGAAGGCACGCGACCAGATCCTGATGGTGAGCGGCTTTACCGACGACCGGCAAGTGCGAGACGGCAACCACCGCTTCGCCGACAACTGGGAACTGTCGGCGCAACGCGCGTTGACGGTGACGCGTGCGTTGATCGACGACGGTGTGCCGACCACTTCAGTGTTCGCGGCTGCATTCGGCTCTGGGCAGCCGGTCAGCTCGAATACTGACGACGCCGGGCGGGCGAAGAACCGGCGCGTGGAGATCGCGGCAATGCCGAGGCCTTCGAGCGCGACGGGCAAAGCCCCCGGCAACGCTTCAGGTGACGGCCCGTGACGCATGGCGAAACACCCACCGCCCGTGCCACGCTCGACGCATGGCGCGAGCAAGGCAGCGATCGGCTTGATCCTGTGCGCTTTCATTTCATCGCGGCGCTGGAGCGCCGGGCCGCTGGTCACAGCGGCGAAGCGCGGCGTCTGCTGAACAACAGAGTGGGCGAACTCATCGAAGCCTATGCAGCGGATCTGGAGAGCGCCGCATCCAACGCGCGTGATGCCGCCGCGCCGGTCGCGCCGGGCGAGGAGCCCGCGCGAAGCGGGCTGGCCGGGTTGAATGACTACCGTGCAACCCACGCTTTAGCGGCACCGGCAGCGGTGGGACGCCACGCGTCCTATCCAGAACTCGAGATGCTCGAATACTTCAGGCTGGTATGGTCCAAGGTCCGGACGCAGAAGCAGTTGCGGCAGTCGTTGGAGCAGGTGCCAGGCAACGCCGGTCCGTTGAATTCGAGCAGCCTCGTGCATCGTTCGCTTTCACTCATGCGCGAACTGTCGCCGGGGTATCTGCAGCAGTTCCTGTCCTACATGGACACGCTCTCGTGGATGGAGCAGATCACCGGCGGCGGCACTTCGGCGGAAAAGGATTCGCCACGTGCGGGAAACGGCACCGCAAAGAAAAGCGCACGCGGCAAATCACGCTAGCACCTTGGGCCTAAGCCTCACCGCGCGGACCAGCGCATCGCTTCCATCGCGACCACTCAAGCAAAAAGCCCCATGCGTCTCACAACGCATGGGGCTTTTCTACGTCTTCGTTCAACTACCGCAATGACGCTTAGGCAATCCGCTCTTCGTTAGACGGATCGAACAGCACCGCCTTCGACACATCGAACAGCAGCGTCATGTTCGTCAACGGTTGCGGATTCGAAGCCGGGTGCACGCGGCTCACCACACGCTTGCCATTGACCTGGGCGAACACCAAGGTATCCGGCCCGGTCGGCTCGATCACGTCAACCTTCACTTCGATCGGCTGCAATTGCGCATCGTCCACGTTGTGCGCGCTACGGGCATCCGTGATCCGTTCCGGGCGCAGACCCAGAATCACTTCCTTGCCCACTTGACCCTTCACCTTGGCCGACGTGAACGGCAGGTTCAGCACGCCGCGCTTGACGCCAGTGTCGATCTCGACACCCACGCCCGAGCCCTGCTCAACCAGCTTGCCCTGAATGAAGTTCATCGGCGGCGCGCCAATGAAGCCTGCCACGAACAGGTTGGACGGCGAATCATAGATGTCCTGCGGCGCGCCGAACTGCTGGACGACACCGTCCTTCATCACGGCGATCCGGTCACCCAGCGTCATGGCTTCGATCTGATCGTGCGTCACGTAGACGATCGTCGTGCCAAGGCGCTGATGCAGCAGCTTGATTTCCGAACGCATTTCGATCCGCAACTTCGCGTCCAGGTTCGACAAAGGCTCATCGAACAGGAACATCACCGGATCGCGCGCCAGTGCACGGCCCATTGCCACACGCTGACGCTGACCGCCCGACAGTTGCCCCGGCTTGCGATCGAGCAAATGCTGGATCTGCAGCATGCTCGACACGCGATCGACGATCTGCGCCTGCTCGGGCTTCGGCACCTTGCGGATACCGAGACCAAACGAAATATTTTCGCGTACCGTCATTGACGGATACAGCGCGTACGACTGAAACACCATTGCAATATCGCGATCTTTCGGCGACAGGTTGTTTACCATCTTGCCGTCGATCTGGATCTCGCCCTTCGTCACGGTCTCAAGACCCGCAATCATGTTGAGCAGCGTCGACTTACCGCAGCCCGAGCCGCCCACCAGAATCAGGAACTGACCGTCTTCGATGTCGATATTGACACCCTTCAGGACCGGCACCCCGTTCGGGTAGGTCTTGTACACGTCACGGATGGAAAGGCTTGCCATGCTGTGAATCCTCTTGTCTCTGATACAGCTTCAGGTGCGTCGCACTAGGCGGCACAGGCCAGATGCCGGTTCGCACCGCAGCGGCCACGTGGCGCGCTGCGGCACTCGTTTTGGGTTAGCCCTTCACTGCGCCCGCCGTCAGGCCGCGCACAAAGTAACGGCCGGCGATGATGTACACGAGCAACGTAGGCAGTGCGGCGATGATGGCCCCTGCCATGTCGACGTTGTATTCCTTCACACCGGTCGACGTATTCACCAGGTTGTTCAGCGCCACCGTGATCGGCATCGAATCAACGCCCGAGAACACGATACCGAACAGGAAGTCATTCCAGATCTGCGTGAATTGCCAGATCAGGCAGACCATGAAAATCGGCAACGACACCGGCAGCAGAATCTTCGAAAAGATCAGGAAGAAGCCTGCACCGTCGATACGCGCCGCCTTCACCAGTTCAGCCGGAATACTGACGTAGAAGTTGCGGAAGAACATCGTCGTGAACGCAATCCCGTACACCACGTGCACCAGCACCAGGCCGGCCACCGTGTTCGACAGACCCATGAAGCCTTCGAAACGCGCCATCGGCAACAGGATGGCCTGGAACGGGATAAAGCAGCCCACCAGCAGCATCGTGAAGAGGATGTCCGCGCCACGGAAGCGCCAGTGCGTGAGCACGTAGCCGTTAAACGCGCCGATGATCGACGAGATGAGCACGGCCGGAATCACCATGCGCACGGAGTTCATGAAGAACGGCTCCATGCCGTCGCAACGCACACCGGTACAGGCCTGGCTCCATGCCTTGATCCACGGCGCGAAGGTCGGGTGCGACGGCGGCGTCAGCAGGTTGCCGGTGCGCAACTGGTCGATGTCCTTGAATGACGTGGACAACATCACATACAACGGGAACAGGAAGTACAACGCAAACAGAATCAGCGCCGCATAAATGACGGCACGGCTGATCGTCATCTTAGGCTGCATTACGCGTGCTCCTCGATTCCATATACATCAGCGGCACGAGCACGGCCACGACGGTCGCAAGCATCATCATCGACGATGCAGCGCCGACGCCCAGTTGCCCGCGGTTAAACGAAAACGTGTACATGAACATCGCCGGCAGCGACGACGAGGTACCCGGGCCACCCGCCGTCAACGCGACGACAAGGTCAAAGGTCTTGATGGTGATGTGGCAGAGAATCAGCAGCACCGAGAAGAACACCGGACGCATGCTCGGAATCACGATCTTGCGGTAGATGGTGGGCAAGGCTGCGCCATCCATTTGTGCCGCCTTGAAGATTTCTGCATCCACGCCGCGCAGACCCGCCAGGAACAGTGCCATCACGAACCCGGTGGATTGCCACACTGCCGCGATCACGATACAGAAAATGGCGCGATCCGGATTGTCCAGCCAGTCGAACTGGAAGCTCGTCCAGCCCCAGTCGTGCAGCACCTTTTGCATGCCGAGGTTCGGATTGAGAATCCACTGCCATGCTGTGCCGGTCACGATGAACGACAGTGCCATCGGATACAGAAACACCGCGCGCAAAGCACCTTCGTTGCGGATCTGCTGATCGAGCAGGATGGCAAGGAAGAGGCCGAGACCCACGCAGATTGCGATGAACGGAATGCCGAACCAGCCGAGATTAGCGGCCGAGGTCCACCAGACATCGTTATCGAACAGCTCCCGATAGCGATCGAAGCCGACAAAATCATAGCGAGGCATCAGTCGCGAATCCGACAGCGACAGATAACCGGTAATAGCGATAAAGCCGTAAACGAAGACCAGGCTGATCGCGACGCTGGGAGCAAGCACCAGCTTCGGAATCATGCGGTCGGCGAGCGCCGCCATCGGCGACGTGCGGCGGGTCACGGAGGCCGTGGATTTCCCGTTTCCGCTAAGAGAAGCAGTCACTACTCGACTCCTGAAACTGTGCCGTCCTGTACTGCGCAGCCAACACGCAACGTATGCAACAGAGGACCGGCCTTGGCTGTGACTCTGGGTATTTCTTCATGCTTGAAGCGCCCGGTTGCGCGTGGAGTCGCAACCGGGCGCCCTGCTACCTTGCTTACTTCGTCTTCGCTGCCTTCGCGAGCGCTTCAACTGCGCTCTTCGAATCTTGCGTCGAGTTCATGAACTTCGTGACGACGTCGGTGATTGCACCAGCCGTTGCATCCGGCTGAGCCATACCGTGTGCCAGCGACGGAACATAACCGCCAGCCTTGATGGCCGTCTGTTCATCCGCGTACGACTGCTTGCCGCAAGCGTCGAACTTGTCCATGTTCACGCCCAGACGAACCGGAATCGAACCCTTGTACAGGCTGAACTGCTCCTGGAAGTCCGGGCTCATGATCGTCTTGGCCAGCGCCAATTGGCCAGCTGTTGCCTCCTTCGCGCCCTTCTGCTGGAAGAACACGAACGAGTCGACGTTAAACGTGTAGGCCTTCGAGGTGCCCGGCACCGGTGCGCAGATATAGTCCGTACCCGGCTGCTTGTTCGCGTTTGCGAACTCGCCCTTCGCCCAGTCGCCCATGAACTGCATGCCGGCCTTGCCGTTGATGACCATTGCCGTAGCCAGGTTCCAGTCGCGGCCAGTACGGCCGTTGTCCATGTACGACTCGATCTTGCGGACCGTGTCGAACACGCCGACCATCTGCTGCGACGTCAGGGTCTTCTGGTCGAGGTCAACCAGCGCCTTCTTGTAGAAGTCAGCGCCTTGCGACAGCACCACGTCTTCCCACAGCGTCAGGTCTTGCCACGGTTGACCGCCAGCAGCAACCGGCTGGATGCCGGCAGCCTTCAGCTTGTCAGCGAGGGCGAAGAATTCCGGCCACGTTGCAGGCGGTTGTGCGCCAACCTTGTCGAGCGCTGCCTTGTTGATCCAGATCCAGTTCACGCGGTGCACCGAGAACGGCGCTGCCACATAGTGACCGTCAGCGTGCATGATCTTGTCGATCTGCGGCGGCAGGTTCTTCTTCCAGTCACCCGCGACCGAGTCGATCGGAACCAGCACGCCCTGCTCTGCCCATTCCTGGATCAGCGGACCCTTGATCTGCGCTGCGCTCGGCGCGTTGCCCGAGATCACTTGCGTCTTGAGTGCCGTCATGGCAGCCGCACCTGCGCCGCCTGCAACCGCGAAGTCCTTCCAGGTGTACCCCTGCTTCTGCATGTCGTCTTTCAGCACGCCGACGGCTTTCGATTCGCCGCCTGACGTCCACCAGTGCAGCACTTCGATCGACTCGGCTGCCTGAACTGCCGACATGCCACACATCAGACCTGCGGCGCACAAAGCGCCCATGATCGCGCGAAATTTCATTGCTTATCTCCTCCAGACACCTGAACAAAAAACGAATGGCCCCTGATTCTCCAGGGTGCTGTGGTTGGTTCAAACAGGCAAAACACTGGGCGATCGAGCCTCGGGCAAGCGCATGCGCATGCATGGGCCGGCGAGCCGACTTTCGGCCGCTGGAAGCTCAGAAGATGAGTGATTCGGGATGCAACTGACTGTCTCCTCTTTTGATTTTTGCCTGCCCGCGTCGCGCGCGGCAGATTCGAGGTTACCCACACGTTAACCCTGACACCCGCGCTGCCGCATGCTACCCAGCGAACCCGCTGGCACGTGCAAAAACGTAATGTCCATTAACATGCAGGGGGCGCCTGCCGATTCGGGAAAACGCGCATCTCGCCTACCGCCGCACGCTTTTTTCATCGAATTAGCGCTACCTCTTGATTTGGATTGTAGTTAAACTACAATTCAGTGTCAAAAAAAATTTTATCGGACTACGGTCGCCAGGAGCGGCCCCTGCACATCGACGGAGACACATGTTTACCGACTCAAGTTTCACCTTCGTTCTCTTCGGCGGAACCGGCGATCTATCGATGCGCAAGATCCTGCCGGCACTGTTTGAAGCACACCGTGCGGGCATGCTGGCGGAAAGCGGCAAAATCGTGGCGGTGGCGCGGCATGCCGAAGATCGCGCTGGCTACATTGAGTGGGTCAACGAACACGTCAAGTCGCATGTCTCGAAGAACGGTCTCGACGAGGCCGCATGGGCGAGCTTTCTCGAACGCATCCAGTATGTGAAGCTGGACCTGGGCAAACCCGAAGACTTCGCGTTGCTGCGCGACGCCGTGAATCCCCTGCCGGGCATCCGGGTGTTCTATCTGGCCACGGGTCCGTCGCTGTTCGTGCCGATTTGCCGCGCGCTGGCTGCGGTTGGCCTGAACACCAATTCGCGCATCGTGCTGGAGAAGCCGCTCGGCTACGACCTGAAGTCGTCCAACGCGATCAACGACTCTGTGGGCGAAATCTTCGCCGAAGAACAGATCTACCGCATCGACCACTACCTCGGTAAAGAGCCGGTGCAGAACCTGCTCGCGCTGCGCTTTGGCAATGCGCTGTTCGAACCGCTGTGGCGGCGCGAATGGGTGGAAAGCATCCAGATCACGATTGCCGAAGAGCTTGGCGTCGAAGCGCGCGGCGACTTCTACGACAACACGGGCGCGCTGCGCGACATGGTGCAGAACCATTTGCTGCAACTGCTTTCCATCGTGGCGATGGAGCCGCCCCACTCGATGGACTCGGACTCGGTGCGCGACGAAAAGCTGCGCGTGCTGCGCGCACTCAAGCCCATCGACCCACGCGATATCGGCAAGGTCGCGGTGCGCGGCCAGTATCACTCGGGCGGGATCCGCGGCACCGCGGTACCGGCTTATGCCTCCGAATCGGGCGTCAAGCCGGACAGCACGACTGAGACCTTCGTCGCGCTGAAAGTCGAAATCGAAAACTGGCGCTGGGCCGGCGTGCCGTTCTTCCTGCGCACCGGCAAGCGCCTCGCCGACCGCGTGGCGGAAATCGTCGTGAATTTCCGCGCAGTGCCACACTCGGCACTCGGGCCGACCGCCTTGCGCCCGGGCTCGAACCGGCTCGTAATCCGGCTGCAGCCCAACGAAATGATTCGTCTGTATTGCCTCGCCAAGCAGCCCGGCGAAGGCATGAACCTGTCCAGCGTCCACCTCGACCTCGCGTTCGACCAGTTCTTCCGCGAAGGCCAGATGGAGGCCTATCAGCGCCTGTTGCTCGACGTGATCAATGGCCGTCTTGCCTTGTTTGTGCGCCGCGACGAGCAGGAAGCGGCATGGCGCTGGGTTGAACCGATCCTGAATGACTGGGCGGCAAGCAACAAACCGCCCAAGCCGTATGCAGCGGGCACGTGGGGGCCGGCGGCCTCCAGCGCAATGCTTGCGCAGCACGGCACCTGCTGGCTCGAAGAAGAAAACTGAAGGGCGGCGGCGCAGCGCGACTGAAAGATCACGCTGCCTCGCTGTCTGTATGACCTCACCGATGAGTTGAACGGGGTGGCGCCATTACGATGGCAAGGGTGGCAACGACGGCGGCAGGGCTTCGGTCCGGCCAGCGGCCATTACCACGTGTTAGGGCCTATCCCGCAGACCCAACAAAAAAGCAGTCCGGAGGAGATGTGATCGAGCTACACGCTTTCGACGACCAACGCGCCCAATCTGACGCGCTGGCGAAAGCGGTGGGCGACGCTTTACATGCGTCGCTTGCCGCACAGGCAACCGCGTCTGCTACTAGCGCGGCTCAGGCCACCCTCGCAGTGTCGGGCGGCACCAGTCCGCGACCGTTCCTGCAAACGTTGTCCACTCAACCGTTCGACTGGTCGCGCATTGCCGTGACGCTGGTCGACGACCGCTGGGTTCCCGAATCCGACAACGCCAGCAACTCGCGCCTCGCGCATGAGACGTTGCTGCAGAATGCCGCGCAGGCCGCCGCGTTCTGGCCACTGGTCGACACCAGCCAGACGCTGGACGCGCACGTTGCCGCGCTGAACGCCGATGCGCGCCGCAAGATACCGGACGTCGCCGTACTCGGCATGGGCGAGGACGGCCATACGGCGTCGATCTTTGCGGATTCGCCGGAGTGGGACTTCGCCATCAGCACACCCGAGCGCTTTGTCGCCGTGCATCCTGGCAGCGCGCCGCATGCGCGCGTGAGCTGGTCGATGTCCGCGCTCAAGCAAGTGGGCCATCTGTTTCTGTTGATTGCAGGACCGCGCAAGCTGGACGTGCTGAACGCCGCCGCCGCTGCGCCACAAAAAAATGCCATCTCAAAGCTGGCAAACGACAAGGGAGTGAGACTCGATGTCTACTGGTGTGAAAAGTAACGCTGTCCCAGGTGCGGGCCAGCACGCCGACGGACCGCGGCTGTTGGCCGACATCGGCGGCACCAATGCGCGCTTTGCGCTGGAGACGGGACCGGGCGAGATCGGCCAGGTACAGGTGTATCCCTGCGCCGACTATCCTGGCGTCGCCGAAGTCATCAAGAAGTACCTGAAAGATACAAAGATTGGCCGCGTGAACCACGCGGCAATTGCGATTGCGAACCCGGTCGATGGCGACCAGGTGAGCATGACCAACCACGACTGGACCTTTTCGATTGAAGCCACACGCCGCGCGCTGGGCTTCGACACGCTGCTGGTAGTCAACGACTTTACGGCGCTGGCGATGGCGCTGCCCGGCCTCACTGACTCGCAACGCGTCCAGGTGGGCGGCGGCACGCGCCGACCGAACAGCGTAATTGGCCTGCTTGGCCCGGGCACGGGTCTCGGCGTTTCGGGCCTGATTCCCGCTGACGACCGCTGGATTGCGCTTGGCAGCGAAGGCGGCCACGCCACCTTCGCACCGGCCGATGAGCGCGAAGACCTGGTGCTGCAATATGCGCGCAAGAAGTGGTCGCATGTGTCGTTCGAGCGCGTGTGCGCAGGCCCCGGCGTTGAAGTCATTTACCGTGCGCTCGCGGCGCGCGACAAGAAGCGCGTGCCGGCCAACTTCGACACCCAGGAAGTCGTCAAGCGTGCGCTCGACGGCGAGCCGCTGGCGGTGGAGTCTGTCGATGTGTTCTGCGGGATTCTGGGCACATTCGCGGGCAATATCGCGGTGACGCTGGGGTCGTTGGGCGGCATCTACATTGGCGGCGGCGTGGTGCCGCGGCTGGGCGAGTTCTTCGAGCGTTCGTCGTTCCGCAAGCGCTTCGAGGCGAAGGGCCGTTTCGAGGCATACCTGCAGAACGTGCCGACCTACGTGATTACCGCAGAGTACCCGGCGTTCCTTGGCGTCTCGGCGATTCTGGCAGAGCAACTGTCGAACCGTGCGGGCGGCAGTTCGTCGGCGGTGTTCGAGCGGATCCGTCAAATGCGTGACGCGCTGACGCCCGCCGAGCGCCGCGTCGCGGATCTGGCGCTGAACCATCCGCGTTCTATCATCAACGATCCGATCGTCGACATTGCGCGCAAGGCCGACGTTAGCCAGCCAACTGTGATCCGCTTTTGCCGGTCGCTTGGCTGCCAGGGATTATCCGATTTCAAGCTGAAACTGGCGACTGGGCTGACGGGAACGATACCGGTGAGCCACAGCCAGGTGCACCTGGGCGACACGGCGACCGACTTCGGCGCGAAGGTGCTCGACAATACGATTTCGGCGATTCTGCAGTTGCGCGAGCATCTGAATTTCGAGCATGTGGAGCGGGCGATTGACCTGTTGAATGGCGCGCGCCGGATTGAGTTTTACGGGCTCGGCAATTCGAACATTGTTGCGCAGGATGCGCACTACAAGTTCTTCCGGTTTGGCATTCCTACGATTGCTTATGGTGATCTGTATATGCAGGCTGCGTCTGCTGCGCTGCTTGGCAAAGGTGATGTGATCGTTGCTGTGTCGAAGTCAGGACGTGCGCCTGAGTTGCTGCGCGTGCTGGACGTGGCGATGCAAGCCGGGGCGCAGGTGATTGCAATTACGTCGAGCAATACGCCGCTGGCGAAGCGCGCGACTGTCGCGTTGGAGACTGATCACATTGAGATTCGTGAGTCACAGCTTTCTATGATTTCGCGGATTCTGCATTTGGTGATGATTGATATTTTGGCTGTGGGGGTTGCTATTCGGCGCGCCATGCCTAATGAAGAAGTCACTGAGGCTGTTTCCAAGGTGCGGCGCGGTGCGGATGATGATGCCACTGCTGTGCTTGACTGGCTTAGTCATGGGGCGGCTTCTTCGGCTGCTGATTAAAGGTTTGAGTTTTTGCTCTGCGAGCGCTGGGTCCTTTTTGGGGCTCGGCGCTTTTTTGGTTTTTGGGTTTCGGTTTTGGTTTCGGTTTTGTGGTTTGGGTTTTTGCTCGCTGCGCGGGTTATGTTTTGTTTGTTATCCTAAGGTTTGTTGGTTTTTGCTTGCTTTCTTATCGGTCTGTTTGTGGTGCGCTATTTTGGTTGCCTTGGGGCGTTGGCCTTTCCTTGTTTTCTTATTGGTTCATTAGCGATGCCCCTGTGCGGGGCAGCACTCACTTTCTTTGCGGCCGCAAAGAAAGTGAGCAAAGAAAGCGGCTCACACCGCCAGCTTGTAGGTGTCCACCTCTGCCCTGAAACCGGAGCGGTCCGAGACGAGACGGTCTCTCGCAATACGCGCGTTAGTGACAAGGCAGTCATCCGCTCCAGCGTCGCGCTGCGCGCCCCGCCGACGGGCATAACACCTTCTGTCAGGTTCGCGGGACACTCAGCGGTGCCTCGGCCTGGCCTTAACATCCAGACCGCGGGCATTCCCGGCTTTCGCTGGCAAACCTCTCCGCGACGCACGAAGTGCGGAGTGGGATGAATGAGCCCTTTGTCACCAAGCTGGGATATGCGGGGACGGGTCTTGTCTTCGGACCACTAACGAGACTGCGCGACGCGCCGAGAGCAAAAACACCTTAACCAATTGCCCCCGGCACAGCCCGCCCATGCCAACGAGCGACCAACACCTTCCCTACATAACAAAGCACCCCAGCAACGCCAATAGTAAGCCCCATCCCCTTAGGAGAGGCCCCCTGCCAAACCCCAACAGCAACGCTGGAAAGCGCCCCCAATGCCAATTGGACAGCCCCAAAAACCGCTGCAGCCGCGCCAGCATTATGTGGATACCGATGCATCAAATCCGTCGTGCAGTTAGCCGACAGTAACCCAACAACACCAACCACAAAAAACAACCCGGCAACGATCGACCACAACCCACCCCATCCCGTCAAACACACCAACGAGACAAACAGGGAAGCCAAACAACTGACCGTCGCCGAAAAAGAAATGATAGGCAACGACCCCAGGCGCCCAATCAACCGCGTATTCGCAAAGTTGCCAAGCATGATCCCAACAATGTTCAGCCCAAACAAAAACCCGTAGTGCTGCGCTGAAACGTGAAAGTACTCGATGTACACAAACGGCGTCGCCGTGATATACGCAAACATCGAGGCAAATGCCATCCCACCGCACAGCATGTGCCCCCACGCCACCGGGTCGCGCAGCAACTTGCCGTATGCCGCGAACGATTGCAGTACCGCCGAGTGCTTGCGCTTTTCTGGCGGCCAGGTCTCCGGAACCCGAAGGTAAGCCGTCACCGCGCACACCGTGCCAAACAGCGTCAGCGCCACGAACACCACTCGCCAGCCGCCCAGCAACAACAATTGACCGCCAATCAGCGGTGCCAGTAACGGGCCGATCGACGTCACGATCGACAGCATCGACAACACCCTGGCTGCATCGGTCGGCTCGTGCGCGTCGCGCGCAATCGCTCTCGCCAGCACCGACGCTGCCCCCGCGCCGAGCGCCTGCACGAAACGAAACGTCACCAGCGATCCAATCGAAAACGACAGCCCGCAAGCAATGCTCGCCAGCGCGTACATGATGATGCCGCCCAGCAGCACCGGGCGACGGCCAAACGAATCGGACAGCGGACCATACAGCAACATCCCGACCGAAAAGCCCAGCATGAAGCTCGTGAGCGTGGTCTGCGCTGCACTGGTCGTGACCATGAAGGCCTGGGCGATCGAAGGCAGACTCGGCAGGTACATATCGATCGAAATCGGCCCACACGCGGCCAGCGCGCCAAGCAACAAAATCAGCCGGCCATCGGGCCGGCGACTGGTGACATAAGACATGGGAATCCGAATGAAGCAGCCCATTCGCCTATGCGTCGGGCCGCGGAAAACATTGAAAACTGCTGCGTGAATAATCGCAATTGTACGCGAGCGCTAACAGTGGAGACCGCCTCGCCGTCGGCCAGCACGCCTCCCTCCTACGCCGCAAGACATCACGGCGGTCGAGCTATCATTCGGTTAAGCTGCCGCTTTGTGCCTCAACCAGGCTCTACCCTAGCTCTACCCTAGCGCTACTAAAGGCTATACCTAAGCCTCCGCCAGCCCAACATGACCGCCTTCCTGCTGATCTGGAGCCCCAAGAAATGGCCGTGGCCTGAGTTGCCCGACGTCGCGAAACGGGTCGCCGTCGGTGAAGCCGTCACGGATGTCTGGGGTTGCGGGGTCGCCCGCAGCATTCTGCCGGGCGACCGCGTGTTCCTGCACCGCGTCGCGCTGGAACCCCGAGGCATATTCGGCTCCGGGTATGTCACGCGCGCCCCTTACGAAGTGCCGGACATCAATAGCAAGCGGGGCTACCGTCTGTGCATCGACTTCGTCTACGACTGGCTGGTCGACGCGCATCAAGAAGTCGTAGTCAGCCGCGACGCGTTGCGCATCCATCCATTCTCGGTGCAGACCTGGGACGCCCAATCGTCCGGAACATCGATAAAACCGGTGGCAGAGGGCGCACGAGAGAAACGCTGGGCCGAACTAACCGGCAAGCGCAAGCCGCCGAAGCTCGACGGACCGTCCGGGCCCACCCGCTCCAGCAAGGTTTCCGCTCACGCAGCGGCGCTTGCAACAGGTAAGCCGACCGCAAAGCAGGCCACGAGGCGCACCAGGTAGCCGGCGCCCTGCCCCCGCCCCGGGCCGACTGCCCGCGACTCCGGTACAATTTCAGGTAACAATTCGGCCGCCGCGTTGCGGGTGAACCGCCGGATGGCGCACGATCAAGCTCTATCCGCCGCTTTTCACCGGCCATCGCCCGTCTAGCCCGTCGGTCGCCCGTATCGCGCGCCTCTGTGCGTCCCTATCAGGCAGGTCCACCGTCCATGTCCAGCAACTCCAGAAACGAAGCACTCTTCGAACGCGCCCAGCGCACCATCCCCGGCGGAGTCAACTCGCCGGTACGCGCTTTCCGTTCGGTTGGCGGCACGCCCCGCTTCATCGAACGCGCTCAAGGCGCCTGGTTCTGGGACGCCGATGGTCAGCGCTACATCGACTACATCGGCTCCTGGGGCCCGATGATCCTCGGCCACGTCCACCCCGAAGTGCTCGAAGCGGTGCAGCGCGTGCTGGTCAACGGCTTCTCGTTCGGCGCACCGACCGAATCTGAAGTGGAAATCGCCGAGGAAATCTGCAAGCTGGTGCCGTCAATCGAGCAGGTCCGCATGGTGTCGAGCGGCACCGAAGCCACCATGAGCGCGCTGCGGCTCGCGCGCGGCTTCACGAACCGCAGCCGCATCGTCAAGTTCGAAGGCTGCTATCACGGCCACGCTGACAGCCTGCTCGTGAAAGCCGGCTCGGGTCTGCTGACCTTCGGCAACCCAACCTCGGCGGGCGTGCCGGCGGATATCGCCAAGCACACCACCGTCCTCGAATACAACAACGTCGCCGCGCTCGAAGAAGCGTTCAAGGCCTTCGGCAACGAAATCGCTTCGGTGATCGTCGAACCGGTCGCGGGCAACATGAACCTGGTGCGCGCCACGCCCGAATTCCTGCAGGCGCTACGGCGCCTGTGCACGGAATACGGCGCCGTGCTGATTTTCGACGAGGTCATGTGCGGCTTCCGGGTCGCGCTCGGCGGCGCGCAACAGGTCTACGGCATCACGCCGGACCTCACCTGCCTCGGCAAGGTGATTGGCGGCGGCATGCCGGCGGCGGCCTTCGGCGGCCGACGCGACATCATGGCTCACCTCGCGCCTCTCGGCGGGGTCTATCAGGCCGGCACGTTGTCGGGCAATCCGATTGCGGTCGCAGCCGGCCTCAAGACCTTGCAACTGATCCAGGCGCCGGGCTTTTACGACACGCTCGCCGCACGCACGACCCGTCTCGCGCACGGTCTTACGGCCGCGGCCCGCGAAGCAAAGGTGCCATTCGCGGCTGACGCGCTCGGCGGTATGTTTGGGCTCTACTTCGCGGACAAGATCCCCACGAGCTTTGCCGAAGTCACGAAGAGCGACGTGCCGCGCTTTAACGCCTTCTTTCACAAGATGCTGGACGCGGGCGTGTACTTCGCACCGTCCGCGTATGAAGCGGGCTTTGTATCGATCGCGCATGATGACGCCATTATCGACGCGACCATCGACGCAGCGCGCGGTGCCTTCGCAACGCTTGCTGCCTGAAAGCAGGCTTCGCGACCACCCGCAACCGCAGCATTAAACCGCACTTCGTACTTCGCACTTAACGGACGCCGATGTTCTCGCAAACCGATTTCGTCCATATGGAACGCGCGCTCGCTCTCGCGAAGCGCGGCATGTACACGACTGATCCGAACCCGCGCGTCGGTTGCGTGCTGGTCAAGAACGGCGAAGTGATTGGCGAAGGCTTCACGCAGCCGGCCGGGCAAGACCACGCGGAAGTGCGGGCGCTCAAAGATGCCCGCTCGCGCGGTCACGATCTGCGCGGCGCTACCGCCTACGTCACGCTTGAACCCTGCAGTCACTTCGGCCGCACGCCGCCGTGCGCCAACGCGCTGATCGACGCGCAAGTCGAGCGAGTGGTCGCGGCCATGGAAGACCCCAATCCACAAGTTTCAGGAAGGGGCCTGAGGATGCTGCGTGACGCCGGCATCGAAGTACGGTGCGGCCTGCTCGCTCATGAAGCGTACGAGCTGAACATCGGCTTCGTTTCGCGTATGACACGTGGCCGGCCCTGGGTGCGCATGAAGGTCGCGGCGTCACTGGACGGCCGCACGGGCTTACCCTCAGGCGAAAGTCAGTGGATCACCGGTGAGGCCGCCCGGGCCGACGGCCATGCCTGGCGGGCTCGCGCATCGGCGATTTTGACGGGCATCGGCACGGTTAAGGAAGACGATCCGCGCATGACCGTACGCGCGGTCGATACGCCACGCCAGCCGCAGCGCGTGCTGATCGACAGCCAGCTCGACGTGCCGCCCACCGCACAGATTCTGGCGGGCGCCCCGACTCTGATCTTCTGCGGCAACCTCGATGAACGGCACGCCGAGCGCGCAGCAGCATTGCGCGAGCGCGGCGCGGAACTCGTGCAGCTTGCCAACCCGGACGGCAAGGTCGATCTGCCGGCTATGCTGAAAGTGCTCGGCGAACGCCAGGTCAACGAACTGCATGTCGAAGCCGGCTACAAGCTGAACGGCTCGCTGCTGCGCGAAGGCTGCGTCGACGAATTGCTGGTCTATCTCGCGCCAAGTCTTCTCGGCACGGATTCGATGAGCATGTTCAACCTCGTCGCGCCGGATACGTTAGAGGGCCGCGTCCGCCTGAATTTTCACTCGGTCGACCGGATCGGCGACGACGTGCGGATTCTGGCGCGGTTCGCGCCTCTCACTGAGTCCCACCCCGCTTCGAAATAAACAAGGAATCCACAATGTTTACCGGAATCGTCGCGGCGGTCGGCCGCATCGAAGCAGTCAAACCCCTCGGCAACGACGGAGACGCAGGCGTGCGCCTGAACGTCAACGCGGGTGGCCTCGATCTTGAAGACGTGCAACTCGGCGACAGCATCACGATCCAGGGCGCGTGCATGACCGTGGTCGCCAAAACGGCGCACTCGTTCGAAGTGGATGTTTCGCGTGAGAGTCTGAACTGCACCGTAGGACTTGGCGAGTCGGGCGATGTGAATCTCGAGAAGGCCTTGCGGGCACACGACCGGCTCGGCGGTCATATCGTCTCGGGCCACGTCGATGGTCTTGGCACGGTCACGCATTTCGCGCCGGTCGGTGAGTCACATGAGTTGCGCGTCCTCGCGCCGCGCGAAATTGGCCGCTACCTGGCGTACAAGGGCTCGATTACCGTCAACGGTGTGAGCCTGACGGTCAACTCGGTCAAGGATCGTGACGACGGCTGCGAATTCTCGATCAATCTGATTCCGCACACCGTCGAAGTGACCTCACTCAAGAACCTGCACGCGGGCGCGCAGGTGAATCTGGAGATTGATTTGATTGCGCGGTATGTGGAGCGGATGTTGTCGACGTCGCAAGATGCGGTTAAGTAACTGAAGAAATCGGACCCGTCTGCAAAGCACTTTCACACGCAGACGGGTCCATCGGCTGGACTCACAGCACAGAGCGGCTCGTCCATCGAGCGTGTCCGCCACATCCGCCAGCGGATCGTCTCTCTAAAGCCGGTTCGCCTGAGACATGGCTCCGGCGTCGCCATCAATGCCCGGCTGGCTTACTAGTCGAGATAGGCCACCTCACCGTGCAACACGTTATCGAGCCCGCTCTCCTCGGCTGCGGCGTGTACCTTGACCGGCGTAGCGCGATCGATCAGCCACAACATGGCCCAGGTGAACACGAACGCCCAGACGCCCGATACGGCTACCGCCGCGCACTGCTTGAAGAAAAAGTCGACACCTCCCAGTAACAGCCCATCGGCACCGTTCGGGTTCCACGCCTTCGACGCGAATACCCCTAGCAGAACCGTGCCGATCAAACCACCCACGCCATGCACGCCCCATACGTCGAGCGCATCGTCGAGGCCGAGCCGGTTTTTCAGGGCAACTGCGTAATAGCAGACCAGACCCGCGGCAATCCCAATGATCGAGGCCGTGCCAAGCGATACGTAACCGGCCGCGGGTGTAATCGTCGCCAGACCCGCCACCGAGCCTGTCAGCAAACCGATGAACTTCGGACGCCGGGTATTCAGCCATTCGATCACCAGCCAGGTCACCGCCGCAAACGATGCCGCGATATCCGTGTTGAGGAACGAGGAAGCCGTAATGGCATCGACGCGCAGTTCCGAGCCGGCATTGAATCCATACCAGCCGAACCACAGCAGACCCGTCCCTAACGCAATGAGCGGCACGTTATGGGGTTTGTGGGTCATCATGGTGCGGCGCCCCACGTAGAGCACGGAAGCCAGCGCCGCGAACCCTGCCGTGTTGTGCACCACGATACCGCCCGCATAGTCCAGCACGCCCCACTTCGCAAACAGGCCGTCTGGACTCCAGACCATGTGCACGAATGGAAAGTACACGAGCACAAGCCAACCGGTGAGGAACAGGAAGTAGGCCTTGAAGGTCACACGGTTGGTAAATGCGCCAGTGATCAGCGCCGGCGTGATGATGGCGAACATCATCTGATAGGCGACGTGAACCACGAGCGGGATCCCTGCGTCGTTACCCGTGTACATGGTCTGCAAGGTAATGCCGTGCAGGAACGCGTAGTAAGTCGGATCACCGATGATGCCGTGCCAGCTCGGCCCAAAGCACATGGAGTAGCCGAACGCAAACCAGAGCACGGTCGTCCATGCGAGCGAAATAAAGCTCTGCATCATGATCGAAAGCACGTTCTTGCGTTCAACCAGGCCGCCATAGAAGAAGGCGAGCCCTGGCGTCATCAACATGACCAGGCTCGCGCAGAGCAACATGAATGCAGTATTGCCAACATTGATTGGCATCGTTCCGGGAAGCACAGATCGTCTCCTTGATTGTCATGGCGATGGCTGACGGGACAATCGAGTGGGATCGAGGGTAGCCATTGCACTTATCGCCGCAGTGCGGTGCTGGCGAGCGCCTTCACGCTGCTGCGGCTGCCGAAAAGTATTCCGTGGCAGCGACAGGCGCAATACGCGCGAGCGATA
Organism: Paraburkholderia sp.; assembly: GCF_049581445.1. Taxonomy (GTDB): domain Bacteria; phylum Pseudomonadota; class Gammaproteobacteria; order Burkholderiales; family Burkholderiaceae; genus Paraburkholderia. Next base: position 18,045 of record NZ_JBAURZ010000254.1, on the reverse strand, counting down.
TAGTGGGGTTCACGCGATCGTTATGGCGACCGCCAGGCATGACGCCGACCCGCAGGTGAGCGGGTAAACCACAACGCGGAATTGAGCAGGCTAAAGCGTGTTGAAAGGTCGAATCGGCGCTTCGGGCCCAATCAGACAGGGGATTCGCTGGAGATTGCTGGGTGCGACTGGCGTCGGACCCAGGACCACTACTGCTCGGCGTAAATGATCGTCGCGACGAAGCCTGCCACGATCGCATCACGGCCCAATCTACGAAAATCCGCAAAGCGCTAGCATCCGATAACCCCCTCTATACGAACCAGAGACAGTGACCGCATGCCAGCTCAGGCAACTGGTCCGTTAGGACTTCTTCACTTCCTTGCTGGAAGGCGCTGGCTTCGCTGCCGGCGCAGGCGGCTTGCCCGCCATTGCGGCATGATTAACCGGCATGCCGCCTGGACGCCCTTCGGGACCATGCCCAGCAATGGCGTGATCCGGCAAGTGGCCGTCGTGATGCATCATGACCGTATGCAGTTGATCGCGGCGAGCGAAAATTTCATGGCGATGATCGCCATGCGCGTAGAAACGCCTGTGCCGCTGGCCGTCCGGTCCAATGTACCAGACAAAGGTGTCACCGCCGATGAAGACCACATCGCGATCGGCCACCGCCGCGATATACACGTCATTGGGCGCCGGCACATAGGCTTCCTCGACGATCACGGGCACAGGCGGGGGCGGTGGTGGCGGTGTCAATGCCCCCATGATCACCGCATTGACCTTGTCCGGGTCGACGACGAGGAGGCCCTGGTCATTGGTTGCACACCCCGCCAATGTGGCCACGCAGGCAATGCCTGCCAGCTGTGTAGCCAGCCGTTTTATGTTCATTTGCTAATCCGCTCTCTGGTTTTTTGAATTGACGCGGCAGTGTCGACTTGCATCCCCGGCGACGCTGCGCACGCCGGCTTAATGCAGGGCCTCGATGCGCCCCGTTTGGAAATCAGTCTCGCGGACCGAACCGGTGCGGCTTGGTCCGAAGTCCGCAGACTCGATAAGAACTTTTAGCAAACTGTTTTTAAAAGTAACAAAACGTTACTAAAAGTTTATCTGACGTGAACGCATAAATGGCTATTCGTATGCCGCCCGAATATTTCGTGAAATTACGAAAGACGGCACCGAGCAGACTCTCGCCGCGTTATTAGTTGCACGGCAATAGCCGTCGTCATTTCGATGGTCACTGACACCGCTCACGCATATACTGCCCAACAGCCGATTGCAGTCGCCATGGAGCGTGCAGAACAAGGCGGGCGTCGCAAGTCGGACTCAAACTGGAGGAAGACAAAATGAAGCGATTCGTTTCCCGCTGTATGGTTGCCGTCTCAACGATCATTGTCTGTTCGCTGTCGGGGCTTGCGCAGGCGGACGCTGCTCATCCGGTGGTCGCACTCCTGCCCGGTGTGGTTGATCCGTTCTACTTCACCATGCATCGCGGCGCTGAACGGGCCGCGAAAGAAGAGAACGTCGAGTTGCTGTTCCAGGTTCCCAAAGAGTGGAACACCAGTGAGCAGGTTCCGATCCTCAAAGCCTTTATCGCCAAACATCCTGACGTACTGCTAATTTCTCCGGTCGACAAGCAACAATTGATCGGACCGCTCAAGGAAGCCGCTGACGCCGGCATCAAGGTCATTACCGTCGACACCTACATCGGCGATGGACACTATCAGACCGGCAAGGGAGACGCGGATTTCCCGCTTTCCTATATCGCTTCGGACAACCTCGAAGGTGGCCGCGTCGCTGCGCGCGCACTCGCCAAGGCCATCGGCGACAAAGGTACGGTCTATTGCGAGAACAACAAACCGGGCATCTCCAGCACCGACGCACGTGCTGAAGGTTTCATGGACGAAATGAAGAAGCATCCGAACATCAAGGTGCTGCAGACGCTGTACAACGAGGACGACGCCAACCAGGCCGCCGCTCACGTCGCCGCCGTCCTGGCACGCAATCCGGATCTCGCCGGCGTGTTCGGCGCCAACACTTTCTCAGGTAGCGGCGCAGCGCAGGGAGTGAAGGCGGCGGGCAAGCAAGGCGTCGTCAAGGTGGTGGTATTCGATGCCGTGCCGGGCATCGACAAGCAGATCAAGAGCGGCCTCGTGGACATCGCGATTGCGCAGCGTCCGGATGAAATTGGCTACTACGGCGTCAAGTTCGCCGCCGATGTCATTCACGGCAAGACCATCCCACCCCTCAAGAGCACGGGCTTCATCATCCTCGATAAAAGCAATATCGATCAGCCCGACATGCAGAAATACATCTACTCGAACTAGCCAAAGCAAGGCTGGCTGCAGCCGTAGATCGTCCTTACCGCGTGCGCCGTTGCGCACGCGGGTTCTGCTCCTGATAACCCGGATCACCCCATGGATAACTCGCGTCTCGACCGGATCGCGCTGATTACGAGGCTATGGCCGTGGCTCTTTCTCGGCGCCTTGCTGATATTTTTCGAGGTCTATGCACAGGTCTCGGCTCATCGGTCGTTTCTGTTCAACGCCTACAACCTGCAGTCAATCGGTCTTGCCGCTAGCGCCCCGCTGCTGCTGGCAATCGGCCAGACTTTCGTGATCGTGACGGCGGGCATCGATCTGTCGGTGGGTTTCGTGACCGGACTTGCGGCCGTCTGCGTCGCGCAGTTCACGCTTTTCGGCAATGGCTCGCCGTGGGTCCTGATCCTGTCCATCCCGGTCACCGTCGCGGTCTGTCTGATTCCCGGACTCGTCAACGGTGTACTGATCGCGTGGCTTGGTGTGCCGGCCTTTATCGGCACGCTCGGCATGTACGGCGTTGCGCGCGGCGCGGGTTTTCTCGCGGCCGGCAGCGGCATGACCGTCTCGGTGGATAATCCCGGCCTCGTCTGGCTCGGCGCAGGCTGGACGCCCGTGCTGCTGACTGGCGTGTTACTCATCATCATGCATCTGCTGCTCTCGAAGACCCGTTTTGGCCAGTACACCTATGCGATTGGCGGCAATCCGCAGTCTGCAGTGCGAGCCGGCATCAACGTCAAACGCCACCTGCTCACGGTGTATGTGATCGCCGCTGCCTTCGCCGCAATCGGCGGGATCATCTATACCGCGCGCTTTGCAGCAGGAGCGGCCAATGCCGGTGAGCCTATGCTGCTCGATTCGATCGCTGCGGTGGTGATTGGTGGCGCGAGCCTGTTTGGCGGAACCGGTAATGTCATCGGGACGCTGATCGGCGCGCTCATCATCGCGGTGATCCAGTTCGGACTGGTGTTTATCGACGTCAACGCGTTCTGGCAATTTATCGTGGTGGGCGTCGTCATTATTCTGTCGGTATTGATCGATCAATACAAGGACCGTCTCGGAGGTGCCCAATGAGCACACCGATCCTGGAAGTACGCGACGTCTCAATCCGCTTTGGCGGCGTGCAGGCGCTGAAGAATGTGTCACTGCAGTTGTTGCCGGGCGAAGTGCTCGCGCTCGCTGGCGACAACGGTGCGGGCAAGTCGACGTTGATCAAGATCCTTTCAGGGGTCTACCGGGCCGATCAGGGCGAGTTGCGACTCGACGGCGCACCGTTGCAATTGCGCGATCCGCAGGACGCACGCGCCCAGGGGATCGAGACGATCTATCAGGACCTGGCGCTAGCCGATAACCTGGACGTGGGCAGCAATATCTTCCTCGGACGGGAACCGACGCGTCGCCAGCTCGGCTTCCAGGTCATAGACCGGCCTCGTATGGCAGAGGTCGCGCGCGACGTGCTGAAGCGCCTCGATATTGTCATTCCCGAACGCAAGCTCAGTGGTCCGGTGAAGATGCTCTCTGGCGGCCAGCGACAGGCCATTGCCATCGGCCGGGCCATTTACTGGAACGCGCGGGTGCTTATCATGGACGAGCCCACCGCCGCGCTGGGCGTGCCCGAGCAACGCAAGGTGATGGAGTTGATCGCGGCGCTCAAGGTCCAGGGCGTCTCTGTGATCCTGATCTCGCACAATCTGCACGACATCTTCGCGATTGCTGATCGCATCGTCGTTCTGCGGCGCGGTGAGGTGGCCGGCGAACGGCTGGTCAAACAGACCAATGGCGATGAAATCGTGCACCTGATGGTTGGCGATACCTACGTGAGCCCTGGATAGTTCGCGCTACTTGTTACTTCGTCAGGGCGTATTTTCGCTTTCAGAAGTTCACGATCTGCCGGACGCTCCTACCCGGAGAGCCTGTGTATGGGCAAGCCGGGCAAGGCAAGCATTCGCGTTCATCCCGCACGCCGCACGGGCGGGAAACGCTTTGAGTCCCGGCTGAAGCTTACGCGCCGGAATTGTTCCCGCTTATGTTCTTCCTCGAAGTGCGCGAGCGACGGCTTGACCAGATCGCTACGCGCCACGAGCCCGATCAGCCGCAAGCTTTCCCGATCCGCGACGACCGGCAGACGCTCGAGACCGTGGACCGCAAGCCGCGAAGCGACCAGCCGACAGGTCTCATCGACCAATGCCACAATCGGCGCAGTGCCCTTCAACAAGTCGGCAATACGCGCGTCCAACGACTGGCTAGCCGGATCGTCACTGAAACGCTCGAGCGTCGCTCGGTCGACCATGCCGACGACTGCCCCATCGATCACCGCAGGATAAGCGCGGTGCTTCTGTGTGGTGCCAAAATATGTGGCCAGCGCCTCGCGTACGGAGAGGTTTGCGTCGATTGTCGCTAAGGAGCGCGACATCACCTCCTCAACGTAATGCCGCTCTAAAGGATCAACGCTGTATTCGCGGTAGATGTGATACCCACGACGCGCAATCTTTTCCGTCATGATGGAGCGGCGCATAACCACCGTCGCGAAGCCGTGCGCGACCAGGGTGGCGGCGAGCAATGGCAACAGCGCGTTACTGTCGTGTGTCAGACCAAATGCGAAGACGATCGCCGTAAGTGGCGCACCGAGAGTCGCACCCAGCGTGGCCGCCATGCAGACAAGCGGCCACAGCGCAGGTTCACCGCCGGGCAGCACATGGCTGAGCACGACGCCCAGCCCGGCACCCAGCATGAGCAAGGGGGCCAGCACCCCGCCCGAGGTGCCCGAGCCTAGCGCCACCACCCAGATGATGGCCTTCACAATCAGAATTGAAACAGCGATTCCCACCAGGATGTGCTGATGCAGCAGGTCGCCGATCACGTCATAGCCAACCCCAAGCGCACGCGGCTCGATGAATCCACCAATGCCCACTACCAGGCCGCCAATGGCGGGCCACCACATCCAGTGAATCGGCAGCTTGCCGAACAGATCTTCGGTCTTGTACAACGCGGCGGACAGCCCCGACGCCAGCGCCCCACTCAGCAAACCCGCTATGACACACGACACCAATGACATCGCATCGGGAGTTACCGTCTCGAGTGGGAATAGCGGACCTGCGCCAAAGAAAATCGCCCGCGCAAATCCTGCTACAGCGCACGCCAAAGCGACCGGCAAAAAGCTGCGCGGGCGCCATTCGAACAGCAGCAACTCGACGGCCAGCAGTACCGCGGCCACAGGAGTACCAAATACCGCGGTCATGCCGGCAGCAGCCCCGGCGACCAGCAGCGTCTTGCGTTCCCCCGAGGTCACCTTCACGAACTGCGCGATCAGTGAGCCGATTGCGCCGCCCGTCATGATGATCGGGCCTTCCGCGCCGAACGGCCCACCGCTGCCGATCACGATGCCGGAGGACAGCGGCTTCAGAATCGCGACCTTTGGCGACATACGGCTCTTGCCGAACAGAATGGCTTCGATCGCTTCCGGAATACCGTGTCCGCGGATTTTGTCAGAACCGTAGCGGGCTATCAGGCCCACGACGAGACCACCGGCCACGGGAATCAGAATGACCCAGGCGCCGAGCGTGTTCTGTGCCGGGGAATGATCGGCGAAGGAAAACGCGCCAAAGAAGAACAGATTGGTAAACAGGTGAATCAGGCTCAGCAGCACGAACGCTGCAAGCGTGCTAAGTGCGCCGATCGCTGCTGCGAGAACGGAAATTCCAGGCAGCCGTGCGTTCGTGGAAAAGTCACGCTTGTGAGTATCGTGGGTCATGATTAATCAAAATCGATCTGAGGGACGTTAAACGCGCCTTTGAGCGACTTCAATTCGGCGCGATGCATTTGCGCGAGGCGAGAGAGCACCTGCTCTCCCGCCTTCAGCAGGTGAACCTCGACCTGGCGGCGATCCGTTTCACTGATCTTGCGCTGGACGAGGTCGAGCGCCTCGCAACGGGATACCAGCGCGACTACACCGTGATGCGCCGCCTGGAGCCGCTCGGCGAGTTCGCCGATCGTCGCCCAGTCGCGATCCGGATAGCCCTTGATGTGCAGCAGCAACAGATACTGCAAAGGAGTAATACCTTCGCTCTGAGCGGCTTGCTCAGAAAAACGCTCAAAGCGGCGCATCTGATAGCGAAACTCCGATAGTTGCTCGAAGTTTGCTTTAGTCAATCCGCGAGAGAGTGTTTTCATCTGCGCTCCAATGGCTAAGGCAATCGTAGAGCCGCTATTATATCACGTTGTGATATTATTTGTCTCCACGCACCCGAACCGGTCGAAGCTGCTTATGCGGGGCAGCGGCATGCCTATGCGGCGCGCCATTGCTCCGCATAGGCATGCCGGTACATACCCTCAATCAGGTCCGCTTGCGTGATCATTCCGGCGAGCCGCTCTTCGCTATCTAGCACCGGAATATGGTGGTGTCCGTCGTTGGCGAAGAGCGGCAAGAGGTCCACAAATCGCGTCGCCAGGCATACGGTTCGCACGGCAGGGTTCATCACTGCGCCAACCAATAGCGGCGATGCCGCTTTCGGTTTGAACCAGCGTTGCATGCTTAGCCGAACAATGGACTTGTCACTGGAAGTCCGTTCGCCGTCAAGATCGGCGCGGGTCACGATGCCTAGAACGTGATGGTCTGCATCAATGACCGGAATGGCCTTGAAACCGTGCTGTTTCAGCAGACGACATGTCTCCGAGACGCTGGTCGTCACCGAGACGGCAACCACGGGACTCGACATGATTTCAGCGCAGGTCAACTGGTTGAAGCTGCGTGCATAGGCCTGCAACTGGATATCGCGCAGCAGAGATTCCAGATCATCGAGGTCGATGTCCAGCAATTCTCCGCGTCGGTTCACAACCGCTTCGAGGTCCGCGCGAGTGAAACTTGCCTGTGGAGTTGCGATACGTTGCGCAGGGCCGCTCGCGGCACCTTGGAAGGCGGCGTGGGGGTAGCGGTGGCCGGTGATCGTATGGTAAGCGATGGCGGCGCCTAGCAGCGCGACCGACTGAACGAAAATCGGCTCGGCCACAAAGCGGTAACCCAATGCGTGAATGGACGGCCCACCTAGCACTGCGGTCAGCGCGACCGCGCCTGACGGCGGGTGTACGCAACGCAGCGCAAACATCGCACAGATCGCCAGCGCGACCGCCAGCGCGGCGGCGCCGACCGGATCAGCGATCCAGCTCGCGCAAGCGACGCCGACCGTCGCAGAGACGAGATTGCCACCAATGATGGACCACGGCTGCGCAAGCGGACTGGCCGGGACGGCGAACAGCAGCACGGCAGACGCGCCCATGGGAGCGACGAGCAGCGGGATGCCGAGTGCGGGTCCGAGCAGAACATGCATTGCCCCACCCGTGAATGCGATCCCAACTAGCGCGCCAAGGCAGGATCTAAGACGCTCCGGCCAGCGGACCGCGATGGGACTGGGAATGAAGCTGGAAAACCAGCGGATAGCAGTGTGGCGGGACAAGGTTCGGCAGGAAATGGATGGAATGACAATACGTGGGACAGGACCACACCATAAGGTCAAACGCCCGCGGAACGAACGAATATGTCGTCATGATTATATGTCATTGTGATATAAACGAGCCGAACGCATCAAGCTACGGTATCCACACCGAGCGAATACAACAGTAAAGACTATGCGGATGAACGTCCGCCGCCGTGCGCCAACGAGACGCTTGCCGATGGCAACAAGTCCTCCACTGCCAGGCGGATCGCGGCAATCAGCGCTCGCGCCGCAGGCGAGGGAGCGCCCTCGGCCCGCACCATTAGGCCGATATCGCGCTGCATGTTATGCAACGGAACGTCCAGCACGACCAGTTGGCCTGACTCGCACTCGTAGTGCAGTTGCTGCGCGGATAGCGCCGCCACCATGTCGGTATGCAGAAGCAGTCCACGAATCACTGCAAGGTCGGCTGTTTCGACTGTGGGCATGGGCGGCTTCACGTTCACGCGTCGAAACTGCGATTCGAACAGGCGCCGCGCGGGAGCATGACTACGCGGCAAAATCCATTGCGCGTGCCGCAAATCATCAATCGTCAGTCCGCGCGCTTTGGCGAGCGGATGGTCACGGCGCGCCAGAACGGCCATCTCTTCGGTCATCAGCCGCTCGTTGTGCAAGCCACTCCCCGCTTCGTTGGGGCGCAGCGCGCCGAGGATGAAATCAACATCGCCCGCCCGCAATCCGGCCACCAGTGTTTCGTACGCGCTCTCGTCAGTCGCTACATGTACTCCAGGGTGCCATGAAATCAGGCGCGCAATCGCGTTGGGAAGGATCAGCGTACGGCCAAGCGGCAGCGCACCAACTGTCACCGCGCCCTGAATATTGCCGTGCAAGGCGGCAATGTCATCGGGCACATGACGCAGTTCGTTCAAGGCACGACGCACATACAGCAGGAACGTTTCCCCCTCGGGCGTCAGCAGGATGCCACGTGGGCTTCGGTCGAACAGGCGCAGGCCCGACCCGCTTTCTAGTACGCGGATCGCGCTGCTCACCGCCGGCTGGCTGATACCGAACGAGCTGGCAGCCGTCGGCATGTGCCGGTGACGCGCCAGCGCCACGAAGATCTGTAGTCGACGCGTGTTCAGCAAATAGGCGGGCAACACGCCTTCCGCAGGAGCACGCCGGCGCGCTTGCTGTGCCGCGCTCCACAGCGTGAGTTCGCCGAATTCGGCAAAAATCCGGTCACAACGCTTGAGCACCGCGCGCCCTGTCGGCGTGGCCAACATGCCGGAGGGCTTGCGCTCGAACAGCGGTTCGCCCAGCGCCGATTCGAGCTCCTGCACGGAACGCGTAACGGCGGATTGCGCGCGAAACAGTTCGGCGGCTGCACGCGTTGCGCTGCCAGTATCGGCGACAAGTTTGAACGCTCGCAGATGCGCCAGGTTGAGAAGTTCGCTATTGCTCACGGTGACGGTCTCGTTGAAGGGAGCGAGAATTTTTCGCTGTGTAGTTTCCAGCATCTATGCACGCGTGCCCGCAAACAGTATTACTCACTACGAACTGTTGCGTGTCGCGCACATCGGCGATTGCGACTTTGTTCTTTTGCCATCTGTTTTGCTTATGAGGTGTCAACGCATCGGATCGTCGAATCGGCGCGTGCTGGACCCTTTGGATATCAAAGGATCGTTATGCGGTGCGGCTTCCAGCAAGCTTACCTGCACCCGGCCAACCGCGAAATAGCAGCTACACGGTGGTTTTCGCGCTTTGCAACTGGTTAACCCGCACTTTCGGATAGTGTCCCTTTTTCTATATCTTCCTATCCCAACGCGGCACCGCCAGGATCGCGCCAACATAGGCGACGGTTCTACCTTGATTTTCGACGATTAAAAGTAAAACACCCGGCGTTGCGATTCGCTTGCCGCGCCGTGGCCGATAGACGAGCCTGGCTAAAAGAATTCAGCACATAACAAGGCCTTGACCGTTCGCGGCATGCCACCAGTTTTCTGTATTTCAATGAGGAGAGTAAGCATGGGCGGCAACTTTAGCGTAAGTGGCAATGGCGCCGACAACGGCGCATCGGCGCTGGTTTCGGACAAACCGGACCTTAAAACCACCCTTCGCGCCGGGGCGATTGCCGGCGTGAGTGGCGCAGTATGCATCTGGATTTACGAAGCGCTGATCTGGGTCGGCGCCCAGCATCTGATGCCACTGGCCGGCATTCCGCGCAACGCGACAGGACTGGTGTTCGGCAAGGCAGTGCAGGATGCGCTCGGTATTTGGGCCTATGTTCTCGGGACCGGCATTCACTTTGTCTTCGCGATTGCCTGGGGCATCCTGTTTGCACTGATCTGGCCGTATTTCCGCCGCCGTGGGTATGAGGCGACCTTCGTGGCGCTGTTCTACGCGATCTTCGCGTGGATTGCGATGCACGTTGCGATCAGCATTGCTTCGGACAATCACCCTAACTACTTCGATCCTGCCGTGATCATCGGCGGCTTCATGTCTCACTTCTGCTTCACCGTTCCGCTTGCCCTGATCGTCAAGAAACGCCTGGCGCCGTAATCGAAGAACAGACACAGCCGACTTTTTATCTGATTGATGGGACAAGAGGAGACGGGGAAAAATGAATTTATCAAAAATAGCACTACTAACCTTATCAGCGATCGGGATGATCTGGGCTGGACAAGCCCGAGCGCAATCGTCGATCACCCTTTACGGCGTGCTCGACGAGTTTATCGGCTATCAATCGACCAAAGTTGCGGGGAAAAATACGTCACTGGTTTTGCTCGGAAACAATGGCGAACTCACCAGCCGCTGGGGCTTGCGTGGCGCTGAGGACCTCGGCGGCGGCTATAAGGCCACCTTCGATCTCGAGAACGGTTTTGACCCGGGCACCGGCGCCGTGCAAAACGCCTACCGCTTTTTCGACCGTCAGGCGTGGGTCGGCATGGCCGGCCCCTATGGTGAAATCAGGGCGGGCCGGCAGAACACACCGATGTTCGCATGGAGCGGCAACCTGGACGCATTCAGCGCCGCCACCTATGCGTCGGGCTACAACAACTTCGCCAACTGGCTGGCGCGCGTCGATAACGACATCTCGTACCTCTCGCCCAAAATTGGCACCACTCAGATCGAGTTGCATTATTCAGTTGGGGGGCAGCCTGGCACGCTGGCAGGCAATGCGGTCTACCAGGCGGCGGTCCAGAGCAACCTCGGGCCGGTTTATCTCGCGCTGGCATACCTGAACGCAGCTAATGCCACCAACAGCAACCGTGTCCAGCAAATCATGGCGGGCGGAAACTATGAATACGGCTGGGGGAAGATTTATGTGGGCTTCTTCAGAGGTAACGATGTGATTTCCGCCACAACCGGTAATGCGTTGTCGAACCCTGCAGGAAAATATAATCCGACGGTCGGTCCGGTCGGTAATGTGGCCGGCAATTACCACAACACGTGGTCCTTTTCCGCCGATTATCGCTTTAGCCCGTTCCTCTCCGTAGGCGCAGGATACGCGTTCATCACGGATGATTCTTCGCTCGACAACACAGCGCGCCAGATGAGCGCGATCATCAACTACGACCTGTCAAAGACGACGCGAGTTTATGGGGTCGTCTCGAAGCTGAACAATTACAACTCCGCCCAGTTCAAGATGGCTGGTGCCAGTATCACAACCGGCGCATTCCTGACACCCGGCGCCGGTCAAAGTGAAACCGGCGTACAGGTAGGTATCCGTCACCTGTTCTAGGCGCGAGTCGTTGCCCGGATCGCTGAAAAATCAGCGCCCGGGCAACAGTTCAATGCAAGGAACCCTTTAAAGCGGGCACCTCTGAGGGATAGGCAAAAAGCTCGTTGCGTGCAGTTGCAACGAGCTTTTTTATGCCGGTTCCATACCGTTACGACGCTTGGCCGCCTCAGCCTGAGGCGAAGCCAGAAACGAGAGTAGCGCCTTTGTAGCCTCACGCTTTGCGGATACGCTGCAGATACCCGCCGCGAAAATCGTGGTGATCTGGATGTCACCAGGCAGAGCGCCGATCACATCAATGTCCGGCAAATGCATCAACTCGCTCAACTGCTGGAATCCCAACTCGACTTCACCACGCGCGATCAGCGCGCCCACCGGAACACCCGGTGGCGCCTGCACGATACGCGATGCGATGCACTCAGCGATACCCCAGCGCTCAAACAGGCGCACCAGGTGCGAACCGCTCGGCCCTGTGGAGTAGCCAACCGTACGTGCGCCCAGAATGGCCGCGCGTAGCGCCGCCTCCGTGCCGATGTCCGGCCGCGGCGCGCCGTTTGCCACAGCGACCGCCACGCCTGAACGAACCAGGTCGACGCGGCTGCCGGGCACAACACGACCCGCTGCGCTCAACCGATCGATTACGTCCGACGCCAGAACAACCACGTCGAACGCTTCGCCATCCTCAACACGCCTGGCAGCCGCGACGCCTCCGACCGACTCGATGCTCACGCGCTGCCCCGACAGCCGCCCGTACTCCTGAACCAGTTCGTCCAGCACGCTGCGGGTGGCCATCGACGAGATGCCGCTGATCGGATCGCTCATGGTTTGCCCAATCACCATTTCCGTTGCCCCGGTCAGTCGATGTACCGCAGTCCAGCCTGTTGCAAAGGCTCGCGCATGCTGTACATATCCAGGCCGAGCACGCCGCTCGCGAGCTTGGCCCGCTTTTGAGCTTCATTCGCCTCGCGCGCGACCGCCTTCTCGAGAACCTTCGAGGCCCACGCTGAAGGCACCACGACCACGCCGTCGTCGTCCGCCACGATGACGTCGCCCGGACTTGCCAGCGCACCCGCGCACACCACGGGGATGTTCACGGAACCCAGCGTGGCCTTGATCGTTCCTTTGGCGGAGATCGCTTTGCTCCAGACTGGGAACTTCATCTCCGTCAACTCGCGCACGTCGCGTACACCAGCGTCGATGATCAGTCCACGCGCTCCACGGGCTTTAAAGCTTGTCGCCAGCAGATCGCCAAAGTAACCGTCCGTGCAGTCGGCGGTCACGGCCGCTATCACGATGTCGCCCGGCTGGATCTGCTCAGCCGCGACGTGCATCATCCAGTTGTCACCCGGTTGCAGCAGGACCGTCACGGCAGTACCGCAAGCACGCGCGCCGACGTAAATCGGCCGCATATACGGCTTGAGCAGACCCGTCCGGCCCATGGCCTCGTGCACGGTCGCGCTGCCGAACTCACCGAGCTTTGCGGCAACGTCACCGTCTGCACGTTGAATGTTGCGATACACCACGCCTAGTTCATACATGATTAATGCCCCTTGCTTTTCAATGCCGCATCGAGCCGCGGATAGACACGGCGCGCGTTACCTTCGTAGATCTTGTGCCGCTCATCCGCATCGATAAACGCGGCCTCGACGTAGCGCTTCGTATCGTCGAAGTAGTGACCGGTTTCTGGATCGATACCGCGTACGGCGCCGATCATCTCGCTGGCAAACAGGATGTTGTCGACGGGAATCACACGGGTGAGCAGATCGATGCCCGGCTGATGGTAGACGCAGGTATCGAAGAAAATGTTGTTCAGCAGATGATCCTTCAGCAACGGCTTCTTCATCTCCTGGGCGAGCCCACGAAAGCGTCCCCAGTGATACGGCACCGCGCCGCCGCCGTGTGGAATCACGAAGCGCAGCGTGGGGAAATCACGGAACAGGTCCGACGTGAGGCACTGCATGAAGGCCGTCGTATCTGCGTTCAGGTAGTGCGCGCCCGTTGTGTGGAAACACGCGTTACAGCTCGTGCTCACATGAATCATTGCGGGGATGTCGTACTCGACCATCTTCTCGTAGATCGGGTACCAGTAGCGGTCCGACAGCGGCGGGCTGGTCCAGTGGCCGCCCGAGGGATCTGGATTCAGGTTGATCGCCACGTTGCCATACTGCTCCACGCACTTGACCAGCTCGGGGATGCAGGTGGTGACATCTACGCCGGGGCTTTGCGGCAGCATCGCGGCGGGAACGAAGTGATCGGGGAATAGCTGGCTCACGCGATAACACAACTCGTTGCAGATCGCGGCCCATGTGCTGGACACCTCGAAGTCGCCAATGTGATGCGCCATGAAACTCGCACGCGGGCTGAAGATCGTCAGGTCGAGGCCCCGCTCACGCATCAGCCTTAGCTGATTGCTTTCGATCGTTTCGCGCAACTCGTCGTCGCTGATCTGCAATTCGGACACTTTCGGCATCTCGGACGGGCTTTTGATGCCCGCGATCTGGCGGTTGCGCCACGCCTCCAGCGCTTTCGGCGCGGTGGTGTAGTGCCCGTGTATGTCGATGATCATCGCTTCTCCAAAAAAATAAATGATCAGGTTGCCGGCGCGGCGGCACAGTTGCCCGCCGTGCAGGTTGCACTAGTGGGCGGCCTTAGTGGCTGCTTTCGTGGCTGCTTTATAGGCCGCACTAGTGGGCCGCGGTCGCATGCGGCGTCGCCTCGCTGAGCTTGGTACGCTGAGCCAGCAAGATGGCGATAGCAGCCAGCGTGGCGGGGATCGCCAGCATGGCCAGGATGGCGCCGAACTGCCAGCCGAGGCCAAGCAATGCGCCGCCGATAGCGGAGCCAAAGATGCTGCCGAAACGCCCCATGCCGAGCATCCAGCTCACGCCGGTAGCACGTGCGACCGTCGGGTAGCGACCCGGTGCGAAAGCATTCAGCCCCGTCTGAGCACCGCTCATGCAGAAGCCCGCGGCGAACACCAGCAAGGTGAGCGATGAGGACAACGCACCAATCCAGCCTAGCCCGAGCACACAAAGCGCACCGCCGATGTAGGCTGCACTGATTACCGGCGCCGGACGCACCTTGTCCATCGTCCAGCCCACGAGAATCGCGCCAATCGTTCCGCCGATCTGGAACATCGCCGTCACGTTGGCCGCTGTGGTGACGGTCAGGCCGGCGTCCTTCATCAAGGTAGGCAGCCAGCCAGTCAATAGGTAGATCACGAGCAGGCCCATGAAATACGTGACCCAAAGCGCCGCTGTCATGAACCCGTAGCCCTGCGAGAACAGCACACCGATTGGCTTGCGCGTCGGCAATGGCGGTTCGTTCGAAACGAACACCTCATCGCCGGAAAAGCTCGCTCCGCACACCCGGCCCAGTACCTTGCCGATGCGCGCACCGGGGGCGCCACGTACCGCCATCCAACGCGCCGACTCAGGCAGCAACCAGAACTGCAGCGGGATCAACACCAACGGCAATGCACCGCCGAAGATCAACACCGAACGCCAGCCATGTTCAGGAATCAGCCAGCCAGCCGCAAAACCGATCAGCGCCGAACCCAGGTTAAAGCCGGTGAACATGATGGTGATCATCAAGGCGCGCTTGCGCTGCGGCGCATACTCGGACAGCAGCGTCGTCGTGTTGGGCATCGCGGCACCGAGGCCAATGCCAGTGAGCAGGCGCAGGAGCGCCATGGAGGCCGCCGATTGCGTAAACGCAGTCGCGATCGTGAAAATGCCGAACAGGAAAATGGACGTCAGCAATACCCACTTGCGCCCAATGCGATCCGAAGCGGGTCCTGCTGCCAGGGCGCCGATCACGAGACCGATCGGCGCCGCGCTCATCACGAGGCCAAACGCGGGACGCGAGATGCTCCAGTCGTGAATGATCGAAGGCGCGATAAAACCCATGATGGCCACATCCATGCCGTCAGCGGTCACCACGAGAAAGCACAGCGCCACCAGTAGCCACTGGTAAGGCGAGATGGCTCGCTCGTCTATAAATGCCTTGATATCGATTGTCTTTCCGATGCTCATCAATGTTCTCCTGTCTCCTGTGTCCGGCGTTTCAGGTTGCCCGCCCAGGTCTTGCTTCGTGCTGCCGCGTGTTTCCTGCGTCTCGTGATCTCCACGAGTGCTCCAACCCACGCGCCTGGACGAACCACCCGCCTATCAACTCTTTTGTTTTTCCGCGCTGTCCCAATCCAGCTTTCCAGCCGCTTTACCCGCGACCGAGTACAACGCCCCGGGCGCATTCCGGGTGCGCTGAAAGTCTTCCAGCGTTTCGCCGCGCATCGCGGCATAGATGTGCAGGTTCGACACCCCAACCACGGCGCCGAGCTTCTCGAGCATGAAGAAGATCACGCCGTAGTGCAGCAGGCCACGCCAGTCGCGTCGGCGGACCAGATCGCGCTCCTGCTCGCTCAATCCTGCCGTTTCGAAGCTCGCTTCAGGATCACGCAGGAAGGCCGCGCGATGCTCGGGCTCCACCATCCGGTGCAGGAAATCGTTGATCCGATAAGCCCGCACTGCGACTTCGATGGTGAACGGATACGTGCCCTTGAGCTTCTCGATCCCGGCAAGTTCCTGCGCCATCCGCTCGCGATGGCGCTCGACGATCGAAGGCTTCGGATCGCTCTCCTCGCTTTCGTAGATGGCCGTCGCGATGCCGGCCATCGACGGCAGGTAGTAGCTGCGATGCTTGCACACGACGCCGGCCGGCAGCGCGCCCCGCATGGCGAGCCACATCACCACTTCCGCTCCCTCGAACCCACCCAGCTCAGCGTATTCGGCGATGGTCATGCTGGCGAGTTGTTCCGGGTCGCGCTCGAACAGATCGAGAAAGCGCTGGTCCCATTCCGTGTTGTTGAAGCCGGCGCGTTCACCATGCACCTGGTGCGACAGGCCACCAGTTGCCACGATGGCGACCTTCAGATCCTCGGGATAACTTTCAATCGCGCGCCGGAGCGCCTGTCCCAACTTGTAGAAGCGGCGCGCGCTCGGAATGGGAAATTGCAGCACGCCAATCTGCAGCGGCACCAGTTTCACCGGCCACTCGGGCTTGTGCGGACAAAGCATGGACAAGGGCGAAAAACAGCCGTGATCGAGCGCCTTGTTCTGGAAGAAGGACATGTCGAACTCGTCGGTCATAAGCGAGTTGCCGATGTGCGCGGCCAGTCCCGGGTGTCCCTTGATGGGCGGGAGATCACGTGCGCCGCCGCCCTCGTCCGCGACGTGCCACTCCGGGCCGACGCCTAGCGTGAACGCGGAATAATGGTCGAAGAAGAACGAGGTGACATGGTCGTTGTAGATGGTAACGAGCACATCGGGCTGCTTTTCCGCGAGCCAGTCCGCCAACGGTGCGAAATTCTCGAAGATCGGCGCCCAAACGGGATCGTCACGCTTGTTCTTGTCGAAAGCAAAACCGATGGTGGGTGTGTGCGAAGCAGCAATGCCGCCAATGATCCGTGCCATGCCTGTACTCCTTCAGAAACGCATTGAATCGCCAGTTGGCCCTCAGCGCCTCGTAAGAGACGGGCATCGGGCCCATGCGATGATGTTCGTGGCGTTGGCAGCAATATCTGAGTTCCGGCGCTGTACGACAGCCTTAGGCTCCGTCTTTGTCTGGGCTCGCGTTCGCTTTCAGAATCAGGGGAAGTCCTGAACGGTTGCCGGGGCGCCTTGCCCGTCAGTCTCAACGGCACCGTGCCTTAATTGCGCGGACCCTGGACTGAAACGCCTTCGATAAATGAAACTCACACCGCCGCCTGTTGGATAGAACGTAACGAAACGGGTTGCGCCACAACAGTCCGGGTTAACCAGATGCATTGACGAAAGTGCATGATTTTTTGCACTTTTGCAGAAGAGAGCGAGCGTGGGCCTCTCGGCCAGAAGCCGCGCCCAGCAAGGCCATGTGAAGGACGGACAGCCATCCGGTAAATTTTTTTCGGCAATTTACCGTTGGTCGTGCCGATAAATAAATTAGATGGAGCGAGAATCAACTAGCAATCGACCCGGGATCGGCGGTCCCGCGAATCGGGCCAAGGGCAAATTCGATTGCTTTTCAGATGTGCAGGCCGCCGCTATCTCGCCGCATTGCACCGCCTAATGGCCGTTCCGGGCAAAGATTTCACCTGCCAGATGGCCTATGCCATTTGCAGCGGCGACGCCGACCCGCGCGTGGCGTAAAATACGCCCTTTCCCGAATTTTTCGCCACCATGACGCTCGCCTCCACCCTTGAGATCATCGCCGAACTGAAAGCTGGCCGGATGGTGATTCTCGTCGACGAAGAAGACCGCGAAAACGAGGGCGACCTCGTGATCGCCGCCGAATTCGTCACGCCCGAGGCGATCAACTTCATGGCGCGCTATGGCCGTGGCCTCGTGTGCCTGACGCTGACGCAGGAACGTTGCAAGTCGCTCAACCTGCCGCTGATGACCTATCGCAACGGCACGCAGTACGGCACCGCCTTCACCGTCAGCATCGAAGCGGCCGAAGGCGTCACCACCGGTATCTCGGCGGCCGACCGGGCCCGCACGATCCTCGCCGCCGTCGCGCACGACGCCCGGCCCGAGCACATCGTTCAGCC
>NZ_JBAURZ010000253.1:0-8608 GCF_049581445.1 Paraburkholderia sp. | reverse complement strand
GCCGAAGCCCCCGAAGTCGCCACCGCAGCGCCTGTCGAATCGAGCGCCGGAATGGTCAGCACCGCACCCAGCCGCAAGCGGCTCGGATCGTGCGCCATGAACGCATTCGGATTCGCATCGAACAATGCACGGGAAGCGCGCACGAGCGTCGCGCGGTCGTGCGACTGCGTCGCAGCGATCGCCACGTCATTGAGCGATTGCCCCGGGTGAATCGAATATTGGCTGCCGGCCGCCAGCGGCGCCGATGCTTCAGCCGGCGCGCTCGCGGCATCCGTGGTGGCAGCCCGCGCGTCGGGTGCTGCTCCGGTCATCACAAATACGATCGCAGCGGCCGCCGCAATCTGACAAAGACGGTTACGTGGCATAGCGTGCAGGGAAGAGAGCCTAACGGTCATCGGGACTTCAGGCGCCTTAGCGCTTAGCCCTTGTTTGCGATTGAATAGTGGCAAGATTTTCGGAGCACACAATGAAAAAAGCGCCGCGGGAAACGCGACGCTTTTTGAGTTTTGACGCGTCGTAAATTGCAGATACGCGCGTAGTTTACTTTACTTGTCGAGCAGAATGCGAAGCATCCGACGTAATGGTTCAGCAGCACCCCACAACAACTGGTCGCCAACCGTAAAAGCGGACAGATATTCGTCGCCCATTGCCAGTTTGCGAAGGCGTCCGACCGGCACGGTCAGCGTGCCCGTCACCACCGCCGGCGACAAATCGCGAATCGATGCTTCGCGCTCATTCGGCACGACTTTGACCCAATCGTTGGCCGAGGCGAGGATGCCGTCGATCTCATCGAGCGGCACGTCCTTCTTCAGCTTGATGGTCAGCGCTTGCGAGTGACAACGCATGGCGCCGATGCGCACGCACAGTCCGTCCACCGGGACCGAGCCCGGTGTACCCATGGCCGGCTTGCCGAGAATCTTGTTGGTTTCCGCGCCGCCCTTCCACTCTTCCTTCGACATGCCGTTGCCGAGATCCTTGTCGATCCACGGAATCAGCGAGCCGGCGAGCGGCACGCCAAAATTGTCGGTCGGCATACGGTCGCTGTTCATCGCGGCCAGCACGCGGCGGTCTATGTCCAGAATCGCCGACGACGGGTCTGCCAGATCTTCCTTGGCCGAGCCGTACAGCGTGCCCATTTGCTGCAGCAATTCGCGCATGTTCTGCGCGCCCGCGCCTGATGCGGCCTGGTACGTCATGGCCGTCACCCAGTCGATCAGGTTTTCGCGGAACAGGCCGCCCAACGCCATCAGCATCAAGCTGACGGTGCAGTTGCCGCCAATGAAATTCTTCTGACCCTTGACCAGCGCGCTCTTGATGACGTCGAGGTTGACCGGGTCGAGAATGATGACCGCATCGTCCTTCATGCGCAACGACGACGCTGCGTCGATCCAGTAGCCGTTCCAGCCCGCTGCGCGCAGCTTCGGGAACACCTCATTGGTGTAGTCGCCGCCCTGGCAGGAGATGATGGCGTCGCATTTCTTCAGGTCGTCGATGCTCGAGGCATCTTTGAGCTTGGTCTCGTTTTTAGCGAACGACGGCGCGTTGCCGCCCGCGTTGCTGGTGCTGAAAAACACCGGTTCGATCAGATCGAAATCGCCTTCCTGCTGCATGCGTTGCATCAGGACGCTGCCGACCATGCCGCGCCAACCTACGAGACCTACGTTCATGACACTTACCCTTCGAGTGGAGGCTTCCCCGCATCTTTGCCCGCAGTGACCGCGCGGGGAAGATGGGCGGGCACGACGGACGATCAGCGAATCGTGATCGTTTTCGGGGTAATCTTTTTGACGGTAATGGCGAGTTCAACCGCACGGGCCGTTTTGCCGTGGAGGTTCAAAATCGAGGAGATTTGGGGAATCGTCGCCATCACAACAGTCTACACGAAAACCAGATTTGAGCGGCCAGCATGGCCTGTTTCATGCGCGAATGGCCCAAATTGCAGCCAATTCGCGCTTTACTGCCTGTTTGCGTACTGATCTGCACGCTATTCGCGGCGCTACATTCAGCGCCGCGACAACATCATCAATCCTTCAGTGCTGCGATAACCGCCTCACCCATCGCCGCAGTGCCGACCTGCTTACAGCCTGGCGTCAGGATGTCGCCGGTGCGATAGCCCTGCTCCAGTACGTTCTTCACCGCGGTTTCGATGCGGTCGGCCTGTTCCGCCTTGTTCAGCGAGTAACGCAGCATCATTGCGGCGGACAGGATCGTCGCCAGCGGGTTCGCCACGCCCTTGCCGGCGATATCCGGCGCCGAACCGTGCGAAGGCTCGTACAGGCCCTTGTTGTTCTTATCGAGCGACGCCGACGGCAGCATGCCAATCGAGCCCGTCAACATAGCGGCTTCATCCGAGAGGATGTCGCCGAACATGTTCCCGGTCACGATCACGTCGAACGACTTCGGCGCCTTCACCAGTTGCATCGCCGCGTTGTCCACGTACATGTGCGACAGCTCGACGTCCGCGTATTCCTTCGAGACATCGATCATGACGTCTTTCCAGAACTGCGACGTTTCGAGCACGTTGGCCTTGTCGACCGAAGTCAGCTTCTTGCCACGCTTTTGCGCCGCCTGAAACGCGACGTGCGCGATGCGGCGCACTTCCGGCTCCGAATAACGCATCGTGTCAAAGCCTTCCTTCGCGCCGGCGAACGGACCGTCTGGCGCTTCGCGCAGACCGCGCGGCGAACCGAAGTAAATGTCGCCGTTCAGCTCGCGCACGATCAGGATGTCGAGGCCCGAAACAATCTCTTCCTTCAACGACGAAGCGCCCGTCAATTGCGGATAGCAAATCGCCGGACGGAAGTTCGCGAACAGTTGCAGGTGTTTGCGCAGACCCAGAATGGCCTGCTCCGGACGCAACGCACGCTCGAGCGAGTCGTATTTCCAGTCACCGACGGCGCCAAACAGAATCGCATCGGCTTCCTTGGCTAGTGCGAGTGTCGAATCGGGCAGCGGGTGGCCCTTTGCCTCGTAACCCGCACCGCCAACCGGCGCTTCTTCCAACTCGAACTTTTCGCCGAGCACATTCAGAACCTTAACGGCTTCCTTGACGATTTCCGGACCGATGCCGTCGCCGGGCAACACTGCAATCTTCATGCGAAATTCCTCGATTGTTTTCGTTCAGACCTGAGCGCGCGTGGGATAACCGCTACGCGCGCCCCGCCGATGCAAAGCCAACGCCTGGCCCAAGCCAACCTTTAACCGACGATACGATGGCCGAGCCAAGGCTGCTTCGTCAGACGTTCTGCTTCGAACTGACGGATCTTGTCGGCATGGCGCAGCGTCAGACCGATATCGTCAAACCCGTTCAGCAGGCAGTACTTGCGAAAGCCAGCCACTTCAAACGGATACTCGGTGCCGTCGCCCACACGCACGGTCTGCGCTTCGAGGTCGATGGTCAACTCGAAGCCGTTGAACGCATAGGTTTCGTTGAACAGGTGATCGACTTGCTGCTCCGTCAACACGATCGGCAGCAGACCGTTCTTGAAGCAGTTGTTGTAGAAGATATCCGCGAAGCTCGGCGCGATGATCGCGCGAAAGCCATACTGCTGCAGTGCCCAGGGCGCGTGCTCACGCGAGCTGCCGCAGCCGAAGTTCTTACGCGCCAGCAGGACCGACGCGCCTTGATAGCGCGGCTGGTTCAGCACGAAATCCGGATTCAGCGGACGCTTTGAATTGTCCTGACCCGGCTCGCCGTGATCAAGGTAACGCCATTCGTCAAACGCGTTGGGACCGAAACCCGAGCGCTTGATCGATTTCAGAAACTGCTTCGGAATTATCGCGTCCGTGTCGACGTTTTCGCGATCCAACGGCGCAACGACGCCGGTATGTACGATGAATTTATCCATGGCCCATCACCAACCAGAGTAGAGACCGGCGACTGCGATGCAATACACGCCGCCGGTGGATTCGAAACAGGATCGCGCCCGCTTAGCCGAGCTTGCGAATATCGACAAAGTGGCCTTCGATCGCAGCCGCAGCCGCCATGGCGGGGCTCACGAGGTGAGTACGTCCACCCGCGCCCTGACGGCCTTCGAAGTTGCGATTTGACGTGGACGCACAACGCTCGCCCGGATCCAGCCGATCTGCATTCATGGCGAGGCACATCGAGCAGCCTGGTTCGCGCCATTCAAAGCCGGCGTCGGTGAACACCTTGTCCAACCCTTCACGTTCGGCTTGCGCCTTCACCAGACCCGAGCCCGGCACCACCATCGCAAGGCGGATGTTTGGCGCAACGCGACGGCCCAGTTTGCGTACGACATACGCTGCTGCGCGCAGATCTTCGATACGGGCGTTGGTGCACGATCCGATGAAAATCTTGTCCGGCTTGATCGACTCGATCGGCAGGTTCGGCTCGAGCGCCATGTACTTCAGCGCGCGTTCCATCGCGTCACGCTTGACCGGATCTTTCTCGCGTTCCGGGTCCGGCACGCGGCCATCAACCGCCGTGACCATTTCCGGCGACGTGCCCCAAGTGACTTGCGGCACGATTTCCGCAGCGTTCAGTTCAACCACGCGATCGAACGTAGCACCGTCATCGGACTTGAACTGCTTCCAGTATTCGACCGCGTGATCCCACTCGACGCCTTCCGGCGAGTACGGACGGCCCTTCAGGTATTCGACCGTGGTGTCGTCCACAGCGACCATGCCGGCGCGTGCGCCCCCTTCAATCGCCATGTTGCAGACGGTCATCCGGCCTTCCATGGTGAGCGCGCGGATCGTGGAACCGCCGAACTCGATGGCATAGCCCGTGCCGCCCGCCGTGCCAATCTTGCCGATGATCGCGAGCACGATATCTTTTGCCGTACAGCCGCGCGGCAGTTGGCCTTCCACCTTCACCAGCATGTTCTTGCTCTTCTTCTGCAAGAGCGTTTGCGTGGCCAGCACGTGTTCCACTTCCGACGTGCCGATGCCGTGCGCGAGCGCGCCAAACGCACCGTGCGTGGACGTATGCGAATCGCCGCAAACAATCGTCATGCCGGGCAGCGTGGCACCCTGTTCCGGCCCGATGATGTGCACGATGCCTTGACGCAGGTCATTCATCTTGAACTGGGTGATGCCGTACGAATCGCAGTTCTGATCGAGCGTGTCGACTTGCAGTTTCGACACTGGATCTGCGATGCCGTGGCTGCGGTCCGTGGTGGGTACGTTGTGGTCGGACACAGCCAGATTTGCGCTGATACGCCACACCGGACGCTCGGCTAGCTTCAGGCCCTCGAACGCCTGCGGGCTCGTCACTTCGTGCAGCAGGTGACGGTCGATATAAAGAATCGTCGTACCGTCGTCTTCCGTGTGGATCACGTGCGTGTTCCACAATTTGTCGTAGAGAGTCTGTGCCATGGTATGCGGGGTAGTAGTGGCTAAACAGCGAACTGCTCGCAAGCTGTGTGCGATTGATTATGCCACGCAGTGTCACGTTCCAGGTCCCTGATTCAGCGGAAAAACCGATAAAAAACAGGGAGTTGGGTGGTAGTGACGATACCTGTATTAGCGTTACCCGGCAGATGTGAGGCAGACGCCCTGCGCACTCGCATCTGCCTTTCGCGTTCCTCGTTCAGCGTCGGTGAAGCTGAAAAATCAACTACTTACTATGCGCATTACCCCAGAGCGACGAACTGACCCGCATTGGGTGCATCGCAGATACGGGGCAGAAAGCGCCTGCGACCGTGTACATCAGCCCGCGAGATCGAAGCCAAGCTGCGCCCGTCCCAATGGCGTCAAATCACTCTCCTGTGCGCGGCCCACAAAGTCCGTTTCAAAGTGATCAGTCGGGAAATCCGGAGCGCTCTCTCCGCGCAGAAAACTGGGCAATTGCCGCTTCAGATACTCTTCGTTTTTCGCGCACCAAGGCGCCGACGCGATGTACATCACATTGCTGTAGTTACTGCCGCTATGCACATCCTCCACGGAATGCACGACATCGCTGTGCCAGAACACGGCGTCGCCAGGTTGCATGTGGGGTATCGGCGTGACCGCTTCGAGCAGCAGGCTGTGCCAGGCGGGTTGGATCGACAACGCTCGCGCCGGTTGCGCACCACATAGTTCGTCTTCCGGAACATCGTCCTGCAACGCGCGCAGCACGATGTACGCCATCGCGTTGGCGATCGGGATGAGTTGCAGCGTGCCGTCGCCTGGTCCTTGCGGCGTCAGTGCGGTCCAGCCCTGGAAGGTGCGGAACATCGAGCACACCGCCGGCGACGGAATTTCCTGGGCATCGGGACGAAACGCGGCATCGAACGGATCGTATTCGCGCCAGTTGCCGGACAGCACGTGCCGATACACCTGCCTAAAATTCGGATCAAGCCAGCGCTCGACAGAACCTCCATCGACGTGCGGCGACAAACCGAGCGACTCCGATCCCGGCGGCCGCCGGCGAATACGGTCTGCGTACACCGGCACGCGTTCCGGATCGAAATGCTGCTTGCCTTCGCTCTCTGAGCGCCACAAGCGGTTCAGAAACACACGCGTCTGAGTGAGTTCCCGCGATTGACGGGCCGCCGTTTGAGGCTTGGACCAGTAAACGCCGTAAATCTGCGGCTTGCTTGACGACAGCGTGCCAAAGTACTTGTCCTCGGCACGATGCGCGAGCTTCTCGTCGAGGTTGTTGCGTTGCACGTAGTCGGCGATTTCGTCGTTCCAGTCGCTTGCCTGCTTCGGATCGAACACACGCCGGATCACACACGCGCCACGCGTCTTGATATTTTCGATGGTGCGCGGATCAACGTCGTTGGTCACGATTGACGCATAGTCGAGCACCGGGATCGCATCGCGCCCCTGGTCGCGGTCGCGCCGAATGGCGTCAACCTGCTGCCTGATTGCGCCCTCAACTTCGTGGAAAACCTGCGCATAGTTGGGCAAAGCGGCGCGCAGGGTGCGCTTGGTCTCCCGAATGGCTTCGGGCAGGTTGTCGACTACGAGTGGCATGACTTGTCTCCTGAGACGGTCTTTATCTGTGGCTGCATGGGCTTCAGATTAGGGGGCTTTGGTGCTACACACGCATCCATTTCAGCCAATTACCGATACAATTCAGACATCATCCATCCAATGCCCCATCCGGCCTGGGAGCGTCCCGTGAAGCCTCAGTACGAACGCGTCACCATCCCCGACGGTTGCTCGATTCGCGTCTATCACCGCCAGCTCGCGCAGATTCCGTTCGAATGGCACCACCATCCCGAGTACGAGCTTACGCTGACGATGAACAGCCGCGGGCGCCGTTTCGTCGGCGATCATATCGGCGCTTACAGCGGCGACGATCTCGTGCTAGTGCCGCCCGATATGCCGCATACGTGGGCATCAACTGAGCCCCTCGACCCGCGCGAGCCACAGGTCGCCATCGTCGTGTGGTTCAGCGGCGACTGGGCTCGGCGCATGGCCGATTGCTGTCCGGAGTTTGCGCCGTTACGGACGCTATTGAGGCGCGGTGCAGCTGGGTTGAAGTTTGCGCCGGAAGCAGCCACGTCGATGCGTGCGCGTCTTGATGCGTTGCTGAGTGAGTCGCCGCGGGTGAGGCTCGGTGCGGTGCTGGAAGTGCTTACCAGTCTCGCTGAGACCGCGCCGGAGCCGCTGGCGTCGCCCGCCGTCCATACGCAAGGTGCGAAGCAAACGGTGGCAGGCCGCGACGCGCAGAAGCCGCCTGCTGCGGCCGCATCCACGCCGGGAGGGAGCGCGTCAGAGGCGGAGCGGCTGAATCGTGTGCTGGATCTGCTTGATCGGCGCTTCCACGAGCCCTTGCGTGTTGCCGAGTTATGCGAGGCCGCTCATCTCTCCGAGCGTTCGTTGCACCGCTACTTCGTGCGGCATGTGGGTGAAAGCGTGGGACGCTATCTGAGCCGCTTGCGCATCGGCTTCGCAACCCGGCAGTTGACCGATACGGACTGGCCGATCGCGGTGATCGCCACGAAAGCGGGCTTTTCGAATCTCGCCAATTTCAACCGTCAATTTCTCTCAGCCCGTGGCATGACACCGAGTGCTTATCGACGCTTTTTCGAAACGCATGGGCATGCGCCGAAAGAGGATCCGTCGCCAACGGAAAACCTGCAGACGCGGCCGCCTTCGCTTGAGAGAACCCCACGGCGAGCGGGTCGCGTGTCGGGGTGAAAGCGAGCCATTTGCCTTCAACCGCGCCAATCAAACCAAACGCCGTGTAACGAAAAACGCCCCAACGAGTTTCCTCGTTGGGGCGCTTCTAATCAGCCTTGCTCTACGCGCCTTCGCAGGAAAGCGAGCAGATCCAACCCAGCTTAACGCTGCGAAACCGCCTTCGCTTCACGCGGCGTATCGCCAACGAACAGCTGACGCGGACGGCCAATCTTCTGTTCCGGATCCGCAATCATTTCGTTCCACTGTGCAATCCAGCCTACCGTACGCGCCATCGCGAAGATACACGTGAACATTGCCGTGGGGATGCCCAGTGCGCGCTGCACGATGCCCGAGTAGAAGTCGACGTTCGGGTACAGCTTGCGCGACACGAAGTATTCGTCCTCCAGCGCAATCTTTTCCAGCGCCATGGCCAGCTTGAACAGCGGGTCGTCGTGCAGGCCCAGTTCTTCCAGCACTTCGTGGCAGGTTT
The DNA here is from genome assembly GCF_049581445.1 of Paraburkholderia sp. Classification (GTDB taxonomy): domain Bacteria; phylum Pseudomonadota; class Gammaproteobacteria; order Burkholderiales; family Burkholderiaceae; genus Paraburkholderia. Next base: position 39 of record NZ_JBAURZ010000253.1, on the reverse strand, counting down.
CGCGCATCAGCTTCGCACGCGGGTCGTAGTTCTTGTACA
>NZ_JBAURZ010000252.1:0-3967 GCF_049581445.1 Paraburkholderia sp. | reverse complement strand
GCGCAGATCGGCGCTGCGGTTGCGGCCGCGACTCGGCGCGCCGGGACTCGGGTCATCCTTGAGCGTGAAATCCGGTTGAAGCGACTCGACCGGCCGGTGTCCGAACCGAACGCGGTGCCACTGCGCCTCCAGCGCGTCGCGTACGTCTTCAACCACCGGCCCTTGCAATTCCAGGGCGAAGTCCCAGCGCCGATACGGCAAGCGCACACCCTCGTTCTGGTAGTCGTCAACGATATTGATGCCGCCGCACCACGCGAAACTGTCATCGACCACGGCCAGCTTGCGGTGAGTCCGCGAGAAGCCAAAGCGGCCAAACAAATGCGGGTTGTAGATCAGATGTTCCACCCCTCGCCCGGGCCAGTCGTTGAAAAGCGCGAGGCGCGCCGTGCCGATGCCATCCGTAATCACGCGTACGCGCACGCCGCGGTCCGCGGCGCGCAGCAAGGCGGCGCTGACCGCCTGGCCGGCTTCGTCGTTGCAGAAGATGTAGGTTTCGAGGACAACATCGTTCTCGGCAGCATCGATCCGGGCAACCAGCGAAGCAAAAAAACCTTCCCCGGAGCGAAACAGTTTGACGTTGTTACCGGCGGTGAAGCGGTACCGCGACCAGTAACGCCGCCCAAACAGACTATGGCGAAGTCGCGCAAAATGCCGCGCGCCGCCTGAGCTCACTGGGCACGCCCCTTCAGGCGCTGAGGTAACTGCAGGATCGCGTCGGCATTCGATGACGAAAAGCAGCGCTCGGCGGCTTCTTCGTACGGCAGCCACAGGGAGGCCGTATGTTCGAGCGGCGCCAGCGTCACCTCGCAGCGGTCAGGCACCTGCAGGCTGAACCAGTGTTCGGTATTGAGCGTCACGCCCTCGGCATAGCGATGCCGCCAGACCGGATAGATTTCGTACTCGATCTGATAGCACCAGTCGAACAGCGCGTCGCGCGGCACGGCTGCACTGCCGACGACAATGCCAGTCTCCTCGGCCACTTCGCGTGCCGCGGTCTCGGCGAGCGGCTCGTCGAGCGTATCTTTGGAGCCCGTCACCGATTGCCAGAAACCGGCGCGGTCGGCGCGCTCGATAATCAGCACCTCGAGCGCCGGGGTATGAATGACGACAAGAACAGACTCGGGGATCTTCGGCGGTTTCGGCATGGCGATAAGGCTAGGCGCTCACGGCGCGCGGTACATGTCGGTCGACGGTTATTCTTGGTACGTTCGCTGCGCTCGTTGCCTCGCGCGTTGCTCTGCGTACTTGCTTCGACTGTAACGCAAAAAACGAAAAAGGCGCATCGCGCGCCTTTTTCGGTAACTTCATTGGTCTACTTTTCTGCTCATGCAACCATCTGCATTACGCCTTGGCTTCAGGCTGACGCAGACGGATGTGCAACTCGCGCAACTGGCGCTCGTCCACTTCGCTCGGCGCCTGCGTGAGCAGATCCTGTGCGCGCTGCGTCTTGGGGAAGGCGATCACGTCGCGGATCGAATCGGCGCCGGCCATCATCGTGATGATGCGGTCGAGACCAAACGCGATACCGCCATGCGGCGGCGCGCCGTACTGCAGCGCGTCGAGCAGGAAGCCGAACTTCGCACGGGCTTCTTCAGCGTTGATCTTCAGTGCGCGGAACACCTTGCTCTGGACTTCTTCGCGGTGGATACGCACCGAACCGCCGCCGATTTCCCAGCCGTTCAACACCATGTCGTAAGCCTTCGCGAGGCAGCGGCCCGGATCCGTTTCCAGATACTCGAGGTGCTCGTCCTTGGGGCTCGTGAAAGGGTGATGCGCGGCGACGTGGCGGTTTTCTTCCTCGTCGTACTCGAACATCGGGAAGTCCACCACCCACAGCGGCTGCCAGCCGGTCTGGACGAGGCCGTTGGCCTTGCCGAATTCCGAATGGCCGATCTTCAGACGCAGGGCGCCGAGGCTGTCGTTGACGACCTTCGCACGATCCGCCGCAAAGAAAATGATATCGCCGTCTTGCGCACCGGTGCGCTCGATGATCGCCTTGACTGCGTCGTCGTGCAGGTTCTTGACGATCGGGCTTTGCAGACCGTCCCGACCCTTCGCGACTTCGTTGACCTTGACCCAGGCCAGACCCTTCGCGCCGTAGATGCGCACGAATTCCGTGTAGCTGTCGATATCGCCACGCGACAGTTCGCTGCCCTTCGGCACGCGCAGCGCAGCGACGCGGCCGTCCTTGGTGTTGGCCGGGACACTGAACACCTTGAAGTCGACGTCCTTGACCGCGTCGGTCAGGTCGGTGAATTCGAGCTTCACGCGCAGGTCCGGCTTGTCTGAACCAAAGCGGCGCATCGCTTCCGAGTACTGCATGACCGTGAACTTTTCACCGAGATCGACCCCAATCGTCACCTTGAAGACGTGACGGATCATGTCTTCGAACAGGTCACGAATTTCCTGTTCGGTGAGGAACGAGGTTTCGCAGTCGATCTGCGTGAATTCCGGCTGACGATCAGCGCGCAGGTCTTCGTCGCGGAAGCACTTGACGATCTGGTAGTAACGGTCGAAGTTGGCGACCATCAGCAGCTGTTTGAAGAGCTGCGGCGACTGCGGCAGCGCGAAGAACTGGCCCGGGTTGGTACGCGACGGCACGAGATAGTCGCGTGCGCCTTCTGGCGTGCTCTTCGTGAGCATCGGCGTTTCGATGTCGATGAAGCCTTGCGCGTCCAGATACTTGCGCACTTCGATCGCGACGCGATAACGCAGACGCAGGTTGTGCTGCATTTGCGGACGGCGCAGGTCGAGCACGCGATGCGTGAGGCGCGTGGTTTCCGACAGGTTATCGTCGTCGAGCTGGAACGGCGGCGTGACCGACGCGTTCAGCACGGTCAGTTCCTGGCACAGCACTTCGATCTTGCCGCTCTTCAGACCGGCATTGGTCGTGCCTTCCGGACGATTACGCACGAGACCCTTGATCTGCACGCAGAACTCATTGCGCACGCCTTCGGCAGTCTTGAACATCTCCGCGCGATCCGGGTCGCACACGACCTGAACGAGGCCTTCGCGGTCGCGCAGATCGATGAAGATAACGCCGCCATGGTCACGGCGGCGGCTCACCCAGCCGCACAGCGACACGGTTTGGCCCAACAATTCTTCGGTCACCAGACCGCAGTATTCAGATCGCATCGACATGATGTTTATCTTTCTTTATGCATGAGTTGAACGGCGCGCATCGCATGAAACTGAAACAATGCGCGCTGGCATTACATCGGCGGCTCAATGGTGGTGCGGCGCACCGGCGCCGTAGGCGCGGACGGCGCAACCACGCCCATCGAGACAATGTACTTGAGCGCGGCGTCGACTGTCATATCCAGTTCTACGACCTCGCTCTTGGGCACCATCAGGAAGAAGCCGGACGTCGGATTCGGCGTGGTCGGCACGTACACGCTGACGTGATCTTCCTTCAAGTGGTTGACTACGTCGCCGCCCGGAATCCCGGTCAAAAACGCTATCGTATAGGAACCCTTACGCGGATACTCGATCAGCAAGGCCTTGCGAAACGCATTGCCGCTGCTGGACAACAAGGTATCCGACACCTGCTTGACGCTGGTATAGATCGGACCGACCACTGGAATATGCCCAACCAGCAGTTCCCACCACTTCACGAGCTTCTGCCCGATGAAGTTTTGCGTCAATAAGCCAACGATGAAAATGAACGCCAGTGTCAGCACCGCACCCAGCCCCGGCAGGCGGAAACCGAACAGCCGCTCCGGCTGCCATGACTCGGGCAGCAACAGCAGCGTCTGATCCATGGTGCCGATAATCAGACCGAGCACCCACAAGGTGATGGCCAACGGCACCAGCACCAGCAGGCCAGTCAGAAACACCGATTTGAGCGTTACTTTTTTGGTCGTCATGTGTATCGCCAGAATGCCGGCCCAGCTAGGCCGGGCGCGACGAGTGCGCCGCCTTCAGGCGGCTACGCTAGCTACGCGCTGCCCGAGCCGCTCGCTGAAGC
>NZ_JBAURZ010000251.1:0-6028 GCF_049581445.1 Paraburkholderia sp. | reverse complement strand
GCAGATGGTCGAGCGGGCCTTCGCACGCGCAGGCGTGCCGATGCGCGTGGCGCTCGAAATTGCCGGGGTCGAAGGGGTGAAGGAAGCGGTGCGCGCGGGCATGGGAATCGGCTTTGTGTCGGCCATGTCGATGCGGCACGAGGCGGGCGCGCTCTGTCTGTTTTCGCTTAGGCCGCAGGCGCTGACGCGCCACTTTTCGATTCTGATTCCGCATGCGAGCGCGCCGTCGCGGGTGGTGGAGCGGTTTCTGGCGCTGACTGAGGTGGAGGCGTCATGAGTCGGGATGGTGTCTTCAGGGATTTCCACTATGGCGCGTGACAAGCCCTGAGGGGCATTATTTGTGGATGGGTGCGCTTAGGCGCTTTTTTTAAATATGTAAATGGAACCGGTTCCATTTACATATGGGCTGAGTAAAGCAGGGTCGTTTCGATATGTCCGACGTTGTCATAGTTGCCAGCGCATTCGGTGCGGACGCGATCCGCCGGGACGGCCATCGGGCATGGCTGAAAACGGCGGCTCAGGCGGGAGCGGCGGGTTTCGAGGTGCGGCGTGAACTGTTCGCTAGCGAAGCGCAGGCCGACCCAGGAGCGTTGAGCTCGCTTGGCGAGGCGGTTGAAGGGCTGGGCATGTGGTCGGTCTACTCGACCCCCGCGACGCTCTACAACGCGGCGGGCGCGCTAGACGAGGCAACGCTGCGCCTCGCGGTCGAAGAAGCGGACGCACTGGGTGCGCGCTTTGTGAAGCTGCAACTCGGCGGATTTGGCGCGGACGCCGCGCTGGGTGCGCAGATCGCGGCATGCATGCGCGGTGCTCGGGCCCGGCTCGTCGTCGAGAACGGTCAACTGACGGAGGGCGGCATGATCCGCCAGTTCGTTCGCCTGTTCGACGGGTTGCGGCATGAAGGCTACTTGGACGTACTAGGCATGACCTTCGATCTCGGCAATTGGCAATGGCCGGGCGAGTCGCCCGCGGAGGCCGCCCAGCAACTGGCGCAGCACGTCGAATATATCCATTGCAAAGCGGTGACGGGCATCGGCGCACGGCGCTTTGCGGTAGCGCCCGCAGCAGACGATCCGGTGTGCGCCGCCGTTCTACGACTGCTGCCGCGTAACGTGCCGCGCGGCATCGAATTTCCGTTTGACCCAGACCGCGTGGCGGCGGATGCGTCGAACTACGTCCGTTGGCTCGACGGAGCTTAAGACGATTCAGCATTTTCAGCATTACCAGGAGCCACAATGAAACCGACCCTCGATGTCATCACCTACGGCGAAGCCATGGCGATGTTCGTTGCCGCCGAAACAGGTCCTCTCGAGGGAGTCGGCCAGTTCACGAAGCGCGTTGCCGGCGCGGATCTGAACGTCGCGATAGGCCTCGCGCGGCTAGGCTTCAAGGTAGGCTGGATGAGCCGCGTCGGCGCCGATTCGTTCGGCGAGTATGTGCGCGCCACGTTGAGCCGTGAGGGCATCGATCAGGAACGCGTGATTACCGACGAGCGCTATCCCACGGGCTTTCAGTTGAAGTCGAAGAACGACGACGGCAGCGACCCGGCGATCGAATATTTTCGCAAGGGCTCGGCGGCTAGCCATTTGTCGCCGGACGACTATGAACCGTCCTATGTGACGCCCGCCCGCCATCTGCATCTCACGGGCGTCGCGCCGGCCATCTCCGCGACCTCGCGTGAACTGGCGTTTTTGCTGGCGCGCGAAATGCGTGTCGCAGGCAAGACCGTCTCATTCGATCCTAATCTGCGCCCGACACTTTGGCCCTCGCGAGCGGCGATGGTTGAGGGTTTGAACGCGCTGGCTGAACTGGCCGACTGGGTGCTGCCGGGAATCGGTGAAGGCGAGATTCTCACGGGCTACACGAAACCGGAGGATATTGCGCGTTTTTACCTGGAGCGCGGGGCGCGTGGCGTGATCATCAAGCTCGGTGCGCGCGGCGCGTATTTCCGCACCGCTGATGATGCTGGCGTGGTCGCCGCGCAGCCGGTCGCCAAGGTGGTCGATACGGTGGGTGCGGGCGACGGTTTCGCGGTCGGTGTGATCAGTGCGTTGCTTGAAGGGCGGCCAATGCAGGATGCGGTGGCGCGCGGCAACCGGATCGGAGCGCTGGCGATTCAGGTGATCGGCGATTCCGAGGGGCTGCCGACGCGTACGGAGCTGGATGAGTTGGAACGGGCCGATGGGATTAGACAATCATGACTTCATCGCTTGCAATTCGGCGCTGGTGGACGATCATGCCGATCGTGTTCATCACCTATAGCCTCGCGTACCTCGATCGCGCCAACTTCGGCTTCGCATCGGCCGCGGGGATCAACCAGGATCTCGGCATCAGCAAGGGTCTCGCGTCGCTGATCGGTGCGCTGTTTTTCCTCGGCTATTTCTTCTTCCAGATTCCCGGTGCGATCTACGCTGAACGCCGCAGCGTCAAAAAGCTCGTGTTCTGGAGTCTGATCCTGTGGGGCGGTTGTGCGTCGCTGACTGGCGTGGTCAGCAACATTCCATCGCTGATGGTGATCCGCTTCCTGCTCGGCATGGTCGAGGCGGCGGTCATGCCGGCGATGCTGATTTTCATCAGCAACTGGTTCACCAAAGGCGAGCGCTCGCGTGCCAATACGTTCCTGATTCTCGGCAATCCGGTGACGGTGCTGTGGATGTCGGTGGTATCGGGCTATCTGGTGCATTCGTTCGGCTGGCGGCATATGTTCATCGCCGAGGGCGCGCCGGCGGTCATCTGGGCCGTGTGCTGGTGGTTCATCGTGCAGGACAAGCCGGCTCAGGTGACGTGGCTCACGCAGCAGCAGAAGGATGCACTCGCCGAGACCCTGCGCGCCGAACAGGCTGCGATCAAGCCGGTACGCAACTATGGCGAGGCGTTTCGCTCGGCGGCGGTGATCAAGCTGTGCGCCCAGTATTTCTGCTGGAGCATCGGCGTGTACGGCTTCGTGTTGTGGCTGCCGTCCATCCTTAAAAACGGTTCGACGCTCGGTATGGTCGAAACCGGCTGGCTGTCCGCGTTGCCGTATCTGGCCGCGACCATCGCAATGCTGGTCGTGTCGTGGGCCTCCGACAAATTGAACCGTCGCAAGGTGTTCGTCTGGCCGTTCCTGCTGATAGGCGCGGTGGCGTTTGCCGCATCGTATGCGTTAGGCTCGACGCATTTCTGGACGTCGTATGCGCTGCTGGTGATCGCGGGCGCGGCGATGTACGCGCCGTACGGTCCGTTCTTTGCGATCGTGCCGGAGCTGTTGCCAAAAAATGTCGCGGGCGGCGCAATGGCCCTGATCAACGGTATGGGCGCATTGGGTTCGTTCGTCGGTTCGTATATCGTGGGCTATCTGAATGGCGCGACCGGCTCGCCTGCGTCATCCTATGTGTTCATGAGCGTGGCGCTCGTCGCCGCGGTGCTGCTGACGCTCGCTGTCAAGCCGCAGCCGCAGGCTTCCGCCAGGCTCGCCGCTACTCCACTGGAAGGAAAATCAAGGTGATGAAGAAGATCCTCGTGTACAAACCGGTGCCCGACGATGTGCTCGCTTATCTGCGCGAGCATGCCGAGATCGTGCAGATCGATGCCGCACAGCACGACGCCTTCGTGGCGGTCCTGAAGGAAGTCGACGGCGCGATCGGCGCGAGCGTCAAGATCACGCCCGCAATGCTCGAAGGTGCAACGAAGCTGAAGGCGCTGTCCACCATTTCGGTGGGCTTCGATAACTTCGATGTGGACGATCTGACGCGCCGTGGCATCGTCCTCGCGCATACGCCTGACGTGCTCACGGAGTCCACCGCAGACACGGTGTTTTCGCTGATTCTCGCGAGCGCGCGCCGAGTGGTGGAGCTAGCCGACTGGGTCAAGGCCGGCAAGTGGCAAGGCAGTATCGACCAGGCGCAGTTTGGTGTGGAAGTGCAAGGCAAGACGCTGGGCATCGTCGGATTGGGGCGCATCGGCGGCGCTGTCGCGCGGCGCGCAGCGCTGGGTTTCAACATGAAAGTGTTGTACACCAACCGTAGTCCGAATTCACAGGCCGAACAGGCTTACGGCGCGCGGCGCGTCGACCTGGCTGAGCTGTTGGCCACGTCTGATTTCGTCTGCCTGCAAGTGCCGCTTACGTCCGAGACACACCATCTGATCGGCGCGGCTGAGTTGCGCGCAATGAAGAAGAGCGCGATCCTGATCAACGCCTCGCGCGGTCCGACTGTCGACGAAGCCGCGCTGATCGAAGCGTTGCGGGCTGGCACCATCCACGCTGCTGGGCTCGATGTGTTCGAGACCGAGCCGCTTCCCGCCGACTCGCCGCTCTTGAGCATGCCCAACGTGGTGGCGCTGCCGCACATCGGCTCGGCAACTGAAGAGACGCGTCACGCGATGGCGCTGAATGCGGCAGAGAATCTGGTCGCCGCGCTCGACGGTACGCTGACGCGCAACGTCGTGAATCGCGACGTGCTGAGCAAGTGAGCACACGGTGAGCATCCCGCACGCAGCCGCGCCACGTCGCGCGACCATCAGCGACGTAGCCCGCGAAGCCGGCACCGGCAAGACCAGCATCTCGCGCTATCTGAATGGCGAGATGAGTGTGCTGTCGCCAGAATTGCGCGCCCGCATCGAGGCGGCCATTAAACAGCTCGACTATCAGCCGAACCAGATGGCGCGCGGTCTGAAGCGCGGCCGTAACCGGCTGATCGGCATGCTCGTCGCGGACCTGACGAATCCATATTCGGTCGAGGTGCTGCAGGGCGTCGAAGCCGCGTGCCAGGCATTGGGTTACATGCCGCTGATCTGCCATGCTGCCAACGAAGTGGAGATGGAGCGGCGCTTTCTGCAACTGCTGACCACGTACCGTGTGGAAGGCGTGATCGTCAATGCGATCGGTGTGCGCGAGGAAACCTTGCGGCCGGTCGGCGAGGGCGGCATTCCGGCGGTGCTGGTGGATCGCACGGTGGACGGGCTGACCGCCGATATGGTCGGGCTCGACAACGCTGCGGCAGTCGAACTGGGCACGCATCATCTGCTGGAGCGGGGCTTCGGCGAGATCTGGTTTGTCGTGCAACCGTTCGAGCGCGTCAGTTCGCGACGCTTGCGCGAGGCGGCGTTCCGCGAGGCGATGAGCGCCGAGGCGGGCGCACGAGGCCGGACGGTCGTGCTGGATCTAAGCGACGCAGCGGTGCTCGACAATACGCTTGCCGAGCTGGATCGCACGTTGGACTGCTCGTTGGACGAGGCGCCGCATAACGCGCTCGGGGCGTCGGGCGGCGCGCCGGATACCTCACTCGGAGCGTCGAACAGCGGTCGCATCGCCCTGTTCGCAGCCAACGCTCCAGTGGCGCTCTGTCTCGCCCGGCACCTGAACACACGCTATGGTGCCGCGTGGCAGGCGCGCATTGCGCTGATCTCCATCGACGACCCGGAATGGGCCGAACTAACCGGAGTCACGACGATTCGCCAGCCCACTTTTCAGATCGGCTACCGCGCGGTGGAATTCCTGCATGAACGGATCGACGGCGGCGAGGCGGCTGCCCGTGACTGTCTGCTACCCGGCGAATTGATCGTGCGCGCGTCAACTTCTCGCTGATCTGCGATCATTCGGGCTGCGGCGCGCTCAGGTGCGCGCCGGTTATCGCAAGGAAACCCATGGTCGTTGCACCACTCACGCTTACCTGTCTGGCTCTCGCGACGCTGTTTGTCGCCGTGTTACCGATCGTTCTCTACCGCCGCCTGCGCGGTCCGCTCGCGCTCAGCGGGCGCGACGTGATCTCCGGGATCGCCGTGTTTGCGCTGTTCGCGATGGTGATCGAGCGCACGCTCAATGGTTACGTGCTGCATCAGAACGAGACCACGGCGGCGTGGTTGTCCAACCCGCTCGCGTTTGTGATTTACGGTGCGGTGGCGGCGGGTGTGTGCGAGGAGGCGGGACGTTTCATCGCGATGCGGTTGATGTGGCGGCGCGCAATGGCCGCGAGCGCGACGGTGGGTGCAACGGCAGCAGCGTCAGCGGTCCCCGGTGACCTGAACATGGATTCGACGCGGATCACGC
>NZ_JBAURZ010000250.1:0-5925 GCF_049581445.1 Paraburkholderia sp. | reverse complement strand
GCGCCAGCCTGATAGGCGGCGCGCGCGCCGCCGCCCATCAGAACTAGCGCGAGGCGCATGCCTGACGCACGCTCTCAGTCATGCTCAGCCCTCCCTGAGCGCCTCACTCGGGCTGCGAAGGGGTTTTCTTTGCCGCGCGCGGCCGGCTCGCCGCGCCGCTGGACGACTTGGCGGACGATCCGCGTTTCGCGGCCGGGCTCTCCTTCGTAGCAGCTTTCCCGGTGGCGCCGGCACTCTCAGGCGCCGACGGTGGCGCCTCAGGTGCCTCAGAGGTCTCAGGCGTCTCATCCCCAGCAGAGGCAGAGGCGGCTGCCGCAGGCTGCGCCATCGCGAACTGCGCGATCTGGTTGAACTGCGATTGCAGCAGGTTCCACCAGGCCGAAGCGTCATAGCCGGGAGCGCTTGCTGCCTCAGTCTCGTCGGACGCGGAAGTATCCACGTCTTCGGCACGCGGTGCGGCCGCGGGCTCGGGACGCGGCCGCTCAGGCGGCGGTGCAGAGGGCGAAGCCGTGGCCGGTTGCGCCATCGACTGCTGGGCAAAGGCACCGAACGCGCGCAGCGTAGCGAGCGTGGCGCGCTGCACTTCAAGCGCCTGGATCGCCGATTGCAGCATGTTCAGATTGAGCTTGAGCCATTGCTCGACCGCACGCATGTCCGTGATGCGCTTGTCGAGTTCTTCGACGTTGGTCAGCGGCGCCATCATGTCCGACATCATCGAGAGCGACGGGCCAAAGCCAGAGCCGGTGCCGGTCTGCGCGCCCGGAAAGGCTGAGCCGAACGGCGTCAGACGCATCATGTCCCACATGCGGTCGAGCATTTCGCTCGGCGGAAAGCCAGGAAAACCGGGAAAGGGCGGCGTGGAGCCGGATGTATCAGTCATGCTTATCTCCTCGCAGCAAACAATGAACGTCGCACCGTGCGGGGCGTTTGAGCCGATCATACCGTGCGAAACGTAGTTGTCCCACTTGCAACACAGCACAGGCGCCGGTTTGTCCTGTTCCTCTATACGTCAGACCGGGTCTTCACCCGAACGATCCCCGTCGGCTGAACCCGCACGGCCCGATGGATGACCGCCCATCGCCGAACGGCCCGTAGCACCGCCCGCCGCATGCGCGCCGTGAAAATCCGGCGCGCGGCGCTCGCGCAGCGACGTCACTCCTTCGCGCACATCCGGGCCGGCGAAGCCCATGAATTCGAGCGCGAGCGAGGTATCGAAAGCCGGTCCCGCCGTGCGCAGCCAGTTGTTCAACGCGTACTTGGTCCAGCGAATCGCGGTTTGCGAGCCGTTCGCGAGCCGCGTCGCCACTTCGAACGCTTTGGGCAGCAGATCGTTTTCGTCGACGGCGAGTGACACAAGTCCAATCCGCTCGGCCTCTTCGCCGCTGACCGGTTCGCACAACAGCAGGTAGTACTTGGCTTTAGCCATGCCGCATAACAGCGGCCAGACGATCGCCGCGTGATCACCCGCGGCGACACCCAGGCGCGTGTGACCGTCGATGATGCGGGCGCTCTTCGTCGCGATCGAAATGTCAGCGAGGAGCCCCGCCACCAGTCCCGCGCCGACCGCGGGGCCGTGCATGGCCGAGACGATCGGTTTGCTGCAGTTGATTACGTTGTAGACGAGATCACGCGCTTCTTGCCAGACACGCGTACGGACCTCGAAGTCCGTCGCCATCTGTTCGACGAGGTGCAGGTCCCCGCCTGCGGAGAAGCCCTTGCCTTCGCCGCGAATCACTGCGACCCGGGTCTCGGGGTCCCGATCAATGTCGCGCCAGATGTCGGCGAGTTCACGATGCATCCGGGCATCGGCCGTAGACAGTCCGCTTTTATTCGCACCCTCGCCGCTCATGATGACTTCGAGGATGCCGTGCGGATGACGCCGCAAACGCAACGCCTTGTAATGCGCGTAGTAGACAGGGTCGTGGCCCAGTGATTCGTGAGACATGGCTGAAAATCCAGTAGTCGCAAGGGAACGCGGTGAATCGGTACATCAAGGAACCAGCGGTACGTGCAGCGGCATCTAGTCTGGCTGATACACCCACTTGCCGTTGCTGATCTCGACCATCACGCGCGCGCGTTGATCGAGGCCGAGGTGATCGGTCGGGCTCATGTTGACCACACCATTCGTGTCGGCCAACCCGTGTGTCGCTTCAAGCGCATCACGCAATGCGTGACGAAATTCCGGGGTGCCAGGTTTTGCAGTCTTCAACGCAACCGGAAACGCGTTAGACAGCAACATGCCAGCGTCCCAAGTATATGAGCCGAACGCTGAGACGCTGCCCGCGCCGTGCAGCGCTTCAAAACGCTTGATGTAATCGAGCGCAAGGCGTTTCGCCGGATGATCTGCGGGCAATTGCGCCGCCACCAGCACCGGACTCGCAGGCAGGAAAGTGCCGTTGCAGTCCGCGCCGCAGACGCGCAGGAAGTCGTTATTGGCCACCCCGTGATTGTGATAGATCAGCCCCTTGTAGCCGCGCTCCTTGAGCGTCCTCGGCGGCAATGCGGCCGGGGTGCCCGCTGCACCAACCACCACCGCGTCCGGATGCGCGGCGAGAATCTTCAGCACCTGACCCATGACGCTCGGATCAGTGCGATTAAAGCGCTCGTTTGCGACGATGCTGATGTGATGCAACTCGGCGAACTTCGCGACTTCAGCGTAGAAGGTTTCGCCGAGCGCATCGGCCTGGCCGATATACGCAATCGTCTTCACGCCATGCGAGCTGGCGTGCGCCGTGATCGCGGAAGCCATCATCGCGTCGGTCTGGGGAGTCTTGAACATCCAGTGACGCTTTGCATCGACGGGTTCGATGATCTTGGCCGACGACGCGAGCGAAATGGCCGGCGTCTCGCCCTCGGCGATTACGTCCAGCATGGCGAGCGAGTTCGGCGTGATCGACGAGCCGATGATGGCGTCGACGTGATTCTCGGAGATCAGCTTACGGGTATCCTGGACTGCCTGCGTCGTATCCGACGCATCATCGAGCACGATGTATTCGACAGTCTGGCCACCCATCTCCTTGGGCAACATGGCAGCGGTATCGCGGGCGGGAATGCCCAGCGATGCAGCCGGCCCGGTCAACGACAACACCAGTCCGATCTTCACCTGCGCGAACACCAGGGCCGGCCAAGCCGCGCACAACGTAACGGCAAGACGCGCAGCAAGGCGCGCTAGCGGTGCCCCAGGCGTTACACGCGGTGACAGTGCCGTCACGTCACGGACGCTTCGGAATGCGAGCGCAAACGGGCGAAATCGCATGCATGTCTCCTCACAGTGGTTTTGTCGTTATGTTCCACTTCGCCCTGGTTTTGCCGGGCGGCTGCGGCGCGCCATCGGGCGGCCGCCGCGCGTCAGTCAGTGTAGCGGCGCCCGATCACTCCGGTATCGGGCGAAACCCTTTCGGCTGAACTGATGCAAACCCGTTGCATGGTCAGTGCGAATCAAGCGGGGCGATGCCTTGCTCGATCGAACCGAAGATCGACTTGCCGGCTTCGTCGAACATTTCGATTTTCACCGTATCGCCGTATTTCATGAATTCCGTCTGCGGCGCACCGTGTTCGATGGTTTCGAGGCAACGCTTCTCGGCAATGCAACAGTAGCCGCGCTTGGCGTCCTTGTTCGAGACCGTGCCCGAACCGACGATCGAACCAGCGCGCAGATTGCGCGTTTTCGCCGCGTGCGCGATCAACTGGCCGAAGTGGAACACCATGTCCGTGCCGGCGTCCGGCTGACCGACCTTCTTGCCGTTCCAATGGACGATCATCGGGCGATGCACGCGGCCCTCGCGCCAGTGCTCGCCGAGTTCATCGGGTGTCACGGCAACCGGCGCGAACGAAGTAGCGGGCTTGCTCTGGAAGAAACCAAAGCCCTTCGCGAGTTCGGCTGGAATGAGGTTACGCAGCGACACATCGTTGACGAGCGTGATGAGGCGCACACCCTTGAGCGCCTGCTCAGGCGTTGCACCCATCGGTACGTCAGTGGTGATTACCGCGACCTCGGCTTCGAAGTCGATACCGAAGGCTTCCGACGCGCATACCACATCGTCTTTCGGGCCAATGAAATCATCGCTGCCGCCCTGGTACATCAACGGATCGGTCCAGAATTCCGGCGGCATCTCGGCGCCGCGCGCCCGCCGCACCAACTCCACGTGATTCACATACGACGACCCGTCAGCCCACTGGAACGCGCGCGGCAGCGGCGCCATGCACTCCTTCGCCTCGAACGCGAATGTGTTGCGGGCCCGGCCGTGGTTGAGCGCGTCATACAGATCCTGCAGTTGCGGCGCATAGAAGGTCCAGTCATCCAGCACGCGCTGCAGCGTCGGCGCGATCGCGTCAGCGATGGTCGCAGTGTGCAGGTCGCGGGAAACGACGATGAGTTGGCCGTCGCGCGTGCCGTCCTTCAGCGTGGCAAGTTTCATAGAGGAATAAGCCGTGTTAGTGACGATAGAGGGAATCTATTCTACGATGGTGAATCGCCTCGGGGTCAAACTGAGGGTCCAAGGCGGTAAAGGTCGCGCTCGCCAGGCGCGTTTCATCTCTCTTTTTGCCCTTCGCGCCGCGTGCGCTTTGCTTATGCCTCCACTTGCCCGCGTTGGTGCCCGTCACGCCGTGAAGCCCACTGAAGCCATTGATCCCGCTAATCCCGCTAATCCCGCTGAACCGGCCGAACCGCTTGACTCCGCCGATGAAGATGCCGTCGAAGCGGGCGAGGAAAAACTGCGCTCGGGCATCCAGTCGATCGAAGTGGGCTTTCGTTTGCTCGACGTGCTGACTCACGAACCGCGCGCGATGATGCTGCGCGATCTCGCCCAACGAGCAGGCATGAGCCCTGCGAAGGCGCACCGCTATCTGGTGAGTTTTTTGCGGCTGGGCGTGGTCGCGCAGGATCCTTTGTCGGGTCGCTACGAACTGGGCGGCTTCGCGTTGCAATTGGGACTGGCGCGACTGGCGCGGGTGGACGGCGTGAAGCTCGCACGCATCGCGCTTGCCGAACTGCGCGATCAACTGGACCTGACGGTGGGCATTGCAGTTTGGGGCAACCAGGGGCCTACCGTCGTGCATTGGATGGAGTCGAGCTATCCGGCCAAGGCGTCACTCAAGCTCGGCGACGTGATGCCTTTGCTCGGCTCCGCTACCGGCCTGCTCTTTGCCGCGTATCTGCCGTCCAGTAAGACCGCTCCGATGATCGAGCGTGAGCTGGCCGATTCGCGCCGCTCGTCGCATACCGAAGGACCGCGCACGCGTGAAGAGGTCGAGCGCGTGCTCGACGATGTGCACGCCCACCAGGCTGCGCGCGTCGAAGGCATGTTGCTGCCGACGATTCACGCGTTCTGCATGCCCGTTTTCGATTCGACAGGCGACCTTGCGCTCGGACTCATCGCGCTCGGCCACGAAGGTGTGTTCGATATCCGCTGGGGTGGCGAGATCGACACGGCGCTGCGCGAATGCGCGCGTAAATTGTCGTACGAACTGGGGTATAGTCCGGCGCCACGTTAGGATCGGGGGCTGAACCTGCGTTTGGCGCCGGCTTGCGGCTTGCATAGCATGGCGCCCCGTTCGCCCAAACACGTTCCTGCGGAACATCAAATGCCGACTGAGAGTCGAACCCGTTCGCCACGCCCAGCATCGTTTGCCCCGTGGTACGACGCGCCACATTACCTTTTGTCACCGGTTAGAACTGACTCGCCCCATGTCGTCGCCTTCCGCCCTCAACCGCTCTGATCGCACGCCGTCCCAGGCCACTGGGCGCCGTCCACGCGTATGGCGTTGGGGCGTGGTGCTGGTCGCAGTGCTGGCATTACATTGGATCGCAGCGCAGTGGGTGGAGCGCGCCCGCGACACGTTCGCACCCGCGCAGCCAGTCCACGTACCGGTACAGGTCGTGCTGCTCACACCGGAAAAAATCGAACGCAAGCCGGCCGAGGC
>NZ_JBAURZ010000249.1:0-5847 GCF_049581445.1 Paraburkholderia sp. | reverse complement strand
GTTGGTGTTGGTGTTGGTGTTGGTGTTGGTGTTGGTGTTGGTGTTGGTGTTGGTGTTGGTGTTGGTGTTGGTGTTGGTGTTGGTGTTGGTGTTGGTGTTGGTGTTGGTGTTGGCGTTGGTGTTGGCGTTGGTGTTGGCGTTGGTGTTGGCGTTGGCGTTGGCGTTGGCGTTGGCGTTGGCGTTGGCGTTGGTGTCGGCGTTGGTGTCGGCGTTGGTGTCGGCGTTGGTGTCGGCGTCGGCGTCGGTGTCGGTGTCGGTGTTGGCGTCGGTGTTGGTGTTGGTGTCGGTGTCGGTGTCGGTGTTGGCGTCGGCACTGCGACCGCAGGAATCCAGCATGACTTCGTCACGCCAAAGTCCGGATCTGTCCCAAACGAAGCGTTATTGCACACCACCCCATTGGTGAACGTCCTGGTCACATTGTTCGCTGTCGTGCTGCCGCCGTAGAGCACAGGTTTCGTTCCCGTGAACGAACACACGCCATTCTCGGACGCGCATTTGGTCCATGTGCTTACAGGTGTAGATGATGTCGAAGTCGGCGCGGCCGCCCCGCTATACCAGCAACTCTTTGCGTAACCGTATGCCGGATCGGTGGCGGATACCACGCCGTTGGTGCACTGAACCCCGTTTGTGAACGGTCCGTTGATGTCGTACATCAACGATGGACTGGTCGTCCCGAACACAACCATCGCCGTACCCGTGAACGAGCAACGCTGATTCTCAGCCGCGCAGTAGGTATAGGTGGTGCCATTGATGGTCAGGTTGGTCTGTGCATGTGTAGTACTGCAGATGACCCCTACCATGGGAACAAGGAGCGAAGCGAGGCGTTTCATTTCCGTTACTCCTGCTTTTGAATATTGCAAGAACGGGTTCGAGCTACGATCAACCCCGGAAACGACACCCAAACAAGGCTCTTCGGGAATGCGGCTTGCTACGTATGGGCGCGTCCTGTAGTTAAGTCGATTTCATCCGGCATAAACGGACATTCAACAGTGCATTTCGGAATCAGTGCAAGCGCAACGGGAACTGTGGCGATCAGCCCTGCAGGACTCGGGCCAGCGCTCTAAACAGGCTGGTTTTGCGCTGTTGCCCGGTTGACGGCGTCAGGAATATGTCATGGCCGCAATCGGTGCACTAGCAACGATCGGGATGATGTGGGTGCAGCAAAGGGAAAGCGCCGATATGGCGAACTCTCGTGCGCAAGAGGGGGAGTGGACAGTGGTGCGCCGTCTGCCCAGCACGGCCACATCACGGCCACACCACTGCCCCTCTGAGAAACGCATCGCATTGAGCGGCAAAAAACCGCCTCAGGAATTCCCCTCAGCCGGGGCGATTCGCACACCCTTGAATTCCCCAGCCATTGGCGGCGCCCCGCACTCGCGCAACAGCGAGCGCAGTTCGAGAATCACAGGGAACACCTCGTGGTTCCAGTCGCCCCCCTGGCGGTCGTGCGCTTCCTGTTCCCGTTCGACAATCCAGCGGTCTTCCTTGAAGATGCGTTCGGTAAACCAGACCAGCAGAGGCCATGCAACGTCCAGCACCAGCGGAATGCCCGGCCGACGGATCGACAGCAGGCCAAAGGTGCGATTCGTGCGTTGCTCGCGATCGAGCGGCACGTAGACGATCCAGAGATCCATCACGAGCGTGGAATCCGTGGTGCGGATCTGCAGCGTCTGGTACGGATACTCGGTGCGGATCGTCATGACGTCCTTATCCGCGCCTTGCGTACCTTTACGGCTTTGACCGAACACCAGCGCCTCGCCGATGGGCTGCTCGCCCGACATGCGTGCAAACGTGTAGTCCACCTCGACCCAGCCTTCGCCGCGCCGCCGTCCAACCGAACGCGCGCGCATCTGCCCCATCTGCTTGCGGTGCAGAAACTGATGGTTCATGTCCATCAGGTTCTCGTGCATGAACGAGTAATGGCACTTCACTTCACGACCGAAGCGGCGCGTCTTGTACGCTTTATCTGAGGCCGACGAGAGCGTCGGCAAGGGCCGTTCGGTGGCCAGCGCCGGATTGCCCGGAAACACGAAGATCAACCCCTCTACCTCGCGGCACGGATACGAGCGCACGCCGTTTGGCAAACGCTCGCGGCCCAGGTAGGGAATGTCGATGCAGCGGCCTGTGCAGTCGTAGGTCCAGCCGTGATAACAGCAGCGGATCGATTCGCCCTCCACCACTCCGCCATGCAATGGCACCTGTCGATGCGCGCAACGGTCCTCGAGCGCGAACACCGCGCCCGACTCGGTGCGGACCAGCACGATCGGATCCCCGGCAAACTGCACCCCGTGCGCCTTGCCGCGCTTGACTTCGCGCGACCACGCCAGCGGATACCAATGATCTGGATGGGCCGGGACACGCCGCAAATCCCGCACGGGCGCTTCGGCGGGCGCATCAAGTGTGTCGGGTGTGTCAGGTGTGTCTGTATCGACGGTGCTGCAATCCAGCGGAGGAACTACATGCATGGGCGACGCCTCCTTGCACTTCGAAACCTGGGTGGGCCCGCAACATGGGCAGGAAGATAGCTAAGGAAGCCAGTCTACTAGAACAGACGCAATTGATGTTTTTGCCAGGGCACGCTTTTTTCCGCCCCCCTTGGGGGCGACGCTGCGCTACGGGGCCGAAACCCGGGAAAAGCGGGAGGGGAATGAGCGGTGATGGGAACGTGGCGAGGAAAACCCGGGTAGGCTAGCCTTCGTCGTGGGCCACGAGGCCGGAACGGCGCTGCACGCCCCAGGCGCGGCCGCCACGCAGAAAATGCAGCCAACCCATCAGCGCACCGGTATGGCGAACCAGCTGGAACGTGAACGGCTCTGCGATGGCGGCGGCCATGGCCATCCACAGGCTCGACCCGACGAACTGGCCGGTCCAGCGGCGGTACAGATGGATGCACCACAAGTAGTACACGAGGTCGATGGCGGTCTTCAGGCCGATCACGCCGAAGATCGACAGCACGATTCCGCCGTGGCCGCCGAACAGAAACACCAGCAACAGCGCGAAGGCCGTCAGCCCGTAGATGGGCTGCATCGTGTCGATCGCCTTGACCGGCAGCATGACCATGCCGAGCGTGCCATAACGCGGGTTGCCCGTCATGTCGCGATTCCAGTACTGGGTTTGCAGGAAGCCCGCAAACCAGCGACGCCGCTGCCGCAGGAAACTGCCGAGGGTGCCGGGGGCATCGGTGCGCCCTTGTGCATCACCCACCACGCGCACGTCCCAGCCGAGGCCGTTGTCTACTGAATAGCGCCGCAGCCGATGGATCAGTTCATAGTCCTCCACCAGGCACTGCGGGTCGAAGCCGCCCACTGCGACCAGCGCATCGCGCCGAAAGGACGCAAATGCGCCGGAGATCAATAACAGGCTGTCGGCGCGCATCCACGCAAAGCGCGCGACGAAGTTGCGCATGTACTCGTAGGTCTGAAACCACTGGAAAACCCGGCCCGAGACGCTTTTGCCGCAAACCGGCACGAGGATGCCGGCTGCCGCCACCAGTTTCGGCTCGCTGGCGAACGCGGCGCGCATCGCATAGGTGGCGTCGTCGTCCAGCAGCGTGTCGGCGTCGACGGTCATTACGGTATCCGTCGTCATTTCCATGATCGCGGCATTCAGCGCCTTGGCCTTGCCGCCATGCGGTACGCGCAGCCAGTAAAGGTTCGGGTGCTGCAAACTCGCGGCGCTCAGCACGCCTTCCGGCGCTTGCGTCAGCCCGAAGCGCTCGGTAAGCAGGGCCGTGGTCTGGTCGGTGGAACCGTCATCGGCAATCACGATTTGCGCCGGCCCGTGGATTTGCCGCAGCAGCGCCGCGAGTGTCACCGGCAGCACGGCCGCTTCGTTGTGCGAGGCAACGATCACCCCCATGCTGGGCAAACTGCGCTGTTCCGAGTCCGGATCGAGCGGCGTTAGTGGCCGCATCAACGGCAACGTCTTGATCGTGACGAAGACGAGCAGCAAGGTGTCGTACACGATGTAAGCAATGCCGGTCGACCACGCCACCACCCCTTGCAGAAAGAACGCCCGCGCGAATAGCAGCAGCCAGAGCACAACGACGCTCAGATGGATCAGCGTGCTTAACAATGTCGTGCGGCGCGGCACAATACGAGGCGAGGCGAGCGCCAGGGCCTGTTCCAGAGTTCTGTTCAAAATGGCTGCTGAATCCGTGTGTACCGCGTTATGAAAAATGGAACCTGTGTGCCGCTCAGTCGCTCTCCGTACGGTGCAACCGTACGGCGCCGCCTCAAGGAATCATGCGCTTGAGCACTGACTTCCGATCGATCCACTCGTGTTTCAATGCACCGCCCACATGCATCGCCAGCAGCGCGTACAACCCGTAGCCAAGCCACGTATGCAGCGCGCCGAAACGGTTATGCAAGCTTTCCTTGAGCGTCGGATCGAGGTTCATCACGTAGCCGATACGCGGCCAGGGGAACAGATCGAATAGACGCATCGGATGGGTGGCCGCGTCCTTCCATGCCGAATCGTGCAACCAGCCGGACAGCGGCAGGCCGATCATCAGCAGGTACAGCAGGAAATGCGCAACGTGGGCGGCGGTGCGCTCCCATGAGGGAAACTCGGCCGGCAACGCCGGCGGGCGATGCGATACACGCCACAGAATGCGCAGCAGTACGAGACCGAGCACAGTAATGCCAATCGACTTGTGCGTGTCGATAACCGGACGCACCCAGTCATCGGGCAGCGAGTCGGCGCTTAGCCCCAACACCACGTTGCAGATGATCAGGATCGCGATAATCCAGTGCAGCGCCATCGCCGTGCGCGTATAGCGCGACGACGCCAGCGTGCTGGCCGAATCGGAAAGCGGGGTATTGGCCCGGGTGCTCATCGGTAAGTCCGTCCGAAATTAGACGCGTCAGAGGACGCGCGAAAGCTGTTTGAAATAAACCGGCCTGATTCACCGCCCGATGGTGAATCACCGGAACTATCATGCGTGGGACTAGAGTAAGGCGCTGAAGCGCCTACTCTGGCAGACAGGGACAAAGGTCCGTGCGCTGCGCAACGGCTGCTATCTGGATAACGTTGCGGAGCAACGAATTATTCCGCATCGGCTTCATTCATGGATTTCCAATTGTTTCGGTATCGCCGCCGTGCGCGCCACGACCGCACGCCATCGTCCAAACCCGCAATCTTCCTACGAAAATGCCTGGAGCGTCGATCACCTGTACACGACTACCGCCTCGACCCATCATTGACATGCACCAACACACGATGCCGGTCATGCAGATTTCAGCGGTTTACATGCCGGTGTGCGTGGCATAATCTGCGCCATTCATCGCTTCCTCTCGTGCCCCGCGCGCAGCATGCTTCGTCTTCGCCTCCAGAAAATCGGCAGCTGGTTGGGATTGCTAGCAATCCTGATGAGCACGCTTGCGCCGACGGTCTCACAGGCGCTTGCCGCACACGACAGGCTCGGCCAGGCACTGGCGACCTACTGTTCCGCTGAACCGGACAACAGTCCGGCCGCGCACGACGGCAAGTCACCCCACTCTCCTGTGTTCCATTGGCAAGCTTGCGCCTATTGCGGCATGCTTGCTCACGCTCCGGTTTTGCCGGGCACGGCGACAGTATTTGCCGCTGCAGTTTCGGTTGTGCGCGCACCCATCGTGACCACGCGCGTCGCCATCCATGTCCCCCTCGTCTACACCGCGGCCCAGCCGCGTGCGCCACCGGTTTTCTCCTGAGTCGATCTGTACCTGAACAGAATCCGTGCTGCACGAGCAGCTACGGAGTGTCGCCGCACCTACTCGCGGCGCCGCCTCAAGACAATTGGAGAACAATTCAATCATGCGTACGCTTTTCAAGCGGCACGTCGCGCCCGCGCGCGCCGCCCTGGCC
>NZ_JBAURZ010000248.1:0-2250 GCF_049581445.1 Paraburkholderia sp. | reverse complement strand
GGTCGAGCAGGCGCAGCAACCCGTTCGTGAGCCCACCGAGATTTGCGCCGCGCTCAGCCGCGCGCGTGAGCAGCAACTGGCTGGCCGGCACGGCCTTCGTCAGGCTGTTGACGCCGCGATGCTGGCTCGCCTGGCGTTTGCGTTCCTTGAGCTCACGGATGTGCTCGGGCAGTTCGATCTGCGCATCACGGTCATAGCTGCGGGGGTGACTGGCAACGAGCTGGGCGCCATCGAAGATGCGCACCTGCTGCAGGTCGGCGCGTACGCTTAGCGTACGTCGCACATGCGTGTGCTGGATCGTGTAATCGTTCAGGTCGAAGCGCACGTACGGCTGCTTGCCGACCTTCACCTCGAGCTGCTCCTCGACGGGGTAAGGGTTCTCTGGCAGCGCAAGCAGTAACGGCTTCTCCATCGCGAAGGCCTCGCGTACCGTCATGGTCCGATCCTCCGGACACGGCCGGTCGGCCGCCTGGGTGCGGCACCAGTGCTCGGCCTGGGCATTCAGATCATCGAGATCCCTGAAGGCGCGCGCCGCGAAGAACGCTTCGCGTATATGGCGAATGGCCCGCTCGACCCGTCCTTTTTCGTTACCGCGGTATACCGCCACCGGACGCGGCTCGAACCGGTAATGCCCGGCAAATGCGAGCAGCCTCGGGTTGAAGCGAATCGCGTCACCCTGACGCTCAAGCACAGCACTTTTAAGGTTGTCGTACAGGATGACCTTCCCGAGCCCACCCCAATGGGTGAACGCGCCGACATGCCCGCGAAGGAAGTTCTCCATCCGGGCATCGAGGAAGAAGTGCAGATAAATGTCGCGCGAGTACGAGAGCACCATCACGAAGGCCATCAGCGGGCGCCTCGCCCGACCGATCTCCATGTGGCCAAAGTGGGCCCAGTCACATTGCATCTGTTCTCCCGGCAACGTGCGCAGACGCAGGAATGCCTCGGCCGCCCGACGCGGACGGCGTTGCGCAATCAGGTGCCGGAAGTGGTCAGGCGCCCCCTTGTAGCCGCGCTCGCGTACCATCGAGTACAGGCGGCTGGCCGTCAGCGTCGGAAACGTCTCCAGTGTCTGCTGGATGAACTGAAGGTACGGCTCAATCATTGAAGGGCGCGGCGGCGGTCCGTGTCGTGGCAGCCCCGCATACGCGAGCACACGCTGCACTGTCTGACGATGCACACGCAACTGCTTCGCGATGGTGCCGCAGCGCCACTTTTCGACGTGGTAAAGGCGCAGGATCTGCGCCTCCAGTTCAGCTTTTATGGTCATCAGGAATGTCTCCGCGATCGAAGCAATAAATACGACGCGGACCTCGACGACGCACAAAGCCAGTTCGCACGAACGGTGGCAACGGGCCGCCACAATAGTGACAGTGCGGCGTTGCTGATGCCGTCGGCGCTGGCGCCGCCGTCGTACGATCATCGGCTTGAACTGCAACGGCGGCGCCTGTCGTCAGGTCCGCTTGCAGTACATCATTGGCAGGGGGAGCGGGTGAACCGTGATGCGTCACGATTTTGCGTCGAGCCCGGTGGCGTCGCGATCGGGCCGCGTGGGCAAAGCGCCCGCGACGGCTGCGCTGATACCGGCGGCCGGCTTCGCGCACACTGACCCGCCGGGCCTCTTTGGTGCAATCGCGGCAATAGCGGTTGCCGCGGTCACAGGGCCCGCAAATGAGGACCTGCGCCCGGCAACGGGCGCACACCAGCAGGCGGCCTGTGGACTGAATCCCACAGGAATTTCTTCCGGGCATCGGCGTTCCTTGATGAACGCCGAAGACCATCGACAGAGCACACCTGCCATGCAACAATTGACGCGCACGGGTGCGCCGGACCTGACATCCGGACTCAGTGTGGGCGCGGCATCGGTTTGACTCGCGAGGTCTTGATGGCCGATGCTGCGCCGGTTGTTTCTTCGGCGAACCGCCTTTCTATCACGGCCCAGACTGCTCGCGTGACGCGACGCAGGGTGCGTCTCCAGTCGCCCTACGGGCTCCCTTCGACGCACCCTGCGTCAACCTCCTTGCCATTTACTCCAGTATCCCCAGGACCACCTGCCCCTCATCTCGTCGCGCGCATACGCGTTTGCAACGCCGCCGTCAACCTTGCGCCGCCAGATTTGAGCGGATCCCCAGCACCATCGACACCAGCCGCCTCACGATGTGCCGCTGGTCGCTCCGGCATCCGTGCTCGAGTTTCCGTTCGAGACAACACGGACAGCCACAAGCCTGATCATTTCAGGTGCAATGAATC